>BDSW01000337.1 GCA_002898175.1 bacterium BMS3Abin04
ATCTTTGAATATCTCGGAAGAAATGATGATCAAGTTAAAGTACGCGGTTTTAGAATTGAACTTAAGGAAATTAATAATCTATTATTAAAGAATAATAGGGTTAAAGAATCTGTTGTTTTAGCTAAGAAAGATAAGAACGGTCAAAATGTTTTATTTGCATATTTTGTTTCTTCAGATGATAAAACATTATCAAACAAAGAACTGAGAGATTTTCTAAAGGAAAGATTGCCTGATTATGTGATTCCTTCATCTTTTATTAAAGTAGATACAATTCCTTTAACAACAAATGGTAAAATTGATATAAGAGCGCTGTTATCAATAGATATTAACGAAACAAAAGATGAAATAAATTATAAACCACCGACAAACGAACTTGAAATGATTGTTGCAAAGATGTGGTCTGAGGTCTTAGATATTCAGAAAATTGGAATTGATGAAAACTTTTTTGAACTTGGCGGTGATTCGTTAAAAGCAGCTGTTTTCATAAATAATTTGCAAAAGAAACTCGGCGAAGTTGTTTGGGTTGTATCACTATTCGATAACCAAACCATAGAATTGTATTCAAAGTATTTAATATCAAATTATTATAATTCTTTGGAAAAATTATTAGATGAAGATTCTACATTTTTACAAAGTATATCGGGTAGAACCGATTCAAATGGACAAGTTTGGATTGATGCAAATAAAGTAGAAATACTGAGAAATCAGATAAGCGAAAAATCTTATCTGAAGAAAACTACTAATAGTTTTACGAAAAAGGGAGATAGTAAAGCTGCATTTATACTTTCAGCACCACGTTCAGGTTCTACACTTTTGCGTGTGATGCTTTCCGGAAATCCAAACTTATTTGTCCCGCCGGAACTTGCCCTTCTTTTATTTGAAAAATTAGAAGATAGGAAAAAAGCTTTTGAGGGAAGAGAAAAAGGCTGGTCGGAAGGATTAACACGTGCCGTAATACAGATATATAATTGTGACTATATTAAAGCAGGTTTAATCATTCAGGAATTTGAGAATTCAGGTTTAACAGTTCAAGATTTCTATTATAAACTTCAGGAACTTGTTGGTAATAAACTTTTAGTAGATAAAACAACTACGTATGCATCCAATCCGGAAGTACTTTTAAGAGCAGAAGAATATTTTGAGGATGCGAAATATATTCATATTACCCGTCATCCTTCCGCTATGATTCAATCTTACTTAAGTAGTAAGTTAAATGAAGTTTTTGGCGCCGGTCATAATTTTAATGAACGTGAAAATGCCGAGTTATTTTGGTTGATAAATAATCAAAATGTAATTCGGTTTTTGGAAAATATTCCTAATAGAAGAAAGTACTTATTAAAATATGAAAACCTTGTAAGCAATCCTCGCAAGTATATGTTAGAGATTTGTGACTTTTTAGAAATACCTTTTGATGAAGAAATGCTTGATCCTTACAAAGATAAATATGCAAGAATGACTGACGGGATTCATCCTGAATCACACATGGTTGGCGACCCGAGATTTCGAGAGCATAAAGAGATTGACAGCAAGCTTGCGAAGAAATGGCAAGTATTGCCGGATAATGATTATTTGAGTGGTATAACCATTAAATTATCAAAGGAATTAAATTATAAAATATCTAAAACTGATATCCCGGATTTTAAAGTAGTTGATAAGGAGAGAGATAATTTAACAACAAAAAATATAATTTCACAAATACAACGGGTTGATAAAAAGCAAGAATTATCACTTTCGTTTGCTCAACAAAGAATTTGGTTTCTTGAACAACTTGAACCGGGAAAACCTACTTACAATATTCCAGGAAGTGTAAAAATTAAAGGTAAAGTCGACGTCAATAAGTTTCATGAGTGTATTAATGAAATTATTAAAAGACATGGATCGCTTCGTACTATTTTCCCGTCTGAGGAAGGTAAAGTTAAACAAGTTATATTGGATAACTTACAATTAGAATTAAACTTTGTTGATTTAACAGGTATAGATGAAAACATTAGAGAGGACGAAGCCTATAAGCTTATATTAAACGATGCATTAAAGCCTTTTGATCTAGCTAATGGTCCGTTAATCAGATGGAAACTTATTCAAATATATAATGACGAATACTTGTTATTAATTTGTATGCATCATATTATTTCAGATGGCTGGTCTGTTGAAATTTTGGTAAAAGAATTAGCTGCCATTTATACAAGTGTTGTTAATAATAGCGAAGTAGCACTACCGGAATTACCGGTTGAATACGTGGATTATGCTTACTGGCAAAAAGAGTGGATGAAAAGTGATTTATATAAAAAGCAAATAGATTATTGGAAGGATAACCTTAAAAACGTTCCGCCGTTGCTTGAACTTCCTACAGACTTTTCAAGAAACCCAATTCAAAGTCAAAATGGTAACAGAATATCATTTGATATTGATAACGAACTTTTTACAGCTCTTCAAAAGATAAGCAAAAAAGAAAATGCAACAATGTTTGTTTTATTGTTGACAGTATTTAATGTTTTGTTAAACAAATATTCTAACAGTAATGATATTTTAATCGGTACACCTTCCGCCGGCAGAATAAGAAGTGAATTGGAAAACCTTATAGGTTTATTGGTAAATACATTGGTTTTAAGAACAAATATTTCTGCTTCCGATAGTTTTACTGCTTTACTAAAACAAGTAAGAAAAACGGTAGTAGATGCAATTTCCAACCAAGAAATCCCTTTTGAAAAATTGATTGACGAACTTAACATTAAACGGTCACTCAGCCACTCTTCCCTTTTTCAAGTAATGTTTGTCTATAATCAATCCCCGTTAAAAGATATTAAAACGGAAAGAATAATTATAGAACCATTACAATTAGACCTCAAAACATCTAAATTTGATATAACATTAGTCCTAACGCAAAGTAACAATTATATAAGCGGAGTATTTGAATATAATACGGGTTTATTCAGTAAAGAAACTATTGAAAGAATGATTAGTCATTTCTATTATCTTCTGAATTTGATATCAGAAGAACCGGAGAAAAGAATATCCGATATAGAATTAGTTACGGGACAAGAAAAACAACTATTACTTAACATTTGGAATAAAACCGAAAATGATTTCCCTGGAGATAAAACACTGCATGAGTTATTTAATGAACAAGCAATAAAACATCCCGATAGAGTAGCAGTAGAAAATAATGGAAATACAATAAGTTATGAAAATCTGGATAAGCTTTCTAATGCTGTTGGCAATTATTTGCTTGAGAAGGGTTTTAACAATGATAATATTGTCGGAGTTTATATGTATCCGTCCGTTGAAACCATTGCCGTGATTTTGGGAGTTATCAAAATCGGTGCTGCTTATTTACCTCTTGATCCGTCTTATCCGGGAAAACGGATTGAATTTATGCTTAATGATAGTAATACGAAAATTGTTTTTGCACAAAATGGATTAAAAGATAAAATTACAAATCCGGATATAGAAGTTATTACGTTTGATAATTACAATGAAAAGTTTATCAATGTAGAAAAAATAAAAGTTACGGCTAACCCCGAAAACCTTGCTTATATTATTTACACATCTGGTTCTACCGGTATGCCTAAAGGTGTAATGCTTACACACAAAGGAGTTGTAAACCATACTTATGATATTGATGCGAGAAAACCTATAAGAGATGGAGTTTGTAGTTTATGGACAAGTTTGAATTTTGATGCATCGGTTTACGAAATATTTTATCCTTTAATATTCGGAAATGAATTACATATTGTCCCTCAAGAAATTAGAGCTAGTAACAACGAACTATTTCCCTGGCTTATTGAACACAAGGTAAATAGCGGTTACCTTCCGCCGTTTATTTTAGATGAATTTAATAATTGGTTAGATAAAAATTCCGATAACTGTTTTATTAAAAAATTGATGGTTGGTGTTGAGCCTATAAAACTCAGTACCCTATCCGGAATATTGGATAAGGTACCGGAAATGTTAATTCTTAACGGATACGGACCTACGGAAACAACTATTTGTTCAACTCTCTATCTTATTGAAACCAAAATTTTTATCGATGATATTACACCAATCGGTCGGGCAATGTCAAATACACGGATTTTTATTCTTGATAGAAATATGAATTTAAGTCCGATAGGTGTTCCGGGAGAAGTTTATATAGAATCGGTGGGCGAAGCAAGAGGATACTTAAACAGGCCGGATATAACAGCAGAAAAATTTGTTCCTAATCCATTTAGTGCAAAAAGTGGAAGAAGAATTTATCGAACCGGTGATTTGGCATTTTATCAACCGGATGGAAATATAAAATTTGTCGGAAGAATTGACAACCAGATTAAGTTCAAAGGTTTTAGAATAGAACTTGGAGAAATAGAAGAAAATATTAAAAAGCATTCTGCCGTTAATGAAGCTGCTGTTATTTTTCGTGAGGACCGACCCGGTATTAAAAGATTAGTTGCATATTTTACTGCTAATAACGATACATCTATTGAAAGTTCTGAATTGAGAAAATACTTAAATGAAATTTTACCGGATTACATGGTCCCTTCGCCATTTGTAAAATTAGATAAAATGCCGAAAACCCCGAATGGAAAAATAGACAAGAAAAATTTACCTGAACCTATAGAAGACTACTTAGTTCTTTCGAATAAATTTGTAGAAGCCGAAAGTGATACAGAGAAAATTTTGTTGCACATATGGAAAGATGTATTGAAAATCAATAAAATCGGTGTTCTCGATAATTTCTTCGAACTCGGTGGAGATTCAATATTAGGAATTCAAGTTATAGCTAAAGCAAATTTTGCCGGATTGAAATTGAGTCCTAAAAATTTATTTGAAGCTCCAACTATATTAGGTCTTGCGAATTTAGCTAAACAAGCTAAAAAAGTTATTGCCGAGCAAGGAATGATTTCGGGAGAATTTCCTTTAACGCCTATTCAGCAATGGTTTTTTGAAAAAAGGTTTGGAAATCCGAATCATTGGAATCAATCGATTTTATTAGAGGTTTCGGAAAAAATTGATATTGGAAAATTTGAGCAGGCAGTGAATGAAACCATGAAGCATCATGATGTATTGAGGCTTCGGTATAAGCGAAACGAAAATGAATATAGACAATTTTTCAGTGAAATGATTTCGAATATACCTTTCGCAATTGAGGATTTATCAGCCTCTGATAACCATGCAGTACTAAAACTAATAACTGAAAAAGCTAATGCATATCAGAGAAGTCTAGACATTGAAAAGGGACCTTTATTTAGAATTGTATATTTCAAACTGAACGAAAATGAAAACGACAGATTGTTAATAGTAATTCATCATTTAGTAATTGACGGAGTTTCATGGGGAATTATTTTAGAAGATTTGCAAACCGTTTATGATCAACTCAAATCGGGTATAGAAGTTAAACTTCCGCTTAAAACAACTTCATTTAAATATTGGTCGGAAAAGCTTCTCAGTTCAGCGAATGATCAAATTTGGATTGATGAATTGAGTTATTGGAAAAAACTAAAGCAGTTAAATGAATACGCTAAAATCCCGGTTGATTTTTATAACGGCAAAAATATGGAAAATACTCAAGGAAAAATTATTGTTCGAATTCCTGCAGAAAAGACAGCAATACTTATAAAAGAAACAATACAAAAATTTAACACAAATGTTGTAGAGATTTTATTATCGGCTTTTAATTATTCGTTATCACAATGGAGTGGTAAAAGAAAACATATCATTGGAATAGAAGGGCACGGCAGAGAAGACTTATTTGACGATGTTGATATTTCAAGAACAATAGGATGGTTTACAACCACGTACCCGGTTTTGCTTGATCTTAAAGATTCGGTAAGTCTGCTGGATTCGATTAAATATATTAAAGAACAATTTAGAACTATACCGAATAACGGAATAGGATTCGGAGTATTAAAATACTTGACAAAAAACGAAAACGCGAAGATAATAATGAATGATATTGATGAACCGGATATTATGTTTAATTATTTGGGCATATTTAACCAAAAAAGAAATCAAAAAAGCCGGTTTAAGCAAGCAAAAGAAGTTAAAGGTGATGAGCGAAGTCGAGATAATATTCGGTCTCATTTATTGGATGTGACAGGGAATATAGCAAACGGAGAGCTGGTACTGCATATTAATTATTCGCAAAATCACTATAATTCGGGAACTATTGAAGATTTGGCTAAATCATTCCAAAACAATGTATTGAATATAATAGAGAGTAGTATAATTGAAGGTAAAGTAGAAATTTCTGCTATAGATTTTGAAGATGCAGATATAACGGATGATGATCTAGGTGATTTATTATTAGAATTAGACGAATAGTAAAATGGTTATAATTAAATGAAATTGCTTAATATTACTTTATTAATTGTTCAAAGAGTTTTTGAATTTTTTGGGGGTATATCCCAATATATTGCACAGACAATTGCATCCTTAAGATTTATTAAACTAATTTATAAACCTATTCCAACGGATGTATTTATTGTTACATATCCTCGTTCCTGTACAACTTGGATGCAAATGATAATTTATCAATTAATATCAAACGGCGATTTAGAATTCAATCATATAGGAGAGAAAATACCTTTTTTTGAACGGATTCCATTTAGTAATATCAGATTAAAAGGCTTGCCTAATCCAAGAATATTTAAAACACATTTACCATACGATAAAATACCGAAAGGGAAATGTAAATATATTTATATTATGCGAAACGGAATGGATGTAGTTCTTTCTTATTATCATTTTTATAAATCATATCTCAAATATCACAATAATTTTGATGCGTTTTTTAAGAAGTTTCTTGATGGTAAATTACAATCTAAATCTTGGTTCAATCATGTTTTGGGTTGGTATAAAGTTAAAGAAAATGAAAATGTTTTATTCCTTCATTATGAAGACTTGAAAAATAATTTCGACGCAACAATTGTTAAAATATCAAATTTTTTGGGTATTGAATTAAATAAAGATAAATTAAAAATAGTTAAGCAAAATAGTGAATTTGATTTTATGAAAAATTATGAAGAAAAGTTTGATCATGCTAATGAAATACTTTTGACAATGGGAATTAAGCCTAAAAATTTTTTAAGGAAAGGAACTTCAGATTATGGTAAGATAGAATTTGATGATAAGAAAATACAATTATTTGAAAAGAAAATGGATGAAATATTTAAAAGTAAAACTATAGCAAAAATATAATAATAATCTTGAATAAATAATGAAAACTAAAACAATACAAAATGTTAAATCAATTTATCCTCTTTCTCCAATGCAAAAAGGGATGCTGTTCCATACAATTTACAACCAGGAGTCGGAAGAATATTTTGAACAGCTGATTGCTTCATTAATAGGAAAGATTAACGAAGCAGCATTTAAAAAAGCCTGGCAAGCGGTAGTTGATAATAATGATATTTTACGCACTTCGTTTGTTTATAAAAAAGTTAGTAAGATGTTGCAGGTAGTAAACGATAAAGTTGAAGTGCCTATAGATATTTATGACTGGGCAGAGTTTACTGAAAAAGAAATTGAAGAAAGATTTAACAATCTTGTACAAAAAGATAAGAAAATTGGATTTAATCTTTCGAAAGCTCCGTTGTTAAGAGTAAAATTAATCAAAATTTCTGAAAGTGAATATAAACTACTATGGAGTCATCATCATATATTGATGGATGGTTGGTCACTACCAATTTTATTAAAAGAAGTTTTTACATATTATGAAGTTTTTTCTAAAAATAAAGAAATAAAATTACCTTATAAAAGACCGTATAAAGATTTTATTCAATATTTAAAATCAAGGAATAGAAATAAAGCCGAAAATTTCTGGAAAAATTATTTAGCAGGTTTTTCGTCTCCTACTCCGTTAAATATTAAATCTATAATTCCTTTACTGGAAAACAAAGAAAATTCATATTTAAAAGAAAAAAGAGTTCTTGATACAGATCTTTCATACAAAATTATTGAATACGCAAAAAGAAATAAAATTACTATTAATAGTTTTTTACAAGCCGTATGGGCGATTTTGCTGGCAAAATATAGTGGAGAAGATGACGTTGTTTTCGGTGCTACATTTTCCGGTAGACCAACAGACCTTACCGGTTCGGAAACTATGCTGGGATTGTTTATTAATACTTTGCCAATAAGAGCAACCATTGACACAAATGTTTCATTAACTAATTGGATTATCGATTTTCATAAAAATCAAGTAGCTGTTAAAGACTTTGAACATACTCCTTTATTTGAAATTCAAAAATGGAGTGATATCCCTAGTAAGGATTCTTTATTTGATAGTTTATTTGTTTTCGAAAATTACCCGGTTGACAGTTCTGTTAAAAATATTGATCTGAGTTTTGAAATAAAGGATGTCAAAACCGTTGAGAAAACAAATTATCCTATAACAGTAGTTTCTTCATCGAATATTCCAATTACATTGGAAATAGCATTTGATTCAACTCTAATTTCTGTTGAATCTGTTGTGAATTTGCTAAATCATTTTAAGGGAATAATTCAAGAAATAATTGAGAAAGATGATATAAAATTTCATGAAGTTAATTATCTGTCGGTAGAAGAAAAAGAAAAACTTAATGAGCTAAATTTAAAACGTTCTGACTATGATAAGGATTTATGTATTCATCAAAAATTTGAAAAGATTTCTGAAGAATATCCAGGTAATATTGCAGTAAGTTTTGGGGATCAGCATATAACTTATTCAAATCTTAACCGAAGAGCTAACTTATTGGCATATTACCTAAGAAAAGAAGGTATCAAACCTGAAGAAGTAGTTGCGTTATACAGTGATAAATCAATTGATATGATAATAGGTTTGTTGGGGATTTTAAAAGCCGGCGGGGTGTATTTACCGATCGATCCGGCAACTCCCGGCGATAGAGTAAAATATATATTCGAGGATTCGAACCCTGCTTTCATATTAACAGAGAAAAAATACACCGGTAAATTTAATAATATAGAAATACCAACCGTTTCATTAAATCAGTTTGAAGTAGAAGAAATAAATGGTAAAGAATTTAAGGATCTTAGTTACCCGGAAAATTTGGCATATATAATTTATACATCCGGATCAACAGGAAAACCAAAAGGGACATTATTACAGCATAGAGGAGTATTAAATCTAATTAATGCAGTTCAGCATGATTGGAAAGTTGAAAGTAATTCTAATATTCTTCAATTTGCATCAATAAATTTTGATGCTTCCATTATTGAAATATTTTCAGCGCTGTTAACTGGGGCTATGCTTACTCTATTTAAAAAAGATGAGATGCGGGATATTGAAAATTTATTGGGAAACTTTGACAAACTCGGAATTACTTTTGCTATTGTACCTCCGTCCATACTTTCCGTAATGAAATATAGGAAAATACCAAACCTTCAGATTATTATTTCTGCGGGCGAAGTATGTGCAACGGAAATCGGGGAAAAGTGGAAACAAGATTATAACTTTTTTAATGGTTATGGTCCAACCGAAGCAACCGTTGGATCCTTATGGGGAAAATATGAGAAAATAACAAGTTTAAGAACTGTTCCTTTAGGTTGCTCAATTTCAAATATTAATGTTTATGTCCTAGGTAAAAACCTTGAAAAAGTTCCAATTGGAATACCCGGTGAGTTGTATAT
>BDSW01000338.1 GCA_002898175.1 bacterium BMS3Abin04
CCGCAGTTTGAGTATGGAAACGCAGCCACCACGAACGTGGATTTTTCGCACCATACTTCTCCTTCATTCGTTTTGCATAAATTCTTCTTGCAGCTATAAACTTTGCAATCTCTTCAAAGAAATCCAGATGCGAGTTAAAAAAGTAAGATATACGGGGAGCAAAACTATCAATATCCAATCCCCTTTCAAGACAATCTTCAATATAAGCAAACCCATCGGCTAAAGTGTAAGCAAGTTCTTGAACAGCAGTCGATCCCGCCTCGCGGATATGATAACCGCTGACTGAAACCGGATTCCATTGCGGTACTTCATTAGTAGAGAACTCAATCATATCCGTAATTATTCTCATAGATGGTTTAGGCGGGTAAATAAATTCTTTTTGTGCTATATATTCTTTAAGAATATCGTTTTGTAAAGTTCCGCGTAATTTATTGAACGGAACTCCCTGCTTTTTAGCAACCGCAAGATAAAAAGCATAAACCATTGCTGCAGGCGAGTTAATTGTCATAGATGTTGAAACCTTATCCAAAGGTATGCCGTCAAACAATATTTCCATATCTTGGAGCGATGATATTGCAACGCCGCAGATACCAACTTCACCGCGACTGAATTCATCATCCGAATCGTAACCCATTAAAGTCGGCAAATCAAAAGCGACGGAAAGTCCGGTTTGACCATTGGCAAGTAAATACTTAAATCGTCCATTAGTGTCCTGCGGAGTTCCAAACCCGGCAAACTGACGCATTGTCCATATTCTGCCTCTGTATCCGCTTGCATGAATACCTCTTGTAAACGGATACTGCCCCGGGAATCCTATATCTTCCAGATAATCGTTCCCATCCAAATCATCCGGCGCATAAATCGGTTTAACTTCTTCACCCGAAACGGAAGTGAATTTCATCCCGGTTGTTTTACTATTTTTTAATTCTTCTAAATACTTTTCTTTTGCTTGTTTATATTTGTTACTGCCCATTAGATTTTACCTTAAATTTTACGCTGAAAAAACCACAACCATTATAACTAATAAATATAATAAAGTGTTAAGTATAATTCTATTGAATTCGAAAGGAATAATAGAGAATCCACCCATTAATGGAATAACATGAGTTTTTCTGTCATACCGGACTTGTTCCGGCATCTCACAAATACTTTGATTAACAGAGTCCGGCTTTCAACTCCTTCCAGACTGGAATGGAACGTTTTTTCAGCCATTTATGAAGTTTATCATGATCTGTCAATAAAAGTAAGAATTCATAAATATTTTAATTTTATCGTTTTTTGAACAGCCATGGCTGTTCCCCATGGTTACAAGCACGATAGGAAACAAGATGTGAAATGCCCAACTTTTTCTGCTTTCTGCAGACAAGTAAAAATGTTGGGCATTTGAAGACTTTAAACCTATTCCGGAATTCTTCCCGGGGTCCATGGAGCACCGATATTTTCTAAGTCAATATTAATTGCTTTTAGTTCTTTGTATTTAATAGTCTTTAATTCCTTCACAATATTCGGCAATTCTTCTTTTAATATATCGTAAGCAACCGATTGATTCCTAGTAATTTCAGAAGACGAATTCCAAGTCGGGTTCAGCATATCTCCTACTCGCCAACTTAACGGAACAGGCGAAGGAGGAATTTCTTCCAGGCTTGCTTTAGCCGGCTGTCCGTTAAACTTGAACAATAGGTCTTTTAGTTTATCCGAGACACCATTAACCTTCTGCATAAGCGCAAACGAAGCGCCGGACGTATTATTTATTGTTTGTTTAATAATCTCAACTCGTTTAGAAAGTTCAGCTGCTTCTTTTTTAGCGCCTACAACTTTTCTCGCCAGGTCTAATGCTTTTCTTTCAAAAGCAATTTTATTGATCATATTTTTTGCCGGCAATGTTGTGTTATTTAATATTTTAGCAGTGAATGCCTTTGGTCCGGCAAGTTGTTTTTCTTTACCTTCGTAAACCATAGACATAGTAACAGAATATTTACCCGGCAATGCTAACAAGCTGCTCTTCTGCTTAGCCGTTGCATTAAATTTATCCTTCTTAAGTGTAACCGGATTGAAGCTATCGTATTTTAAATCCCATACAACTCTGTTAATACCTTTTTTAGGCGCTGATGTAATTTTCCTTACAACCTTACCTGTATTATCCGAAACTGTAAAAACCAAGTACGGGGGAACTTCATTTTTCTCTTTCCTTATTTCATCGTAACTAGGCTGAGGAATAGGTTTACCTTTCTTAAATAATTTTTTCTCTTTTTCTTTTCTAATTTGCTTCAATGTTTTAGGAACTTCTTTTAAGTAATAAGTAAACACTGCTCCGAACGGAGGATTGGGAGCTTTAAAATATGTAGCGCCTTGCCCGTATCTACTTGAAGACATGTGGTACATTAAAGCATCTTTAATTGGAAAAATATATGCATCTTTCCTAAGAAATTCTTTTGAAACTTTTCTTAGAGGAGAATAATCATCTAAAACATAAAATCCCCTTCCGAAAGTTGCTAAAACCAAATCATTTTCTCTTTTTTGAATTGCTATATCCGGAACTTTCACTTTCGGCAAGCCCGATTTTAACTGTACCCAGTTTTCCCCACCATCCGTTGTAAAATATACTCCCCATTCAGTTCCTACAAAAAGCAAGTTACGATTTACCGGGTCTTCCACTATAGTATTAACGGCTCCGTTTTTAGGAAGATTCCCCGCAATTGATTTCCAGCTTTTCCCCTTGTTTGTACTTTTCAAAACGTAAGGAGTAAAATCATCCTGCTCAAAATTATTAAATGTTGCGTAAACCACATTTTCATCATACTGCGAGGGAAGAATATCGCTAACAAATGTATATTTTGGTACTCCCGGAAAGCTTTTAATTTTGCGCCAAGTTTTCGCATCTTCGCTTACTTGAATTAACCCGTCATCTGTGCCGGCATAAAGCAGATTTTCTTTAACCGGAGATTCCGTCAGAGATACAATCAATCCGAACAATGAAGTACTAACATCTTTTGCAACTGCATCGTAGCTCCAATATTTACCCATAACTTTAAACGAATTCCTATCCTTTTTAGTTGACAGATCCCCGCTTATTTCTTGCCAGCTTTCTCCCCTATCATCACTTCTGAAAACCCGTTCTGCTGCTATATACAACCTTGTATGCGAATGCGGACTGATGAAGAAAGGAGCATCCCAATACCATTTAAAAGATTTTTCGCCTTTAGCCGGTTCGGGGCGGATATGAGTTACTTCCCTGCTCTTTTTATCAAATCTAACAATATTGCCATATTGCCATTCGGAATAAACTATATTCGGGTTAGTGGGATCAACGGCTTGAAAGAATCCGTCTCCTCCTACTGTCATTATCCAATCGCTGTTCACAATTCCATCACGACTAATAGTACGGGACGGTCCGCCCATACTTTGGTTATCCTGTGTTCCTCCGTAAATATTATAGAAAGGATATTTGTTATCCAAACTAACCCTGTAGAATTGTGTTACAGGTAAATTGGGTTTAAACTCCCAATTTTTTGTACCGTCGTATGTTTCATAAATTCCGCCGTCGCAGCCGAACAAAATATGATCCGTATCTTCCGGGTCAATCCATATTGCATGATCATCAACATGCTTCCCTTTTACTCCAATTGTTTTCCACGTTTTACCGGCATCAACTGTAAATTTAGAGCGGACATCGGTAAGATAAACTTTATCTACATTTTTCGGATCGCAATAAACTTCGTTAAAATATTGTCCTGAGGAAAATGTGTTACTCATTCTCTCCCAGCTTTCTCCCATATTTGTAGATCTGTAAAATCCTCCTTTATCGTAAGCTGCTTCAACACTTAGATAAATAACATCGGGATTAACAGGAGAGACGGCAATTCCCATTCCGCCTAAATCAACCTTGGGTAAACCTTTCATAATTTTCTTCCAACTCTTGCCGGCATCAGTCGATTTATACACAGCAGATTCCGGTCCGCCATTAATCTTTGTATAAACATGTCGTCTTCTCTGATGTGATACCGCATAAAGAATATCGGGATTACGAGGATCGAACACTACGTTTCTCACACCGGTATTTTTACTTATCGATAAAACCTTTTTCCAAGTCTTTCCGCCGTCTTCCGTTTTATATAAACCTCTATCACCGCCGGGTCCCCAAATTGATCCTTCCGCGGCAACAAAAACAACATCAGAATTTCTTGGATCAATTAATATATTTCCAATCTGACGGGAGTTTTTAAGTCCCATATTTTTCCAAGTCTTTCCATCATCAGTAGACTTGTAAACACCGTCGCCGTAACCGATAGCTCTTTGGGAATTATTTTCTCCAGAACCGACCCAAACAACGTGATGGTTATTCGGATCAATTTCTACACATCCCAATGAATAAGGGAGAGTATCGCCAATTGCTTCCCATGTAATACCGTCGTTACCGGTTTTCCATAAATTACCGCTTGCGGTTGCTACATAATATTCTTTATTATTAGCCGGATTAACAGCAAAATCAGCTATCCTTCCGGAATTCCAAGCCGGACCTATACTCCGGAATTTCAATCCGGAAAAAGTTGATGACTTCATCAACGTATCGGCTTTATTTCCCTTTGCAAAAAGAGCAGGTGATGCAATAACTAAAATAAGAAATACATAAATTAATTTTCGCATGTGAACCTCAGACATTTATAATTTAAATAATAAAATAAGCGAATTTACGAGATCGTAAGTTGTTTGCGAAATATAATAAATCTTGCAATGAAAAGTTAAATGTGAATTTTAAGTTACGAAGCAAATGCTTTGTTAAATAATTTTGCGGGAAGTCTGATAATTGCAGCAAACAATTCAAAAACAGCTTTAACACTTATTCCCACTAAACGGTACGGAAGCAGCAATAACCAAACAACCGGGTAAAGGATTAGTGCCAACAATGCTAAGGGCCATGAAATTACTAATAATATAAGCCAAAGAATAAACGAAAACATAATGCTCTCAATTTATTTATAAGCTGATTTTGTTTACATTATTAGTCGTATAAAGATTACATAAGTTCTGTTTCGACATTAGTAATCTATAGGGACTCCGTTGAGCTGTCGGTAAAAAAGTAAATTCTACAATTTTACCACAACCACCCAAATACTCCGGCTGTAAGTAAAGCATAAATCAAACCGTCGATTGTTGTCTTTATAGCATAGCCGAAAGATCTTTTATACCAGATGTAACTTTGCCATAAAGCAAAAGAATAGCCCATAAATGCCGTTGCACCTATAAATCTGAACACCGAAAGATAATGAGCATCGGCGGAAAGAGCATGTGAAGTTATATAGGCTGCAAAGAAATTAACGACAAGAATATAAACAAACCAAAGAGTTAATTCTTTTCCCATTTTTGGAATTCCATTTTGCATTACGGTTATAAAAGCAACCGGACCTTTTTCGGCTTTTTCAATAAACTCAGGGTCCTTCATTGCTTTTGCCGAACCGGCAGAAGGAATTATATAATCGCCCGGTGGAATGTTAAAATTACGAAGGGCATTCATTATACCGTCTTCGCCGGGTAATTTCTTAAAATCATTTTTGTGATATTGAAGCATTGTATGAATCATGGAGCTTACTATAAATACTAAAATAGAAGAAAGTAAAATTGGAAGCCATAAAGAAACTAAAGAAACCATTTAATCCTCCTAAGTTAATTTCTTTTAAAATACGAATTAATTAGTTTATATTCAGCAAATATCAGCATAATTATTTTAATAAAAACTAACGAGCTTTACTTCAAAAGTTTTTTATGAGACTTAGATATAAATTGAATGATTTTGAAGGAATTAACAAATATTAAAATCGTACGAAAGTATTATATTTTATATTTTCTATTTCTACTTTATACCATGTAAAAGGGCCTGAAGAGAGCTGCCATGTAATTTCCGATTTAGCAGGAATTTTTATACCGTTCAATTCCTTAATTTCTTTTATGGTAATTAACCATTTTTCCCGTTTCGCATTATCTGTATTTTCTTTATATCTATTTGCAAATAGTTTTAATACTTCTCCCCGGCCGTTAAAATAAAATATAACCGATCCGACTGTTCCTTTATAATTCATTGTTGCTTTTGCTGAGTTTGAATCCAAAGGTTCCCATTTAATATAAGGACTTAATGCCGCCGAAGGGAACCAAACTATTTCAGCTAAATATCTTTGAAGCGCCCCTTCATCAATTTTTGTCCCGCTCGAATTTACGATTGGTATAAGCGACAACAACCTTATTTGCATTTGACCTTTTCCATCACTAAAGTGATCGACTCCTTGAGTTTCTATAAGAGAAAACAGTTTCATTTTAACATGCCACAAAAAAGAAGGTTTATCAATGGCAAAATATTGCTCGGCAATAGTTTCATTCCATTCTTTTTGATTCGGACTCGTTTTCATCCATCCTTTTTGTTTAAGACTTACACTATGAATATCTTCTCTACCTACAACACCGGAATTTTTTAACCAATTTTTAACAGGATTGGGCAATGCAGACAGCATTTGAGGTGTAATTATTTTTCTTTCATTCAAATTTACAGTTTGAAAAATACTTTTTATTTCACGGTCAATTTGTTTGTTGAAATTCCATTCACCAAATGCGGTTATAACGGCAATTAAGATAATTACATTTATAATTGTTCCGAACTTGGCATCTTGCCAGTAAATAATAATTAAAAGTTGTGAAATAAAAACTCCTGTAAATGCAGCCAGCCACCAATATTCGTACTTAACTATTATCAAGAAAGCGGATACAATAAACACAACAAAGGCTAAAAGCCATACTATCCCCCATGGTTTTGAGATATGTAAATTCAGTTGATTGATTTCGGAAAGCCTGAAGGCTTTGACAAACCCCATTAGGTGAATCAATCCGTGAAAGGAAATAAGAATGAGAAATACTATTTTTAACATCCTGAAACGTTAAAATATTATCAAAATTTAATATTAATTTACCAATATAAAATTATTAATTCTAATGGATTTTAACTAAAAATAACATTTTTTTACAAATTATATCCTGATTTTTAACGCTCGTCAATTCCCGGTTTTATTGCGATACTTTCATTAGCTTAATGACTTAAATATTGAGGGACATTAGGAATTACATAGTCGCCAGGCGGATAACTAAAATTCCG
>BDSW01000339.1 GCA_002898175.1 bacterium BMS3Abin04
ATCCTTAGAAATTTCAGTTTTCCCGCAGCTATTGCTGGTATTAACAATATTTCGATTGGCTCTTAATATAAGTTCAACAAGGTTAATTTTGCTTCAAGGATATGCAGGTGAAGTTATTAACACTTTCGGAAATTTTGTTGTCGGCGGAAGTTACGTTGTTGGTTTTGTTGTATTCTTAATATTAGTAATCATTCAATTTATAGTTATCGTAAAAGGTTCCGGTAGAATTTCTGAAGTTGCTGCCAGGTTTACGCTTGATGCTATGCCGGGTAAACAAATGGCAATTGATGCTGATCTAAATAGCGGTTTAGTTACTGAAGGTGAGGCAAGAAAAAGAAGAGACTCGATAGCCAGGGAAGCAGAATTTTTTGGTTCTATGGATGGTGCAAGTAAGTTTGTAAAAGGTGATGCAATTGCCGGATTATTGATAAATGCAATTAATATTATCGGCGGTATTATAATTGGTGTTGTACAGAACGGGATGGATATATCTCAAGCTCTTCATACTTATACAATTTTAACAATAGGTGATGGACTTGTCTCGCAAGTCCCGGCGTTATTAATAGCAACTTCAGCAGGAATGGTTGTTACAAAAAGCGCCGAAGGTAAATCGCTTGATTTTCAAATGCGAACGCAGCTTTTCTCTAAACCAAGAGTGCTCGGAACAGTTTCCGGGGCAATAGTTATGATGGCTGTTATTCCCGGGATGCCGATGATTCCGTTTTTAGTACTTGCTTCAACATTAGGTACTATTACATTTTTTGTTAACAAGAGTAAGCAAGAGGAAAAATTGAAAGAAGGTGAAGCAGAGGTTGTAGAAACGGAAACCGCCGAAGAAAAGGTTGAAGAATATCTTCAAGTAGATCCCGTTGAAGTAGAAATAGGATACGGATTAATTTCTTTAGTTGATGAAAATAAAGGAGGTAACCTGTTTCAAAAGATTTCATCTACCCGGAAATACATAGCATTGGAATATGGCGTACTGGTTCCACCGGTAAGGGTAAGAGATAACCTTCAGCTTAATCCTAATGAATACCTGATTAAGATAAAAGGAAATTTAGTTGCTCAATATGAAATATACAGCGATAGATATTTAGCAATGAACTCCGGTGAAATGACCGAACAATTAAGCGGCATCCCAACTAACGATCCTGCATTCGGCTTACCGGGTTTTTGGATAACGGAAGATGAAAAGGATAAAGCAGAATTGTTAGGATGTACCGTTGTAGATAGTATCTCCGTACTTTCAACCCATTTACAGGAAACAATCAAAAGGCATTTTGATAAAATCCTTACCAGACAATCTGTAAAACAATTATTAGAAAATCTTAAAAAAGAGTATCCTGCAGTCGTAGAAGATGTTAATCCTGAAACCCTGCCGCTGGGATCTATTCAAAAAGTTCTGCAGAATTTATTAAAAGAATTAGTACCGATAAAAGATTTAGTACAGATACTGGAATCATTAATAGATTATTCGAAAGTGACCAAAAATGTAGATGTGTTAACAGAATATGTACGCCATTCCTTAAGTGATACAATTGCAAACTTGTATAAAGATTCCAATAATATTATTCATGCAATTACAGTTGGTGAAAAATTGGAAGAGTACATAATGAATGCTCTTTCGCAGCAGAGCGATGCCGCACAAACTTTAGGATTAACACCGGATATGTTAAAGTTACTGAATGAATCCATTCAAGTAAACTTAAACTCTATAAAAGAATTGGGTTATTTACCAATATTAATTACTTCAGCAACAATAAGACCATATTTGTATAGACTAATTAACACAACATTCCCGGAAATTGTTGTTCTCTCGTATACAGAATTACCGGCAAATATTGAAATAGAATTCCTTGGGAAAGTAGAGGTTTAGATGCAAATTAAAAAATTTACGGCGCCTACGCTAAGAGAAGCTATTGAGCAAATGAAAGATGAATTTGGCGGGGAATCAATTGTTCTCAGTACAAAAGTTCTGGAAGAAAATACTAATGGAGTAAGTGTTAAACTCTTTGAAATTACGGCAGGAGTTGATGAAGATGGAAAAACGTTGCCCGCTATTTCTGTAAAAGGTAGTGGTAAACCAAAGAAGAAAAATGTAACTCAAGAAATAAAGAATTTATCCGATAAAATTTATAAGCCGGCAAAGAAATTTACTAACCCATACTTGCAAAATACACAGAAAAAAGTAAGTAAAGTTGATAAAGTAGAACCGCGGATTGATGAATTATTTAAGCTCTTAGAACAAAGAGACGTAAATAAATCGCTGGTAAAATCAATTGTGGCACAGCTTAATAAATATAAGAACATATTGGATAATAAAAACTTTGACGATTATATTATATCAATTATTAGTTCTTTAATTCCAACTGCCGCTTTTGAAGTTAATAAAGGCAAAGGACCGGTTATTATTTCTTTGATAGGTCCTACCGGTGTTGGAAAAACAACTTGTATTGCTAAGTTGGCGGTCATTTCTAAAATATTACATAACTTGGATATCGGTTTAATTACAATAGATACATACCGGCTGGGCGCAATGGATCAATTAAAAATCTTCTCGGAAATAAGTAATATAGACTTTCATGTTGCGTATGAACCTTCGGATTTAGTTCGGCACGTAAAAAAGATGAAGAAGAAAGATGTCGTTTTTATAGATACAGTAGGACGAAGTCAAAATAATGCAAAACTATTACATAGTATTAAAGATTTTCTTTCGGCAGTAAAAGTGGATGAAACATATCTTGTATTAAGCAGTACCGTTGCAATAAAAAATATGGTTGATGTTGCTCGGAAGTTTCGAATTCTAAATTACAACGGATTTGTCTTTACAAAGCTTGATGAAGCTGTCTCTTTCGGGAATATAGTAAATGTTGCAAATAGTTTTAAAGTGCCGGTAAAATATTTAACTAACGGCCAGGTGATCCCGGACGATATAATTGCGGCAGACCCCGATTTTATTGCCCGCATGATTTATACAGGTAAGGTAAACTAATGATTGGTCAAGCTAAAAGATTGTATGAACTCAACGAAATGTTTGAACCGCAATTTAGCAGTTCCAACAGCGGCGGCATTATTGCGTTTACTTCCGGTAAAGGAGGAACGGGAAAAACATTTCTTAGTTTAAATATTGCTTTTGCTCTTGCAGAACTTAATAAAAAAGTTCTGGTTGTTGATTTAGATTTGAATTTTGCAAATTTAAATGTAATGCTGAATATTGTGCCTGGAAAAAGCATTAATCATTTTATTGAAAATCAAAATAGTTTAGCAGAAATTATATATGAGTATAGTTCTAATCTGCATTTCCTTTTTGGTGATTCCGGTAAATTAGACAATGCCGAAATAGGGGATTCGTTTATCTATGGTTTTATGAAACAACTAAGAAATCTATCTCAAAAATATGATTACGTTTTTATTGATACTGCTTCCGGTGCAAATAAAGTTACAATCTCGTTATTAGGATTGACTGATGAAATAATATTTGTTACTACATCGGAGCCGACTGCTGTAATGGATGCGTTTGTAATTGCCAAACTGTTGGCTTATATGGGAATAAAAAATACTAAAAAAGTTATAGTTAACAGATCGGATAAGTCGGAAGGTGAAATCGCATTTAATAATCTTTCAGCAGCAGTAAAACATTTTTTAAATGAAGAAATGAAATATCTTGGAAATGTTGATTTTGATAAAGATGTGAGTACTTCAATATTAAATCAAGAACCATTTCTGTTAGATTGCTTGCAAAGCAATACAGCCAATCAAATAACCTCTTTAGGAAATAAAATTGCGAATTTCAAACACGTGGTTAATAATAGCCAGTAGAATTTTAGTAGTTTATTCTTCCCTTTTAAAAAGTTCTAAATCAGCTTAAAAACAAAGTTTTTCCTTACATTATTTTTGGTATGCTCTTTGTAATTCCAAATGCAAAGGAGGAACCCCAAATGAATAAAATAGTACTCAATTTCGGCTTGTTGATTTTTTTTATTTCGGTTGTTGTATTTAGCCAAAAGGGAATGTTAGTGCAGGATGTCCTGATTAGATCAACAATTGTGTTCTTTGTTGTAACAATAATGTTTTCAATTTTAGCCTTGGCATTTATCAAAGCGATTAATAAAACCGGCACTGGAAAACAGAAACATATTAATCACAAATTAGCGGGAAGCGGCGAAAATGAATAATGTTACTCTATGGACTAAGTATAAAAATGAACATTCCCCGATGATCAAAAAGCAAATTATGGTTAATTACACAAATTTAGTTCACTATGTTATCCATCATTCCAAGTTTATCAACCTGCATGTTGTTGAAGAAAAGGACTATTTCCAATTTGGAGTAGAGGGCTTAAGCGAAGCAATTGACCGCTTTGATCCCGATTACGGAACTAAATTTGAGACCTATGCAATTCAGAGAATAAGAGGGAAAATAATTGATGAATTAAGGAAGCTGCAAATAAAGCCGAGGACAAACTACACTGATGAGAACAAAGTTGTTTATCGTAACATTTCTTTAAACCATCAATACGACGGAGAAGAAGGATATACTCTTGCAGAAGTAATTCCATCAGAAGAAAAAAAACCTGATGAAGATTTTGATCATAGCGAGCGAAAGGACTTACTAAAACAATCGATAAAAGAATTAGCGGAAAGAGATAGGCTTATAATCAGTTTGTATTATTATGAAGAAATGAACTATAAGGAAATTGCCGAGGTATTGAATATTACTGTTTCCAGGATTTCTCAGATTCATTCTAAGATTATGAAAGAATTAAAGAAAAAACTTGAAAAGAAATATGCTTGAAGTAAATTCGGAAAATTTAAGAATCAAAAAGGAGAAGGCGCTCAGAAGACTCTCTTCCATTTATAATTTGCCTTCAGTTCCTTTTATCATTATTGAGGTTTCAAAAATGATTGATAATCCTAAAACAAGCGCTTCTCAACTTGGGGGCATGATAAGCCAAGACCAGGGACTAGTAACTAAAATTTTAACTGTTGCAAATTCACCCTTATACGGAATTCCTAAAAGAGTTGCAACAATAGACTTTGCCATTGTTATACTGGGTTTTAATCAGATTAAGAATATAGTTATTGCTCTTTCAATGATGGATACTTTAAAAAGGATTGGTAATGGAGATTTTAAACATAAAAAATATTGGGTCCATTCGGTTATGACAGCAAGTGCGGCTAAAAGAATTGCGGATGATTTGGGATATCATTTTAGCGGTGAAGCTTTTACTGCCGGACTGCTTCATGATTTAGGTATCCCGATAATTTATAAGTATTTCAAAAATGAATTTGAAGAAGTGGTTGATGCAATAAATAATAATGGGTATACACATTTAGAAGCAGAAAGTGAAATGCTGGGTATAACGCATCAAGAAATTGGAATGTATTTATTAGATAGATGGAACTTACCGCAAAGTTTAGCTGAAGCTGTTGCCTATCATCATACTCCGGGTGAAGCGGAAAATGTTACTGAACTGGTTGCATTGGTTCATCTTGCCGATTATATGACGCATAAATTACAATTAGGAGATTATGATTGGGATTCCGATATGGAATTGGATAAAAGCATTATTGAAACATTGAAACTCGGGGACGAAGAGTATTTAGAAAGTTTTATAGATAGTTATAAAGAATTATTTGAATATCAAATTGAATCATTGGACTTTTAATTAAATAACAAAGGGAAACAAAATGGAACAGCAATTACTTCAAGAAAAGAGGAAACAGTCCGAAACTACTCTTGCGAATATTTATAATCTTCCGGCTATGTCAACTGCCATTATGGAGGTATCAAAACTATTGGATGATCCTTCAACAAACACTACTGAACTAAGTAGAATAATTGGTAAAGACCAAGGTATGTCGACAAAAATACTTTCTATTGCAAACTCACCATTATATGGTTTACCTAGAAAAGTCTCAACAATTGACTTTGCGATTTTAATAATCGGTTATCAAGATATAAAAAACATAGTTGTTGCTTTAACTATGGTTGAATCCTTTAAGAATAAATCGGATAAACTTTTTAATCAAAAATCATTCTGGCGACACTCTGTGGTTACCGGCGCCGCTGCTAAAAGACTTGCAGAGGACTTGGGTTATAGAATAGGCAGTGAAGCATTTGTCGGCGGTTTGCTTCACGATTTGGGAATACCGGTTATGCACAAATATTTTCATTCAGCCTTTGAGATGATATTCAACGAATTCAACGAAGGTCAAGATACGTTGCATGATATTGAGCTGAAACATCTTGGAATGACACATGCTGAAATTGGAAAATACTTGGCAAGTAAATGGAATCTGCCTGTTCACTTATGCGAGACTATTGAAAATCATCATAATCCAAGTAAAAGTATTGATGCCGGCGTACTAACTGCTTTGGTTCACTTGGCAGACTATATGACTCAGAAACTTGAGCTTGGCGAATTTAATTTAGATTCAAATTATCAATTTGATAATAATGTTGTGAAAACATTAAAGATGGATGATCAGGATATTGATCAGTTTATAGAAAGTTACAGAAATTTATTTATTGAAGAAATGAATTCAGAGTTATTCTAAAAAATGATTTTACACAAAGAAAATACTGTTAAACTTGTTCCGTATTTCCAGTCGTTAATGGATTTAGCGGAGGAAAGACCCGGTACTAGGTCGAATGTTACATCTATACACAAGCTGTATAAAGAAAAATCCTATCTACTGGAAAAATATTCTTATATGGTTCAGAATATTATCTTATTTGAAGAAGAAATAAGAGCAATAACAGAACCGGAAATACTGGTTACGAAGTTAAATCTGTTTTTAAGGAAAATTCTTCCCTTAAAAGATAGCGGGTTATTTTTCTTTGATGACTTGATGTTAAAACTTGTACCGGTGAATAAATTAAATTCATCCGACCTTACAAAAACTCTAAATAACTTGTACAAAGAAAGTGTGCTGAATATGTTATTTGAATCCGGTAAAGAAATGGTAATTCCGGACTTGGAAAGTTATAGTGCGGATGGGTCAAGGTTAAATTACTTACTCTATCCGGTAATTGAAATGGGCAAGGATGAAGGTGTGTTGGCTATATTAACTTCCGTTTCAGAAAGTAGACTAAGCGGACTTGAGAGAAAGAGTATAAGAATACTGCTTAATGCGGTTCTTTCAAAGATTGAAAAAGCATTCTTAAAGCAGAAGCTGAACTCAACTTATCACGAACTACAAACTTATCAAGCTAAATTGTCCAATGATTTTAGATTGTCGGCAATCGGTGAATTGACAAATGGAGTTCTTGAGGATATTTTAAGTCCCATGCAAGTAATTGTAAGTCAACTTGATATGCTTAAAGTTGATAGCGGCGATAGAAAAGAGCTTAATAAAATTAAACGTCAAGTTAAAAAGATCAGCAAATCAATAGACAGATTAATAAAGTTTGCGGATGTAAACCATGAAGAAGTAAAAGTAATGCCGTGCAAAATAAATGAGGTAACGGAAGAATATTTTACACTGGTGAAATCAACTCTTGACGGAATGCAACTAGAATGCATACTTGATCTTCAAGATGACATCCCTTCAATTTTGAGTCATCCCAATTACATCTTTCAATTACTGACAAACATTTTTGAAATAATCAGTAACAATAATCAAAAACCAGGTGGTGTAATAATCCAAACAAGGTTCAAAACAAATAATGTAATATTCAGAGTAATAACAACCAATACATTGTATAGCGGAACGCAAAAAGAACATGGAGATAAATCGGATCTTCAACTTAACTACAATATTATTGAGAAGATCATGCAGCGTCATGAAGGCGGATTTAGTCAGGAAACATTCGAAAACGGCGGGTCGGCAATAGTACTTAACTTTCCTTTAAAACGGAGGGTGCGTAAATGAAATACTTTAAATATTCAGTCTTGTTTAGTTTGATTTTTTTCTTTGTATTCAATCAATTTGATATAAAAGCACAAGTTAAGAATCAGATTAACCTAAAAAGTATTATTGATCAAAGTTTAGCTAAAACACATAAACTTGAGAACAGCAACAATAACATTATAAAAGGTAAAGGAACAGCTAAACCGGTAAATGTAAATGGATATAACTTAG
>BDSW01000340.1 GCA_002898175.1 bacterium BMS3Abin04
CATAGTAACAGCGGTTATACTTTTACTTTGCAGCTCAAGATCTCCTAATTTTGCTGTTGCCTTAAATGTATATGTTTTATTGGGCATCAAATTATCTTGGTATATTACGCTGTCATTACTTGTTAAGTTTATGTTTTTATTTAGTTTATTGTTTTTATACACGCTTACTTCGGCAGGTAAATCAAGTCCGTTAGTATTAAGCTTCATCCATACTTCCGTGGAAGATGCATCTTCAAAATTAAGTGTAATTCCCGGCTGTCTTCCGGGTTCGGTAGTATTACAAGAATTTAGAAGCAAGGAACTAGCAGCTAGGAGTAAGGAGAAAAAAGCAATACCACAGGCATCCCTTAGAGAGAAGGTAGAAGGAAAAAGCTTCGCTGTAATTAAACTGTGTTTTTTGTTATTTGGTCTCATTCTGGTTATCCTCTTTTTGCAGTAATAATTATTCTCTTTAGGTTCTAATATAAACTCTAAAGGTTAAAATAAAAATTCATTTATATTGTGTTAGTTTGTCAAGTCATGGTAACCTCCAAAATAAGTTTGTGAACAGAAAAATGTTTTAATGAACAGAGAGGAGACTGTGAAAGTACATTAAACTTAAGCATAAATCATGCCTAATTAAAACATTTGTTTTTAGCTTGTTTTGTGATGTGTGTCACTTTAAGAGGTAATTTTTACTGGTAAGAACTAGGTTTTAATAATACACGAATGTTTCATTATCTAAAAAAACATTGGGAAGATGCCCAGAAAAAAATATATGCACAAGCCGGTATCCGGCAGCTGCCGGAACCGGCATAGCGTGGGAAATATCTTTCCGTTTACATCGGAAACCGGCACGACAGAATGAATTTGTTATTCAGGCTAAAGAGTTAGTATCGTTTGAATTACTTCGGTTCCCAATCCATACCATCGCAAGGAATAAAATCTTTGGTTGGGTGTTTGTCATATTTTAAGCAAATCACGGCGGTTTCATCAAAATGCCTACAAGATGAACAAAGCGAATTTGTTAGAAGTTCTCTGTTTTTTTCTAAAAATAATTTATACTGAACAACAGCCGGATGAATAATAACACCGTAAATTGTTATTGATAAAACAGCCCACCAATATTTATACTCTATCCAGTCCATAAAAATCCACAATAATGGAATTAAAATTGCAGTTCGTATGATAGCCCCAAATATTATCCCGCCCATATTAAATATTCACCGAAAATTTAAAAATTTCCTCTCAAATCCGAATAAACCATTCTACAACAGATTACTAATCTGCTCTGTAAATATTTTAGTCCCGAGTCGATCTATAATTTATTGCAAATTGATTTTAGAAATATATTAACTTAACTTTAAAATTTATTTTACTATTTATAACAGAATATAATGAACGACAAAATTCAAAAAAAACAGACAAGTAACAACCCAAATAATAATAAAATAAAGACGGCTGTTTCATCGACTTCGTCTAATTCTTCCCTTGTTAAAAATAATACGGCAAAAGGCGGCAAACAAGCTGAAAAAACATACCATCCAAAAAGAAAATATTATAAAAGAAACTATAATAGAAAACCAAGAAAGCCCGGTTCCGAAAAAATTATAAATAATATTAAACAATTCCGATTCAAAAAAATATCCGTTGTTATTCCTTTATTAAATGAAGAAGAATCTATAAGACCGTTAGTAGATGAAATAAATAATGCCGTTAGCACTATTTCACCGGATCATGAAATATTATTTATTGATGACGGAAGCACGGATAACTCTTTAAAAATTATTAAGGATTTAGCGCGTACAAATAAAAAAATAAGATACATAAGTTTTAGAAAAAATTACGGTAAATCCGCAGCTCTTAACGTTGGATTTAAAAATGCTATCGGTGATGTTATAATTACTATGGATGCGGATTTGCAGGACGATCCGGATGAAATTCCCAATTTGCTAAGTAAATTGGAAGAGGGTTACGATTTAGTTTCAGGCTGGAAGAAAAAACGTTTTGATCCTTTTGTAAAAAAACACTCTTCACGGTTTTTTAATTTTGTTACCGGAATATTAACCGGAATAAAAATACACGATTTTAATTGCGGACTGAAAGCATACAGAAAAGAAGTTGTTGGAAATATAGATGTGCACGGAGAACTTCACCGGTATATTCCGGTAATGGCGTATTGGAAAGGATTTAGAGTATCCGAGATTGTAGTTAAACATCATCCCCGCCGTTATGGTAAAACAAAGTTTGGTGTCTCCAGATTTTTCAAAGGGTTTGTAGATCTTATTACGGTAATTTTTACAACTCGCTATATCCAGCGTCCCATGCATTTATTTGGACTCGTAGGAGGATTATTTTTCTTTCTCGGAGTTTTGGTCGACGGATTTTTGGCATACGAATGGCTGTTCCATTCAAAATATATAAATAATCGTCCCCTTTTCTTTCTCGGTATTTTATTAATAATAGTCGGTATACAATTTTTCTCGGTCGGCTTGCTTGGCGAAATAATGGTACATAATTCTAACTTTGAAGAAGATTATAATATCAAAGAGAAAAAGTAATTTTGTTTTGCAAAACAAATAATGTAAAAGAATTCACAAAACTGCATTAATGAAAATAACGATCCTTTCCCCGGTATATCCATTTCGTGGCGGAATTGCAAATTTTACAAATATTCTTGCAAGTGAGTTATTAAAAAATAATGACATACAAATAATTACATTTAAAAGACAGTACCCAGAGTTACTTTTCCCCGGTAAAACTCAATACGAAATATCACAAAACAAATTGAACATAAAAAGCAGTCAATTAGTGGATTCTATAAATCCGTTAAACTGGTTTAATGTTGGTCGGAAAGTTAAATCAGATAAGCCGGATATTTTGATATTCAGTTTTTGGATGCCGTTTTTTGCTCCTGCATTCGGTACAATTGCTAAGATAGTAAAGAAAAACAATCACACAAAAATTCTTTCCATTTGTCATAATGTTATTCCGCACGAAACCAAACCGGGCGATTTAAGCTTCACAAAATATTTCTTTTCTAAAGTTGATTATTTTGTTTTACTTTCGCAAAAAGTTAAGAGCGATTTATTAAAAATAAAACCTGCAGCAAAATTTAAAGTTTTGTTTCATCCCGTCTATTCAAGTTTTGGTGAACCTGTTAATAAAAAGGCTGCAAAAGAACATTTAAATCTTAATTATCCTAAGATTATTTTATTCTTTGGTTTAGTCAGGGAATATAAAGGACTTGATATTCTACTTAAAGCGATGAATCTAATTAAGCAAAATCCGGATGTTAAACTTGTTATTGCGGGAGAGTTTTATCAAGAAAAAATAATTTATGATAACCTGATTAAAAAATATCAAATATCCGAAAGTATTTTTATTATCGACAAATTCATTGATTCGGAAGAGGTTAAATATTACTTCTCGGCTGCAGACGCGGTTGTTTTGCCCTACAAAGATGCTACTCAAAGCGGAATTGTTCAAGTTGCCGTTAACTTTGGGAAACCGCTAATCGGTTCAAACGTTGGCGGATTAGGTGAAATAATAAAAAACGGTTACAACGGTTATCTGGTAGAGAAAAATAATCCGGAGGAGTTAGCAAACGCAATTGAAAAATTTTACGCAGAAGATAAAGAAACAGAGTTTACACAAAATATTAAAAAAGAAGCTGATAAGTATTCGTGGACGAAATTTGTGAATGAACTAATGATATTGATAAGCGAAAAATGAAAAAGGTATTGATAATAACATATTATTGGCCACCCGCGGGAGGCGCCGGAGTTCAGAGGGCATTAAAATTTGTAAAATATCTTCCGCAATTCGGGTGGCAGCCAATTGTTTTAACAGTTCAAAACCCCGATAGTCCGGTTGAAGATAAGTCCCTTGCAGCCGATATCCCCAACGAATGTAAGGTTTATAAAACTAAATCTCTTGAACCGTTTGAAATTTATAAAAAATTTATTGGCAAAAGTAAAAACAAGAAAATTCCTGCTGATGTTCTTTTGAAAAAAGAAAATGCGAGCATAAAGGAAAAACTTGCTCAATGGATAAGAATAAATTTATTCATACCTGATGCAAAAATAGGCTGGAAATATTTTGCGGTAAAAGAAGGGATTAATATAGTTAATAAGGAAAATATTGATATAATATTTTCTACATCTCCGCCGCAAACCGCGGGCCTGATTGCCCGAAGCATTGCGGAAAAAACAAATAAAAAGTGGATTGCGGATTTTAGAGATCCTTGGATGGAAATCGTTTATTATCAAAATATTAAAAGGAGTGCCTTTACAAAATTTTTTGATGCAAAGCTGGAAGAGAAAGTTTTAAGTAGCGCAGATGGTATTGTCTCAATAAGCAAAGGTCTTATTGATCTCTTAAAAACAAAAGCAAATAATAAATTTTGCTTAATTCCCAACGGTTACGATGAAAGTGATTTCGAGGAAATACAACAAGAAAAAAATGCCGAGTTCACAATTGCTTATACCGGTTCAATGTCGGACAATAGAGTTCCTTATCCATTGCTCCAAGCATTAAAGCGTATTATTTATAATGACGGAATTAAAGACATAAAGCTAAGAATTGTCGGCAGAGCAACACCTCGCCTAACCGGATTGATAAATAAGGAGGGTTTGGGAAATTATTTTATTTTCACTTCTTTTTTACCGCATAAAGAATCAACTAAAATTCTTCAAGGCTCAGACGCTCTTTTATTAGTAATTGACGACGTTCCGGATAACGAAGGCTTTTTAACCGGGAAAATTTTCGAATATCTCGGATGTAAAAAGCCGGTTTTTGCTATTGGTCCTGTAAACGGAGATGCAAATAAAATTTTACAAGAAACCAACAGCGGTGAAATGGTGGATTATAAAGATAACGAAGGCGCTTACCGGTTATTAAAACAACTGTACGAGGATTGGAAGACCAATACTTCAAGGTTCACATTTAAAGTTGAACAATTCTCTCGTAAGAACTTAACAAAAAAACTTGTACAAGTTTTTGAGGAAACCGTAAAATGAAAATTGTTTCGATTATTGGGGCAAGACCTCAATTTATTAAAGCCGCTGTGCTTACGAAAATTATAGAAAAAGAACCCGGAGTTGATGAAGTTCTGGTTCATACCGGTCAGCATTACGATGAAAATATGTCGAAGATATTTTTTGATGAATTGGAAATTCCGCGTCCTCATTACAATTTAGAAGTCGGTTCGGGTTCGCATGCATATCAAACGGGAATGATGCTGGAAAAGATTGAAAAAGTCTTGTTAAGCGAAAAACCGGATTGGATAATTGTTTACGGTGATACAAATTCAACAATTGCCGGAGCGCTTGCCGCCTCAAAACTTCACATAAAAATAGCACACGTTGAGGCAGGTTTAAGAAGCTTTAATAAACTTATGCCGGAAGAAATTAATAGAATTACAACCGATAGAATTTCCGATCTGCTTTTAGCGCCTTCTCTTAACGCAATGCATTTACTTAAGAATGAGGGACTTGAGAAAAATGCTGTTTTTACCGGAGATGTAATGTTCGACTCAATTCTGTTCTATCAAAAATTAGCCGAACAAAAACACAAATTATCTGAAGTTATTGATGAAAAAGAATTTTATTTGGCAACTGTTCACAGACAGGAGAATACGGACGATAAAACCAGATTACAAAATATCTTCGAAGCATTTTCCGAACTCGACTTACCGGTTGTGCTTCCGCTGCATCCGCGAACACGAACAAAGCTAAAGGAAATTACAGTTTCCGATAATGTAAAGATAATTGATCCTGTAAGTTATTTGGAAATGATATTACTTCTAAAAAACAGTAAAAAAATTCTTACGGACAGCGGCGGTTTACAGAAAGAAGCTTACTTTCTTAAAAAGCCGTGTATTACTCTGCGAGACGAGACCGAATGGATTGAAACTACCGAAGGGAATTGGAATTTTATTGTCGGAACGAACAAGGAATTGATTCTGGAAAAGATAAAAGTTAATCAATTTGTTGAACAGAAAAATTATTACGGAGACGGCAAAGCCGGAGAAAAAATTCTAACTGCAATTCTAAATTTTTAACAAATATTTATAATTTTCCAAGATTCTTAATTATATTACTTTGTTAAAAATTTCAAAACGAAAATAAATTACTATGAGCAAACACAAAAAAAAGAAAGCTGAAATCAAAAAAGAAGAAAAGCATGTAAATTTTTTAGCTAATCTTCCGGAACGGTCAAAAAACACAATAGCGGTTATCATAATCTTAATTCCGCTGCTTTATTATTTCCTTCCCTGGATGCTGAATGGCCAAAGGCCCGTAGGGTCAGATTATTTAGCAAGCATAGGTCAAACACATAGATGGGTTGAATGGGCAAAAGAAACCGGCGAAACTGTTCTGTGGAATCCATCCATTTTTGGCGGCGAACCGATTTATTCTAGATTAACTCCAAGTATTATTCATATTGATACCTTCATAGGATATCTTGCAAGAATATCTTATTGGGTTTTCTGGTATTTGCTACTTGGCGGAATAGGAATTTATTTGTTCCTCAGGTATTTAAAAATCCCTTGGTATCTTGCCGTTATTGTGGCGGTGGTTTTTGTTATGCTCCCAGATTGGCAAGCACTAATTGGCGAAGGACATAATTCGAAGTTTCGTGCGGTTATGACCTTGCCGTGGGTGTTCTGGAGCTTTGCTTATTTCTTTGATAAAAACACATGGCTCGGTGCCGGACTTTTTGCATTTGCTTTTTCTTGGCTTGTCAGAACACACCATTTCCAAATAGTGTTTTACGGAATATTGGTATTATTCTTCTTGTATATTTATCCGGTTGTTAAAATGCTCATTGATAAAAAATATAAGCAGACGGTCAATTTACTTTTGAAATTCGTTGCCGCTCTTGTTCTCGTTTTTATGACGGCTGCGCAGCCGTTATTCACCACCAATGAATATGCCAAATATTCTACTCGAGGCGGCAACCCCGTAAAAATCGGCGCCGAAGCCAAGACAGCCGAGAAAGCGGGCGGAGTAAGTTTTGAATATGCCACACAGTGGTCATTTGCTCCAGATGAAATTATGAGTTTTTTTATTCCGCGCTATAACGGCGGACTGCAAGGAGAAATATACAACGGTAAAGAGTATCCCCAGCTAAAAGGGAGACAAGTTCCCGGGTATTGGGGAGCAAAACCTTTTAACGGGTATTATGCCAGTATGGGAATGATCCTTTTCCTTTTCGCTATTATCGGTGCAATTTACTATAGAAAAGATAAATTTGTTATTGCTTTGGCG
>BDSW01000341.1 GCA_002898175.1 bacterium BMS3Abin04
AATCTTTTCTTTCTCAAATTCTTCAATATAAGAACAATTGCGCAAATTGTAAGGTGTTTTTCCTTTGTCTTGTCGTTTTTTCAACTTGTTCCAATATTGGTCTAAGTGTTCTTTTATTGCCGGATAATCATTTATGTCAATCGGCGGAATTCTTTTACCGTCAAAATTGTTATAACCGTTATGAGAATTTATCAACCACAAATCCGCAAACTCCGCTTTATATCTTTTAATATCTCTGCCGCGCAAAATAGGCTTAATAATTTCCGAACTTTTGGGGTCTTTTGCAATCAGCTCGTCTTTTGTTTTACCATTTATAATAAATGCTTCGTTGAAACCGGTTAAAACTCCACGATAAATATTTATATCCCAATCTTTAAGCGGGGTTCCAATGCGTTCTATTTTTTCTTTTATTTTTTGTTCTTCTTTGTTAAGTATAATCCAGCTTTCTTCGGTTAAATTAGTTAACGTAACAAAACTATTATCATATAGTTTATTTAATTGTTCGTTTTTATTTAGGGTTAGAGCTTTTAATTTTTTTATTCGTGCATTAGCGGCATTCTTATTTGCCACGGATACACGAATTTTTTGAATTAACAAAATATTTGTATCAACAGTAGCTGTATTAAAAACGCCGGGACCCAAGTCAATTAATTTCAAAGGATTATTTTCGCTGAAAAACTTACGCAAAGATTTTCCGTAATTTGCACGCATCCATTTGTTTGAAGTAATGTAGCAAAGCGCACCTTTATCCGCCAAAATATCAATTCCTTTTTCATAAAAGAGTGCGTAAATATCTCCGGTGCGTTCAAAAGTTTCGTAGTTTTCATTTTTGTAAAGGTCGGCAAATTTAAGTCTTCCGTTTACAGCTTTTTGTAATTGTATATACGGCGGATTGCCGATTACAATATCAAAGCCGTTATTCGTGAATTCGTGGCTATTAAAAAACACCTCGGCAAAGTAAACATTCCACAGAAAGAAGTCCTTTGGTTTTCTTGCTTCGGTAAAATCAATTAAGTCTTTCTCAATTTTTTTTATATCAAATTTTTGTTTCCTGTTCAGTTTTTCGGTTTCAATTTCCAGATAAGCATTTCTGCTTTTTTCATTCGGCAATGTTTTACTTTTTTCTTTAATCTCTTCCAGTTTACTAAAGTATTCGGTTTGTTCCTTTTTAAGTTTTTCTTCAAAAATTTCAATTATTGTTTCATCAATTTTATTACGCAGTTCTTTTTTCTTTTTGTTATCGGTTTCGTTTTGGTATTCGTTTTTAAGTTCTTCAAATTCTTTTATTAAAAGTTTATAATCGCTGCTTTCATCATCGAACAGCATATTTTCTTTTTGTTCGTTTTCAATACCTGAATCATTAAAATCAATTCCTGCAAAAGTGGAAATCAGACTGTTGCCCTGCATAAGTTTAAAATCGAGATTAGGCAAAGGTTCAATACCGTAATTGCTTTCGGGTTTATCCCAATCTATTTTTTCATCAACAAGCAGAGAAATAAAGAAGCGAAGTTTGGCAATCTCAACTGCAATCTGCTGAATATCTACGCCGTAAATACATTTTTGAATTAAGTAAAGTTTACGTCCGTAATCTGCATTCTTCTCTTTGAATTGCTTTTCAATTTGTTCAATAAGTTTGCGCTGTAAAGAAGGGTCGCTAATGGATTTCTTAATTCCATCAATTTGAGATTGTTTCCAGAATATGTTTTCAGGGTCTAATTTACCGAGTATAAAAACAAGTTTATTAAGCATAGCCATTGGGAAAGCGCCGGAGCCGACGGCGGGATCAACAACACGTAAATTATTTATCAATATTATTAAGCGTTTTGATGTTTCTTCGACAAAGGGATTTTCAGATTTCTTTGCATTTATAAGAGAATCTAATTTTTTTTCAATTTCCGCATCTATTTTCAAGTTTGTTTTAAAATATTGCTTCAAACTTTCGTTAGTCATGTAATTAACAATTTCGCGCGGAGTATAAAGACTTCCGGTAGCTTTTCGTGCGGTTGTTGCCGTTTCAGGATTGTAACTGGCAAGTAAATTTTCAAAAATAGAACCAAGCAGTTCGGGATCGAGTGCAACTTCAATGTCATCCGGTTCATTTTCATCAATTGTAAAATTGTAGCTATTAAGTAAGTTTATTAAACCTTCAACTTCGTAAGTTTTATTTGTTTTCTCAAAGAAACTACTAATATCAACATTTTGTTGTTCCGCAAAAAATAAGAAATTAGGGACTTTCGGCTGCTGCTCTTTTGTATCCGTAAAACCGTCAATATATTTTCGTTCTTTTTTTTCTTTTGTTTTATAATCCAAACATTCGAACAACCCGCCGTTAAGAAATGGGATTTTACCGAACAAAGTTTTAATGGAATCTTCACTTTTGAAAAAATAAGAATAACGATAAACATTATGATTACCGAAATCGGGATTGTAACCCTTATTATTTCTTACTTCGGAACGAAATTTTCTATCTTTATGTTCGGTGTTAAGAGTTGCAAAGAAAAGATTTTGTAATACCGCTTTGTAATAAGTTGAACTTTCCGGTGAAAAGTTTTTCAATTTTTCTTTGATATTTTTTTCATCAAAAATATTATTGGGTACAAGTTTACGAACTTTCATAAACCAGATAAACATTATCCTTGTAATAAGTCTTATTACGGCAACTTCACGTCCGTTTTTTTCATTTTCCGCATCATCGGGAAATTTAACATTATTTAACGCCCAGAAATACCAATGCTGTAATTTTTCATAAAATTCTTTGGTGATAGGTGTAACACTGAAAGCTTCTTGAATTTTTTCTAAGGAAGAGAAATCCGTTTTAGTAATTCTGTTTATAAAAGTTTTATTTGTTAATTCCGGACTAACAAAATAAGTATAGCGTTTATAAGAAGAATAATCTCTTTTAGTTCCAAGAAAATTTGCCTTAATAAAACTGAAGCGAAAATTCCCATTACTATCGTAAAAGACAAAAATAGCTGCGTCTTTATTTTCTTCTTTTAAAATCTTTTTTGCAATTTCATACTGTCTTTTCTTTCCGGTTCTGCTAGTAAGCGGCGAAATAGTTTCTGCCGTAAGGACAAGTAAATCTTCCGTATTAGAAAATTCGGCTTCTCCGAGTTTAACAATCTCTTTGTAATTGTTTTTAATATTTTCATTGTCTTCAAAAAGATAGGAGTAGTTTTCCGTTTCAGGCTTAAAAGTAGTAATCGCTTGTAAAAAGAATTGTTTTAGTTTGTCGGTTGAAAAGTCTTCAATCAAGTTGTTTATAGTATTCATGCCTGCCCATGATTTTCAAATACTAAACTAGTAAAATTAAATAAAACAATTGAATACTTTTTCAGTTGAGACTTCAACAGAATAGTGCAAACAGTTTTAGCGCGTCAATAGAACTTGAAAATATTTTTTATATTGAACCAATAAACTTATTATACTCTTCATCAATATCACCAAAAAAGCCTTCAGGTTCAACCAGTATTGCTCTGCCTTCAACAGCAACAACATCATCGGGTAAAACTATTTGACCTTCGGCAAAGATCTTTTTACCTTCTTTGTTTTTTAAGTAACCTTCAACTCTTAACGGAATGCCTAACGGAACGGGTTTTAAGAAATTTATATTTAGATTAACCGAAACGACTTTATACCCGGATACCCAAGCTGCAGCTCCCATTGCTTCGTCTAACAATGCTGCAGACGCACCTCCATGAGCATGATTCGGAGGTCCTTGCTGTTCTTTCGTTAACGTAATATTCCCAAAAATTTTCTTATCTTTATCAACAAACCATTTTATTCCTATACTTTTAGGATTTTCCGTTCCGCATACAAAACACGAACCGTGTTCCGGTATTTCCGTAAAATTATTTAAATTCATTTTCTCTCTCATATAACTTAATATTTTGCTATAGTTAATAAATTTTAACTAACAAGTAGAATTATCATTAACCAACGGATAAATCCGTTGGTTAACAAAACCTAAACCAAACTGTTTTACTTCCACATTTATGAAGAAATCAATTCTGCCGTTTATTCTCCGATTTAAAATAATTTTATATCATAAATTAACTAAATACTACGAAATTATTATACTTCTTTTATAAATGATTATTTATTATTTTGGCGTGCATTATGTATCTCTGGAAAATATTTTAAGGTTATCCGATTTTTATGAAAATAAAAACTCAAAAAGTATTAGCTGCATTCCATATTTTATTTTTTCTTTTACTCACACAAATATTCCCGCAAAATTTATCTGTGACGAAAATAGAACCGCCCAACTGGTGGAGAGGAATGAAGTTAAACAAAGTGCAATTAATGTTATACGGTACAGACTTGGACTCCATTTCTATCCGCTCACCTAATTTAAACATTGGTGAAGTAAATCTGCAGAAAAATAAAAATTACTCTTTGGTTACATTACAGTTTGCAGAAAATATTGCTCCCGGAATTTATAACCTTATAGTTAAAAAGAGGAATGATTCCTTAAGTATTAAATATCCAATATTGAAGAGAGACACTTCTAAATGGATTCATCGGGGGTTTAATGACAGCGATGTAATATATCTGATTTTCCCGGATAGATTTGACGATGGTGATTACTCGAATGATACTTTGAAGAATAAATTCGAACAGTTCAAATTCGGTTCATTAAACGGTAGGCACGGCGGAGATATTCAAGGTATAATCAATAGATTGGATTACCTGAAAAATCTCGGAGTTACGTCACTTTGGATTACTCCGATGTTAGTAAATAATATGTGGATGAGTTACCACGGTTATGCTGCAACAGACCTTTACAATATTGATCCACGGTTCGGAAGTAATCAACTTTATAAGAAACTGGTAAACTTAGCACACTCCAAAGGTTTAAAAATTATTATGGATCACGTGAGCAATCATATTGGAGTAAACCATCATTGGGTAAAATATCCGCCGATGCCTGATTGGTTTAACGGTACAGTGCAAAATCATCTTCCGGCTCATCATGATAAACTGGCATTTATCGATATCCATGGAGATTCTACAACTTATCTTAAAACTATTAAGGGCTGGTTTACGGATTATATGCCGGACTTAAAGCAAGCTAACCCTTTTGTAGCAAACTATCTTATACAAAACACAATTTGGTGGACGGAATATTTGGGCATTGACGGAATAAGAGAAGATACATATTCATATTGCGATCAGAAATATCTTAGTAATTGGGCAAAAGCGATTTTAGACGAATATCCTCACTTTAATATTGCTGGAGAAATTTGGAAAGGCGACCCGGCATTTTTAGCAAAATACCAGAGGGATTCATTCTTCCCGAGAACGTTTAATTCCAATTTACCTGCTGTTTTCGATTTTGCTCTTTCGGATGCTTTAAGAAGTTATTTATCCGGAACAGGTTCATTCCAAAATATTTATGAAGTCTTTGCCAAAGATTTTGTTTATTCTAACCCGGAAAACTTAGTAACATTTGTTGATAACCACGATATTGATCGTGCACTTTACTTAGCAAAAGGTAATATTAAAAAATTAAAAATAGCTCTAACTATTTTACTGACCTCACGGGGCATTCCGCAGTTATTTTACGGAACCGAAATAGGAATGGACGGCGGCGGGGAACATGGGAAAATACGTGCTCAATTCCCGGGCGGTTTTCCTAATGATTCATTAAATGCATTTACTGAAGAGGGAAGAACCGAGAAGCAAAATAATCTTTATAACTTCGTTTCCAAACTTCTGCATTTACGTAAAAATTACAAAGCACTTTCCATAGGCAAAATGATACACTTCCCGCCTAAAGATGGAATTTATGTTTATCTTAAAAAATACAAAGATGAAAATTTTATTGTGATTATTAATTCATCCGATAAAACCAAAAAAGTATTGTTAACCGATTATGGTAATGATTTTGCGAATGTGAATAACTTATATGATTTACTTTCTGATAAAACGGTTAAAATTGATTACGTTAAGTCTATAAATATCCCCAATTCGTTTGCCAAAGTTTATAAATATTGATAAAAAAACTTACGTTAATTATCATAAAAAGCATTATTTTGCAAAAATTAAATTTTCCCGAATATTCCTAGAGAAACGATTATGCTGGAAATACAAAAAAAACTTTCAAATTCTTTTTACGCTATTTTAAGTCTGCCTGCAACAGCAATGGGATTTGCACTTTCCATACAAATCTCGGCGCTAAGCTGGATATTGATTACGCAATACGGATTGGACTTACACAAAATGGGAATCGTATGGTCTGCCGGACCAATTGCCGGTTTAATTGCTCAACCTATTGTGGGCGCAATAAGTGATAATGTATGGTTTTGGGGAGGAAGGAGAAGACCGTTCATTATAATCGGTGGAGTGTTGGCAGCACTAATGCTTTTTGCTTTGCCTCATTTGGGAGCAATAAACAGCTGGTTCGGTGCCGGAAGCCTTCTTGTAGTTGCAATCGTTGTTGCATTAACGTTTGATTTATCGATTAATGTAAGTTTCAACCCGACACGCTCTCTAATAGCCGATGTTACACCGGAGGGAGATCCCAGGACTAAAGGTTACACATGGATGCAGTTTATTTCCGGAAGTTTCGGAGTTCTGGCTTATGCAATAGGCGCTATTTTCGGAAATTACTTTTTGATTTATTTCGGGATTGGACTTGTTTTATTATTCACAATTATTCCTTCATTGTTAGTTAAAGAAAAAAGACATTTAGAACAGACCGATGCAAATGATGAAAAAGTTAGATCAACCGAGACAAAACTCGGTGAATTTCTTAAAATATGTTTTGCTAATTCATTTTCGTGGCTCGGAATTCAGACAATGTTCGTATTTATCATTGCATTTATTTCACAAAAAATAAATCCTACTCCAGCCGGTGTTACTGAACAAATGAAAAGTTTAATCGATAATAAAACCGGTCAGATAATTTCAATTTCGTTCTTAATTCTTAATGCAGTGGGAGCAGTACTTCCGGTTTTTGTATTGGAACCGATTGCTAAAAAGATTGGCAGAGTAAAAACACAGATGTTCAGTGTTGCCGTTATGGCTTTAGCTTACTTAGGAATATTGCTGTTTGGGCAGTCTGAATATGCACTTTATTCTCTAATGGCTGTTGCGGGAGTCGGCTGGGCTGCAGTTGTAAGTCTGCCGTTTGCAATTATGTCTGAAACGGTAAACCAGAATAGAATGGGATTCTACATGGGGATGTTTAACCTTTCCATTGTAATTCCCCAGTTAATTGTTAGCTACTGGTTCGGAGCAATTATACAGGATTCGGCTGACAAAAATATGGTTTTTATTATTAGCGCAATATCATTGGCAATATCAGCATTCGTTTGGATGCTCCCGAAAGAGCAAAAAGTGAGTTAATATTCATTGACTAAAGCAGAATGATCCATCATCATAGTAAAAGTAATTTACAAATTTATAATTAAAATTTATTTCATGATTTGTAAGTCAACTTGCTAAGTTGACTAATCAATAACTCGAGCACTTTTTTAAGTGCACTTTAATAAATACAGCATATCATATTGTATTACAGTTTATGTCCGAAAAATAATTTATATATTATCTTGTTCATATTTTTGTTTAATCACACTGAATTATTATGACGAAAATATTTATACTTCTCATCTCACTATATCTATCCACTTTTTCTTTTGCTCAAAGGAATTCAAATTTTGATTTTAGCGGAATAACAAAATTTTGGGAAATTGCAGATATTCTTGAGCACAATCAACAGCCATCCGGGCAGAAGTGGAATGAATTATTTAATACACCGGGTTATAAAGTTTTATTAAAAAGAGAATTCAGCAGGAACTTTTTTAAAAATAATTTCTCGCTGGTTTTTATGCCCTCGAAGAGATCGGCGTTAAATCAAGCATTAAAATCAGGCAGAAACAGAACATATCTTCTGCATTACATAAAAGTGCGAGACAATAGAGCAAGAATTGATGAACAAGAGCGAAAAATTAAATATTCCAATTATTCACAAACTGCAATAAGCAGAACCCTAAAATTTCTTCCCCAAAATCATGTAAATCAGCTTCCGCCCGTTGCTTTTATAATTTTTGAGAGTAACGGAAGAGGGTCATCACCAATTGTAGTCGATTTAGCTGCAACAATCGAATGGAACATTGTTGGATTTTTAGCGCACGAATTTCATCATTGGTACAGAAATAGGGAATTAAGATACAGGACTTACGGAATAGCAGCCGAAGATGCACCGATTATTAATGTCCTTGGCAGAATTGAAGCTGAAGGCATAGCAGATCAGGTTGATAAAATAAAATGGTTTACCGAAGCCAGCAATTCGGTTTCACGTTATGCAAGAACATTTATTAATGATGTTGGTAAAACGCCGTATGTTATTCAAAAGATGGATAACTATCTTTCCGCCATTGCTCAAGATCAAAGTAAGAAATTTTCATACTCAAGAAAATTTCAAAACCTTTTACCGGAATTAGGACACACAACCGGTTATTTTATGTCCAGTTTAATTTTACAGAAGTTTAGCAGAAATGATCTTGTTAAATGTGTAGGAAATCCTTTTAGGTTTATTAAGCTTTATGATAAAGCGGCAAAAATGAGTTCGGGAAATTACCCGGGATTTTCAGATAAAGCTTTAAAAATGATAAACGAATTGGAAAGGAAATATAAAAAGTAAATACGAATAAAAAACCAAGCTCCGTTGGGAACCAAATTATAAAAAAGAATACGAAACTATAAGACAAAAGCATCAAAAAGTATTAAAACAACAAACAAAACATACGTAAACAATATTGACAAAACATAATGTCGCTCCGCCGGAGCTTATGTTGTAGTGTTTATTTTTGTTATTACCATAATATCGCATCTACGATGCTTGGTAAAGTTTATAGAAAACAGAAAAATAAGAAATGTTTAATTAGCTCCGTTAGGAGCGATATTATGGTAAAAAAAAGAAAAACGAAAAAACAAAGGTTTCAAACATTATCGGCAAAACATAATGTCGCTCCGCCGGAGCTTATGTTATAGTGTTTAGTTATTGTTATTACCATAATATTGCATCTA
>BDSW01000342.1 GCA_002898175.1 bacterium BMS3Abin04
GAAACTCGTAACAATATTTCCCCAAATTATTTCATTGTAAATCCTATTTATTTAGATGATATTAAATTTGGTACAGTTAGTCCGCCCAATATAGATAATGTTGTAAGAGATAAAGGATTAGTCGGTTTTAATGAATCCGTTACGGTCACTGCTCATGTTTTTGATTCCGATTCGACAGCTGCGGTAAAATCCGCAACTCTTAAGTATAGTGTCTCAGATACAAATTTTGTTGATGTCCCGATGACATTAACCGATTCGGTAAATATGATCTGGAGCGCCTCAATTCCCGGGCAAGGAGATTCAACTTTAATCTCTTACTTTGTGGAAGCTGTTGATGAAGATAGCGCTGTTTCCACAAATCCTACTAATGGTAAATCGAGCCCTTATTTTTATATGACGTTAAACAGACCTCTAACGATTCAAGACGTTCGTTATTCGCCTTTTGGAAGCGGTTTCAGCGGCTATAACGGGTTTGAAGTAACTGTTTCGGGTATAGTAACAGCAGATACATCCGATATTGAAGGTGACGGGAACTTAACAGGGGCACGTGTTTATCTGCAAAACGGCTCAGGTCCTTGGAGCGGTATTCAAATTTTCGGAACGGAAACCGACGGTCTGAAACGCGGCGATGAAGTAACCGTAACCGGGATTGTAAATGAAAATTTCGGCGTTGCCAGAATAGGCAATTTATCAAACGGTGCTGCTAAAACTGTAATTAGCAGCGGAAATAATCTTCCTCCTATCACAGAAATCTCAACGGCTGATATTGATGGTGCAAACAATGGTGAATTACCTGCAGAATCTTACTCAAGTGTTTTGGTCGGGTTTAAGAATGTTGTTGTAACCGATGAAAATGCAAATGGCAATCCGGGTCCGGATGAAGGTACAGGCGGAAACAGGAACTTTGGTGAGATGCTGGTTGCGGATTCTTCCGGTGTTAATATGCGGGTTGAATTACAAGACGGTACGCACGATTATAACAACTTTTGGGATACATCTCTTGAGGGAAAACCGATTAGAATTAGAGATGGGAACTCATTTACCGAATTAGACGGAATTATGTTTTATTCATTTGGTAATTATAAATTAGTGCCCCGTAAGAATGATGACTTTAAAGGTTTTGTAACGGATGTAAAAAGCGAAAAACCTTTACCGTTAAAATTTGAACTTTCACAAAATTATCCGAACCCGTTTAACCCGAGTACCACAATAAAATATGAAATTCCAAATGTAACGACTCAAAACCTTGCGTCCGTACAATTAAAAGTATACGATATTTTAGGAAGAGAGGTTGCTACATTGGTTAATAAAAATCAAAGTCCGGGTAACTATGAAGTTGTTTGGGATGCTTCTAATTTTACCAGCGGAATATATTTTTACAGGTTAACAGCGGGGAATAAAATATCTGTTAAAAAAATGATGCTTCTCAAGTAATACTTTTAATTTTTATTTAGCAACCTCCGGGATCTTGAATTCCCGGAGGTTAAAATAACTTTAATAATTTTTGTTCGATGAAAAATTTTACTAAAAACATAATTTTATTTCTTCTTACTGTTATTTTTCTCGGCTCTTGCAATGAATCTATAACCGATAACAAGATAGAAAATCTAGCTCCGGAAACCCATTTGGTCCTTTTCCCGGATAGTTCCATAAGTCAGCAAAAGAGTAGATTGGAAGTTAACTGGTGGGGCGATGATCCGGATGGGTTAGTTGAGGGATTTTATTTTACATGGGAAGGTTTGGAGAATGCTTGGCATTTTACTTCCGGTAATGATTCAATTTTTTCACTTCCCATTGGAACTGTAGATACAAATTACACATTCAAAATATTTGCGGTTGATAACGGCGGTAACAACAAGTATGATGAAAATATTACCAGAAACGGGATAGACTTGGGAAGCGAGCCTTTTGTTGATAAAAATAATAATGGTAAATATGATGAAGGGGAACCATATACTGATATTGGTAAGGCAGACCCTACTCCGGCTGAACAGAAGTTTCCAATTAAAAATTCTGCGCCAACCATTAGCTGGAACAAACTTTCGCAGCTACCGTTAACTTCCTTCCCGGTAATGACTATCGGTTGGAACGCGAATGATTTGGACGGTAACGAGTCTATAGTTAAAATTTATATTGCATTAAACGATACGAATAAAGCTCTTGTTTTGCCTGGAAGTATAAGGCTGGTTACTTTAAAAATTGATGATTTGAATAGTACAAATCCCGCAATGAACATTTTTATAAACGGATCTCTAAATAATAAATTTGCGGATAAATTAACAGATTTAAAGTTAAATGATAATAATATTATTTATATTCAAGCAGAGGATATATCTGGAGCGAAATCCGGTTATATTCGTTTACCCGATTCTTCCAGAAGCTGGTATATTAAAAAGCCGAAAGGTAAATTGTTAATTGTGGATGATTATGAGAATGGAAACGACATAACTGATTTTTACAACAATATATTTGATAATATGAATAATGGCGCTTTGAAAGATAAATATGATTTGATTGACTTGACAACAACACGATTACCTTATCAAAATATTACTTTATTGGAAACTGTAAAGTTGTTCGATGATATCTTCTGGTATTCGGATGATAGTCCGAGTTTAGATATTATCAACACAATTACAAAGGAATATTTGCAATCCGGCGGAAAAGCTGCTTTCTCAATGACATTTAGAGATTCATCAAGTACTTTCCCGTTCAGCTTATCTTCACTCCAAAGTTTTATTCCTGTTGATAGTTTGGGACAAGAAAAACCATTATCGTTCCTGTTTCCAGGTGCAAAAGTAGAACCGATAAATGGAGAATCAGGATTCCCGGCATTAAAAACCGGATCAACAATTGGGTTTGTGCGGACCTATTATCCTAACACTATTTCATCTTCAAGTTTATATAATTTGAACAGCTCGCAGTTAAAAGGAGATATTGCAATCCTTAATAACACGAAAAATTTATTTTTCATCGGGCTGCCTTTACATCAATGTAATGCTAATAACAATGTTAAAGATTTGTTAGAAAAAGTATTTTACCAGGAATTTAATTTTAATCAATGAGAAAAATATTAATCATATTAGTCACTTTACTAATTTCTTTCAATTTATTTGCTCAAGAAAAGGGTAAAATAATCGGAACCATAACGGATAAAGCATCCGATAGTCCTTTGCCCGGAGTTAATGTTTTGCTCAAAGGAACTTATTACGGCGCTGCATCGGATTTTTCCGGGAAGTATATTATTAAAAATATATCACCGGGAACTTATACTTTGGTTGTGTCTTTAATCGGGTACAAAACAATGGAATTCACCGGCATTGAAGTCAAACCCAATAGGGCGCTTGAAATGAATGTAAAGCTTGAAGAAACAGTGCTAACCATGGATCAGGATGTTATTGTTGTTGGTAAAAAACCGTTAGTGGATGTTGAAGAGACCCAAAGCATTAAAACTATTTCAAAAGATGAATTAGCAGTATCCACTGTTGAAAATATTCAGGATGTAGTTACACAGCAGGCAGGTGTTGTAAAATCGGATAACGAAATTCATATCCGCGGAGGAAGATCATACGAAAATGCTTTTCTTTTAGACGGTGTTTCAGTTCAGGATCCGTTATCCGGGACTGGGTTCGGGCTTCAACTGAGCGCCAATGCTATTGAGCAGGTGCAAGTTATTACAGGCGGATTTAATGCCGAATACGGTCAAGCAACTTCCGGTATTGTAAACGTTAAAACGAGAGAAGGAAGTACTAACTATTCCGGCTATGTTTCTTATAAAAGAGATAACTTAGGAAACCCGGAATCTTCTCATGTATTTAACACGGATATAGTTGAAGCGAATCTAAGCGGACCCGAACCGATAACTAGTAAATTTCTTCCTGCCCTTGGTATTCATATCCCGGGTAAAATTACTTTTTTCGGTAGTTTTTATGCGGGGTTTAGTGACGGGATTACTCAAGGTTATTATAAACCGACTGCAAAAAAGCTGTTCTCATCCACTTTTTACGGTACTAGATTTGCCCCGAGAGCGCAGAATAATTGGTTCTGGTTAGGAAAGTTGGCTTATAATATTTCGCCTACAATGAAATTAATTTTCTCATATAATCAGTCGGTTAATATAAATCAAAATTCTCAGTCTCTTCAGAGTAATTTGGAATATGTTCAACCTAGCCCGGGTTACCAATATCGCTTTCAAAATATTCTCGATAATGCAAATGTTTTTACGCATATTAGTAAATATTATTCGGTTAGCTGGACGCATACGGTAAATTCTAAAACTTTTTACGAATTAAAATTAAATAAATTCTTTTCTAATTTGCGTGCCGATGCAAACGGTAAAAAATGGAATGAGTACAAAGAACCGCTGGATATTGTAACTTTTCCCATTCAATATTATAATTTAGATAGAGACACAATAGGAGTAATTCCCGGCGACGGTTTTTGGGATGTTGGGAATCCTTTTACCTGGCATGACCATTTCATAGATGAATATTCATTTAAGGGTGACCTTACCAGTTTCTTCGATGAAAAAAATAAATTTAAAGCCGGTTTTAATTTTCGCTTCCAGGAAATGCAAGTCGTTGATATTTATAAACCTTGGATTGGTAAATTAGGATTAAACAATGATATTTATAAAGTTTATCCGGCTGTCGGTTCTTTTTATGCCCAAGATAATATAAATTTTAGCGGGATGATCTTAAATTTCGGACTTCGTTTAGATTATTGGTTCCCGGGAAAATTTGTTGATGATGCCGTTAACAATCCCGATGTCATTACAATTCCCGATGATGTTAGAAAAAGATATAAAGAAGACACGTTTTCGTGGTTCGGGGGCAGAAGGTTTAAAGCTAGGTTAAGTCCCAGACTAGGGATTTCCCATCCGATTACCAATAATCAAATTTTATTCTTTTCGTACGGACATTTTAGCAAATGGCCGAGACCTCAATTTGTTTATGCTAAATTAAATCCGGTAAGTGCTCAATCATCTTTTCAAAAATTTGGAAACCCTGACCTGAATCCTGAAACAACGGTTGCATATGAACTTGGAATAAAAACACAATTTTCGGAAAATGATGTTTTAACAGTAACCGCATATTACAAAGATATTTTTGATTATATAAGAACGCGGACAGCTAAAATCAGGTCAGCCAGGTTTGCTACTCAATCGTTTATTACGTATGCCAATATAGATTATGCACGTTCCCGCGGATTAGAACTTGAATATAAAAAGAGAATCGGGAAATGGTTTACCGGTAATGCATCGTTTTCGTATGCGATTGTAACGGGTAAAAGCTCTTCTGCGGATGAAGGTGTTTTAGTTTTAAGAGGTGATTTGGATGAATCGGTAAAAGAAGATTTTGTTGCGTGGGATAGACCTTTAACAATTTCTACAAGCCTGAATTTTTATATTCCCAAAGGTAAACCGTTGTTTGGGCTTGCTCCCGGTATTTTGGATGACATTAATTTATATATAAGGGGATTTTTTGAATCGGGGAAACGATACACACCTTATGTATTTACCGGGGATTTTGGACTTGACGGCAGACCCGAATATGTACGTGATAGAAAAAATATTTTTGGAAAAGTGGGAGACGATTGGTTTTGGATTGATCTTAATTTGGAAAAGTATATTCAAATTGGCGCCTTAAGGTTTTCGGTATTTATGGAAATAAATAATTTGCTGGATACTAAAAACAGTACAATTATAAATCCTGTAACGGGAAAGGCTTATGAATACGGTGATCCGACACCTTCATCATGGAACGACCCGCTGTATCCTGATTTACAAGCTCCGGTTTCACCGTTCCCGTATAATCCGGCTAGATATTTAACTAGAAGAAATATAAAGTTTGGAGTTAGCTTTAAATTTTGATAGGGAAATAAAGATTAGAAATAATGGAAGCCCGCATACGCGAGCATGATAGAAAAAAGGAAAATTAAATGAAAGCTGTTATTCCTGCTAAAGCGGGAACCAAGTTTGGGATAAGAAATTTATAATGATATTAAAAAATTAAGTTAATGAAAAAATTAATTCTCATATTGATAATTTTTCCGTTGAACACTTTGTTTGCTCAACTCTTTCCAACTTTAGGCGGACAGAGAGCCGGTATATCTGCAGTTCAATTTCTAAAGATTGGAGTTGGAGCGCGTGCATCGGCAATGGGTGAAGCATTTGTTTCTGTGGCAAATGATGCCTCCGCATTATATTGGAATCCTGCCGGTGTAGTTCAAGCAAAACAAAACCAGCTGATTATTTCACACAACAATTGGGTGGCGGATATAAACCATGAATTTATAGGCGGGATCTATAAGTTCTCAAAAAATGATGCTGTAGGAATATCTTTTACTTCTTTGCATATGGATAATATGCCGGTCACCACAGAGTTTTTGCCTTTTGGAAATGGTGAATCTTTTACGTTTAGTGATTTGGCAATTGGATTAACATACTCAAGACAAATGACCGATAAATTCAGCTTCGGTGCAACTATCAGGTATGTTGAAGAGACATTGGATAAACTTAAAATGCGCGGAGTTGTGATTGATTTAGGTACGTTGTACTGGACAGGTTTAGGTTCAACACGTTTTGCTGTTGCAATTACGAATTTTGGAAATGAAATGGCGCCCGATGGTAAAGTGCTTCTATGGGGTAAGAGAGAAAAATCGGATTGGCAGTCATTTTCTCCTCCAACTTTATTTAAATTGGGCTTTGCATTTGAACCATATCAGACAATGGAAAACAGAATTACGACTGCAATACAACTAAATCATCCCAATGATAACAGCGAAAATGTAGCTCTCGGACTTGAGTATTCATGGAAGGAAATATTTTTCTTACGAGGTGGTTATAAGTTAAATGTAGACGAGCAAAACTTCACCTTTGGAACAGGCTTAGCGGTTCCGTTAGGTATTGCGCGGGTAACCTTTAATTATGCCTATTCGAATTTTACTAAACTGGGTTCGGCGCATAGATTTTCCTTAATATTTGAATTGTATTGATATGAAATTGAAACAGTATATAGTCTTTGCAATTACCGGTTTGATAATTATATCTTGTGAGAATAAACTTGATTTAACAGATATAGTTAAAAATAGTCAAGATAAACAGATAACAAACATTAGCGATACGGTTTATATTCAGCAATCGCCTGTATGGACGGGATTTAATAAACCTGAAGATATTATTGTTGGAAGAGAACCTTTTATATATGTTGCCGATACTCAAAATGATAGAATAGTAATGCTGGATGTTGCCGGTAAAGTTTTAGGAAGCAAAACAATTAAACATCCGGTTGCACTTGCGCAAGATTATAAGTTAAATTTAATTGTGTGTGCTCAATTTGATACTACAATTAATTCAAATCAAGTTACTTTTAGTGCGGTTTATAAAATTGACTTAGTTAGCGCGCAGCATTTAATAGGTTCAGCAAAAGTTACCAGGATACTTCCGCAAGACCCAAAAGAAGATCCGTTTGCGTTTACCAGACCTGATAGGGAATACACAGGCGTCTGTGTCTTTTTTGACAATTCAATTTATGTCTCTAGAAAAGGTCCTAAAAATTCAAATCCAATTGATAGAGACAATGCAATTCTTACTCTTAAATTTATTCCGGTTTCAAATTCCGGCGGAGTAATAAGGGATTCGTTAGTTGTGGGTAAAGTTCCGTTGCTGGAAGCTGAAGGAACCGGAATGATGTCGGCGAATAAAATCAGTTCTTTAACTTCTTTCAACCGTAAAAGTTTAGATGTAATACTCACATTAATCGGAGACAATAGTTTTAAAGTACAATGGCTTCAGTTTGTTGTGAACCCGGATTTTTCGGGATACCGGCCTAAATTAACTGCATTTTCCTCAGATATGATGCTGGTAAATAAATTCGGTAAGCCCGAAGATACTGCCCTTGATAACGCCGGTAATATTTTTGTCGCAGATGCTCAAAAAGATAGTATATTTAAATTTAATTCATTCGGTGATGAGCTGCAGTCTTTCGGCGGAAGTGATTTACTGAATGAACCCCATGCGGTTGCTTTTTTTGACAAAATAATCTATGTATTAGATACCGGTAACGATAGAGTTATTAGGTTTATTTTATCAACTGATACCCAGTAAAATGATTAGACTAAATTACTACTAAATTGTATAAATATTAAATGTTGCTAAGGATATTTTCTAAATGAAAAAAATATTACTAATCTTGTTTGCAGTTTTTACCCTTCAATTATTCGCACAGAATAAACTTAGAGTAATGACATACAATATTCTCAATTACAAAGCTAACGGTACGGTTACAAGTACAAAAAACCAAAACCTTAAAAAAATTATTACTGCAGTTGACCCGGATATTCTAGTCGTTCAGGAAATAGATGGATCAACTTACGTAAATAAATTTTATACGGATGTATTAGATACAACTTATAAAAAAGCGACCTTTATTAATGGACCCGATACTGATAACGCAATGTATTATCGTGATTCCTCGATTACATTCCTTTCAAATGTCCGAATCTTAACGGACCTGAGGGATATTTCAAAATTTACGGTTGTTTATAGAACAACTAATGATACTTTAATAATTTACTCTGTTCATTTGAAGGCAAGCCAGGGTTCGGATAACGAGCAGAAAAGAGCAAATGAAGTAACGGATTTAAGAAACTCTACAGATCAATTACATCCGGGAGCTAATTTTATTGTGGTTGGAGATTATAATACTTATAGATCGGCTGAGCCGGCATTCCAAGAACTAATTGATAAGAGCAAACCGGGATACTTTTTAGATCCTGTAAACAGTATAGGAGATTGGCATAATAATCCAAACTATAGAGTTATCCATTCTCAATCAACCAGGTCAGGTCAATTGTCCGATGGCGGTTCATCGGGAGGGCTAGATGATAGATTTGATATGATCTTAATATCACAAGCCGTTAAAGATTCCGGGGGAATCCGCTACGTACCGGGAAGTTATAAAGTCTTTGGTAATGACGGTAATCATTTTAATAAATCGATAAATGAACTGCCTAATAATGCAGTCAGTGATGAGTTGGCAAATGCACTTTATTATGCATCGGATCATTTACCGGTTTATGCAGATTTTAGAATGGATCCAGTAGTTTCAGTTCAGGAAGAAAACAATGCTATACCAAAATCAATTGTGTTATTTCAAAATTATCCGAATCCGTTTAATCCGACAACAACGATAAAATATTCAATTTCAACCCCCAAAAATCTTCCCTTTACTAAAGGGGGAAACACAGGGGGGGTTGTAACTCTTAAAGTTTATGATATTCTCGGAAGGGAAGTTGCAACGTTAGTAAACAAAAAACAAAAACCCGGAATATATTCGGTGTCGTTTAATGCGGAAGGTTTAGCCAGCGGAATATATTTTTACTTGTTAAAAACACAAAATGGAATTTTAGCAAAAAAAATGCAATTATTGAAATAAATATTTGATTGTAGTTCTATCTATAATTAAATTTATAAATTATTTTAATGTTAATTAGGAGAAAAATGGCTAGTAAAGAGGGTGTAATTGTACAGGTGATCGGGCCTGTAGTTGATATTGACTTTGAAGAGGGATATCTTCCAACAATTTATAATGCAGTCAAAATTCCCCGTACAAATTCTGAAGGGAAAGAAGAAGAATTAATAGTAGAAGTTCAGCAACATCTTGGCGAAAACAGGGTTAGAGCTGTTGCTATGGACTCTACAGATGGTTTGGTCAGAGGAACTAAAGCCATTGATACCGGTAACCCGATTTCTGTACCGGTCGGGCCTGATACTTTAGGAAGACTTATTAATGTAATCGGTAATACAATCGATGGTCAAGAACCAATTAAATCTGAACTTAGGTCTCCTATTCATCATCATGCTCCCAAGTTTGAAAATTTAATAACTTCACAAGAAATGTTTGAAACAGGTATAAAAGTTATTGATTTACTTGAGCCTTATTCGAAAGGCGGTAAAACTGGCCTTTTTGGGGGTGCCGGTGTTGGTAAGACCGTTATTATACAAGAACTTATTCACAACATAGCAAAGGAGCACGGCGGATTTTCGGTATTTACGGGTGTTGGTGAACGAACCAGAGAAGGAAACGATTTGTGGTTAGAGATGAAAGAATCCGGCGTTTTGGATAAAACGGCATTGGTATTCGGACAAATGAACGAACCTCCCGGAGCACGTTTGAGAGTCGGTTTAACCGGACTTACAATTGCGGAATATTTTAGAGATGTTGAAGAAAGGGATGTACTGTTGTTTATTGATAATATTTTCCGTTTTACACAAGCCGGATCGGAAGTAAGCGCATTGCTGGGAAGAATGCCTTCGGCGGTTGGTTATCAACCTAACCTTGCCTCTGAAATGGGTGAACTTCAAGAACGCATTACTTCTACTGAAAAAGGTTCTATTACGTCTGTACAAGCAATTTATGTCCCTGCAGATGACTTAACTGACCCGGCTCCTGCAACTGTGTTTTCTCATTTGGATGCTACAACTGTCTTAAGTCGTCAAATATCGGAATTAGGTATTTATCCTGCGGTTGATCCGCTTGATTCGACTTCGCGTATTCTTGAGCCGGGTATATTAGGCCATGAGCATTATAATATTGCTACGCAAGTTAAAGAGATACTTCAGCAATATAACGATCTGCAAGACATAATAAACATTTTAGGCATGGATGAATTATCTGAAGATGATAAGGTTGTGGTTAGAAGAGCAAGAAGAATTCAAAGGTTTTTAAGCCAGCCGTTCCATGTTGCCGAACAGTTTACCGGAGTTCCTGGAAAATATGTTAAGTTAGATGATACAATTAGGAGTTTTAAAGAGATAATAGACGGTAAGCACGATGATCTTCCTGAAATGGCTTTTATGTATGTAGGAACTATAGAAGAAGCAGTTGAAAAAGCAAAGAAAATGAACGTATAATATGAAAGAAATTAATGTAGAAGTAATTACTCCGGCTAAAAAAGCTTATGAAGATAAAGCTTTATCAATTACAATACCAGGAACTAAAGGTAATTTCCAAGTACTGTTCAATCATGCTCCCTTGTTAAGCAGCTTTGAAATAGGTAAAATTAAAATAGTTGATCCTAGTAATAACACATATATCTTTGCTACCGGAGGAGGTACTTCTGAAGTACTTGAGAACAACGTATTAATACTGGCCGAGAGCTTTGAAGCTGTAGAAGAAATTGACGTGCAGCGTGCAGAGAATGCTTTGAATAGAGCTAAAGAACGGCTTGCACACAAAGATGATCATAATATTGATGTTAAAAGGGCGGAATTGGCTTTGAAACGGGCAATGAATAGACTCAAATTGGTGCATAAGTAATTTGTAAGGAAAGATAATTAAACAATTATATATTAAGGGTTTAGGCTTCGTTAGCTAAACCTTTTTTAATGTTTTTTACAACCTTTTTAGTTTTTTGCTTATTTTAACAATTTATAAAAAAAATTATGATTTGTTTGGGCCAATAATCCAAAGGAATTTATAAACCCACGGAAAGCAAGAAAAATTCAAATAGGAATTGTGTTTATTTGGAATATGAAACTTGAACAACATGAGCAGAAGAAAAGAAATAAGGGAGCTTGATTAGAAAATTATCGGGAGCACTGGTCTTGCTCCCGATAATGGATTAAATATGTTTAAGCTTCTTTAAACCTTCCGGCAACTTCTTCCCAGTTTACAACATTCCAAAAATTAGTAATATATTCAGGTCGTCTATTCTGGTATTTTAGATAATACGCATGTTCCCAAACGTCTAAACCTAAAATTGGTGTTCCCTGTACTTCGGCAACATCCATTGTAGGATTATCTTGATTGGGTGTTGAAGTAACTACCAAGTTACCATCCGCAACTAACAGCCAAGCCCAGCCTGAGCCGAATCTTGTTGCAGCAGCAGTAGAAAATTTATCCTTAAAGTCGGTAAAAGAGCCAAATGTGGAATTGATTTTATCTGCTAACTCACCGGTAGGTTCTCCACCTTTATTTGGTCCCATAACTGTCCAGAATAGTGAATGGTTAAAATGTCCGCCGCCGTTATTTCTAACCGCAACCGGATACTTTGATACATCTTTCATTAAATCACTTAAAGATATACTTTCTAGTTCCGTTCCCCCAACAGCAGCGTTTAGTTTATTTACATACCCGCCGTGGTGTTTACCATGATGAATTTCCATTGTTTGTGCATCGATGTATGGCTCTAGAGCATCGAAAGAATAGGGAAGTGAGGGTAATTCAAATTTGCTCATTTTGGTCTCCTTTTATTTTTTAATTAAAATTATATGCTGAATGATTCTCCGCAGTTGCATGTTTTTGCGGCATTGGGATTATTGAAAATAAATCCTTTACCGTTTAATCCGTCTGAAAAATCAAGTTCAGTACCCATTAGGTAAAAAAGACTTTTACCATCGACATAGATTTTTAAGTTACTATGTTCAATTATAGTATCGGTAGAGCTTATAACATCATCAAACTCAATATTATAAGTTAGTCCTGAACATCCGCCGCCTTTTACGCTAACGCGTAAACCGTGATTTTGAGGGATACTGTTTTCCTCCCTTATCTTTTTAATTTGACTTTGTGCTCTTTCAGATACTAAAATAGATTTATCATTTATTTTAGAATTCATATTGTTTTCCTACAATAAAAATTAAGAAGCAATACTTTATTGGTTTTGTACTTCTAAATCTTCTTTTTGATCGAGATGAAAATTAACTTTCCATGTTTTATGATCAATCTTGAATAGTTTGTTCTCCTTTTCAAGATGTTCAATAAATTGGTTTGTTAAGTTTTCAACTTGGGTATAATTAAGTGAGTTACCTTTTAACTCAAAAAAATGTTTTACTGCATATTGAATATCCTTTAAGAAGATATTTGAATTAAAAAATATGTGGTAGTTCTCACTCATAAAATTTAAGAAAATAGTTTCTTCGGTTTTTAATAGTTTTAGTTCATTTTGAATTGATGTTTTCATATTATATTAGTTCCTCCAATGTTGTTGAATTCAAAACTTTAATGATTTTATTTTGAACTGTATTAAGTGGTTCTCTAATTAAACAATCGGTTATTCTTTTGCAGTCTTTATCTGTCGCATTCTCAAACATACAATCGGTAATTTGAATATCTCTTTCGGCGGCTTTTATTATACTCGTTAAACTGAGTCTATTCGGGGGCAGTAATAAATAGTAGCCGCCCCGTGTCCCTTGACGGGATTCTATAATATTATGCCTAACTAATTTCTGCATTATTTTTGCTAGAAGTTCGTATGGAATACCCATTGAGTCCGATATCTCTTTTGTACTAATCGGAGTTTCATTACCTGCCTCGGACATATATTTTAAGGCAAATATTGCGTATTCTACTGATTTAGATAGTTT
>BDSW01000343.1 GCA_002898175.1 bacterium BMS3Abin04
TTTTACCCGGATCCATTGTATTAAAATATTTACCCCAATAATATGCTCCTTCCCCGCGTACAACAAAAGGTCCTAGTGTGGTACTGAAACTTCCCCCGGCTAATGTTAAGCGCTTATGTTCGGGTGTAATAGTAAGGTTTTTTGTCATTGCAGCAGGATTAAAAGTTAAGTTTGTAAACATAGTCGGATCGTCATCCCACATGTACCCGCCCATTACTTCAAAATCGATACTTTCCGTTAAAGCGGAGAACTTTCCGAAAATTTCACTATTGTTCAGAGAAGGAGTAATTGTCTCTTTAGAATTATCGATGGTAGGTTGAATTAAAAAATTAGTCTTGGGAGCCCAAACAGAATTTTTATTGGGATATATTGTCGGGTTAAAGACCGGGAGCCATACTAATTCCAGAGTATTATCTCCCAAGTAATAATCAAACTTTACTCCCTCCACACCAATCCTTATTTCATCAAAATCGGGAAGAAGGAATTCATATAAATTTTTCGGGGAAACAATATCCGTTATGAAAACTCCATCGGCTTTTCCCCAAACAATCTGTTGTTTTCCTAACCGGATATCAAAATTATCAAAATAGAGATCAATATAAGCCTCTCTTAACCTGAACTCCAAACTATCGGAAAAGTAATGATATATCATAGGATTAACCTTAAAGGCTGAGCTTGAAAACTTCTTTTCTATATTAAGATTAAATGTATTTTGAAGAATCACAAAATCGTTTGAACCGTTACCGGTTAGCATCCCGGAGTAATTTCGAACGTAACCGGAAAAATCGAGATTTTGTGCAAAACCGATTTGCCATGAGATTACAAATAAACTCACAAATAATATTATCTTTTTCATTTTATTGCTCCTAATTATCTTAAAATCTTAAAGTTTCGGTCATTATTCCAAAACGTAAAATGTTTAACCGATGGGTAAAATAAATATTGTAATAATCCGGTCCATGGTAATATTGTAGAAAAAGTCCGACATCTTCCAAAAATTTAGGATGATAAAAGAACCTGATACTGACACTAACTCTTTCCAACGAAAAGTTCCCCCAATTTTTTACTTCGCCAAACATCCAAGTTAATTTTCCTTCAAGTGAAAAATTTGCTTTGATATTGTTTTTATTAAAAAGTACTTCTGCCGGTAACTTGAATAGAGAAAACATAAAATGCCATCTATAAAAACTATATAGTCCTCTCAAATCGGGATCGGAAAGTTTGGGTAAATGAGCTTCAAATGAAGTGCGGAAAAATTGAGCTAAATTTTTATCTGCTATATAATGGGTTTTTATCAATCCGAATTCTAAATAGTTTGTAGAAAAGTTTCCCGATTTATAATTTATTTCACCATTATTTAAATAAAAATTGCCTGCCTGTCCGTTTGAATGGTGTGCAAGTCTACCGAATAAACTCCAATTATCCGAAACTCCTTTTTCACTGAAAAGCCAGTAAAGAGTAATTTTGGGCATATAGCTCGGTGTTCTTACCGGGAAGGATTCAGCTTGGTACATTCTAATAATTATTTGCGGTGTTAGGACTCCCATTAATTTGGAATTTTTGCTTGTACGCAGATGAAATTGAGGTATAATGTTGCCTTCGAACCAAAGAGGTTCAATATTTCCAATACCGCCTAAAAATGTAATATAGCTGTTACCGTCGTTAACTTGAGCAATTTTCGTTAATTTCACTTTACCGATATTACTTTCCTGAGCATTTATAGTTGCAACCGTTAGTAGTATCGTTAATATTATCAGACAAAAAGTAGTATTTAGTTTTTTATTGTTCATTATTTTGTATTTCATTCATTTGCTGCTTCGGGTAATCTACTCCCGTTTTGAAATAATCTGCAACGGGAGCTGTATTCTTTTTATATTCCTCTTGTCATCATTCGTTCGGTAAATTTAGATTTCGGAATCCCGGTATTGATTTTAACGTTTGTCAATTCCATTACCGTTTTATGATTTTTTTGAACATTATTCATTTCAGTATGAGTGATTATATAAAAGCCTTTAATGTTTTCGTATTTATTAACGGTCAATGTTTTCAAATACTCACCGTCTTCATCATAAAAGTCTTTTTTCAAGCCGATCCATTTACCTTTAATTATCCAAGTAACGGTTTTGGAGTACATATAATCAGGGTCTTTCGGAGTGCTTTCAACAACATAACAGTCTTCGCCGTTAAGTTTTTCTTCCCGTAATAATTTATGATTGTCATCTGTCGGTTTCCTGTCGCCTAAATCGTCGTAAGTAAAATCGGATCCCATGAAATAATCACTTTTACTGTCGCTGGAGATTCGTTTTGTTTTTTTCAACGCCGGTAAGTAAATCCATTGATCGTCATCTTTCCCTGCTTCATCATAACTCCAGCTCATAAACGAAGTGTTTTTAACGTCAGCCGGCGAAACAAAGAACATGATCTTCTTTTCTACTTCGCCGAAGTCGCGTGAAAATTGTTTTATCTTACGTACTCTTTCATTGCCGCTTGAATTAATAAGTGTCATTTTTAAGTCTGCAGTCATATCATCGCCGACCGGTCTGTTGTATACATTTTCGATTATCTGTAAACCGGATATTTTCTGTGCAAAAGTTGATATGTTTGCAAACATTACCAGAGTAAAAATTATTGCCGATATTTTTAAAGTTTTCATTTTAATCCTCCTTGTCGCGGTGTAGTTCCTGTTTTATTCGGGACGAAGCCGGACTTATTTTGTTTTTGAAATAAATATTCGATTGATATAATAAAATCACCATAATTGTAAGGGTTCCTACAAAACTGATAAACATGTTCAGCGAAACTAAAAATCCAAGTTCTCTGTTCGGAGGGAATACCGAGAAAAGCAGAACAAGGAATCCGGCTATTACTACAACCGCATTAAACATAATTGCTCTTCCCGAATGCGCCATTGTTCTCTTAACCGTTAAGTCTTTATCGCCGCAAACGGAATTAATTTTATACTGTTCAATCAAATGAACTGCATAGTCGATTCCAATTCCTATAGCAATACTGGATAGCAGTGCGGTGGTTGAGTTAAGAGGAATTCCAAACCAGCCCATAACTCCAAAACTTATAACAGCCGTTATCATAATAGGCACAGAACCTATAAGACCAATCATAAAGTTCTTAAACATTATTGCCAGCAGAATTATCACCATTATTAAGGACATAATTAAACTTATTACCTGTCCTTCAAGAATAAGATCGGTAAACACAAGAGCTTTATAACCGGAACCGGCATAGTTCATAGTAATACCGAGATTTTTAAAATCATTCTTAAATGTTCCTATCTGCGCCAATGCAGCATTAATTGCTTTTGAGTTATCGCTCTTTAATTGAAAAGTAATATTTGCTTTGTTATATCCCTCATTCACAACTTTCCACAAATTATCAGGATCACCGGACATTTCATAAAGAAGAAGATATTGCGCAATCAAATTTTGATTATCCGGTATTGTGTTGTATTCTTCTTTATCTGCATGCATTACTTTGTTCATCCTCTTCAAATAATCCGCAAGCGAAAACGAGTTACCTACAACTTTCAAATTACCGTCAACGGTTTTTTGCATTTTATCCACTAATTTCAAAACTGCAGGATTCTTGAATGCATCTTCTTTTTTACTATCCAGGATTAAGTTTAAGGTAGAAGTTCCGCCGAAATGTTCATTGATAAATTTGTCGGTTAAAACAATGTCACTGCCCTTTTCAAATTTTTCCAAAAAGCTTGAGTTTATCCAAACTTTTGTCATTCCTATTATTGAAACAGCCACAATTATAATAGTAGCAAAAATAGTTACATATTTATGCTTAAGAACCTTTTCGGCAATGTCATACGCTAACTGATCCGAATGTTTATTATCTGTTTTTTTCTTTTTATCCTTGAATTTTGGAAGTCCGAAAGCCATAATTCCTGCTGGAATTAAAACGAGAGAGAAAACCATTGCAACCATTACACCGAAAGCTGTGAAGATACCAAAATATTTAATGGGGTAAACTTGTGATGTAAGTAAAGAAATAAATCCAACGGCAGTAGTAACCGAAGTCATCACAACCGGCGACCACATATGTTTAAGCATATCCTTTACTGCGTCAAGTTTTGTTGTACCGGGATGTTTACGCACATACAAATGCAGATGGCTGTAAAGATGGATCCCATCGGCTACACCAATTGCAATGAGCATGACAGGTATCATTGTGGACACGGCGTAAATCGGAATATTTACCAATGCCATAAGTCCGAATGCCCAAATTGTACTGAAAAATACAACAAGCAGCGTTAAGATTGTGCTTTTAACACTGCGTAAAGTTAGATAAAGAACAAGCGCTATCACCAATATTACAATGGGGACCATTTTTTTCATATCTGCTGGACCGAGCAGATCCATAGTTCCTTCAACAATAGGTCTACCTGCAACATAAATCTTGCTATTATTCGTCTCAAATTCTTTCGATGTTGCTAAAATTCTTTTATAAAATTCTT
>BDSW01000344.1 GCA_002898175.1 bacterium BMS3Abin04
ATGATAAAAAGACATATAAGTTTATGTATTCAATACCGAAAGCAAATGCCGATTCTTCGGCAAGATTATTTTCACCGACAAATTTAGCTATGAGCAAAAACAATCTTTATGTAAGCGATTTTGGCGACTTTAATATTAAAATTTATTCAAAAGACGGGAAATATAAACGAACGGTCGGGAGTTACGGAAGAAATCTGGGTCAGTTTGTTAGACAGAAAGGAATAGCTGTTGATAAGGATGAAAATTTGTACGTTGTTGATGCGGGTTTTGAAAATGTTCAAATTTTTAACAAAGAAGGTAAACTTTTAATGTTTTTCGGCGGACCATATAAGGGACCCGGAGATATGTGGTTACCCGCAAAAATAATTATTGACTATAAAAATCTTAAATACTTTCAAAAATATGTTTATAATAAATTTAAATTAAAATATTTAATATTTGTCACAAATCAATATGGACCCGAGAAAATTAACGTTTATGGATTCATAGAGGAGAAGTAAAAACTAATTCTCATTTCTTAATAAGTGAAATATATCACAAGAAAATTAGCCATTAATCTCTTTATTAGAGTGATGAAAAGAATTAACAAATATGAAATATTCTTATTTATTTTTAGTGTTATAATATTAGTATCATGTAGTACTACAACAAGATATGAGATACTTTCCACTATTTTTGACGGAGTCCCGAATCCAAATGCTAAGCAGAAAGAAATTGCAGATTCGCTTAAGGCGGATACTCTATTTACTAAAAACAAATTACTAACTGCTAAGATCAAAAAAACTGATTTTTTTTACCATCCTCCTTATAGAAAGAGACTGTGTAATGCCTGCCATAATGTTGATAAAGGCAACAAACTGGTTAAACCAATGCCGGGCTTATGTTATACATGTCATAAAAATATGACCGGGAAGGACCCTGTAATACATGGACCCGTAGCAATGGGAGATTGCCTTGCATGCCACAACCCGCATTTGGCTAAAAATAAATTTTTATTAAAAAGAAAAGGCCGGGCGCTCTGTCTCTACTGCCATAACCCGGCAGTTATTAATAAAGATAAAATCCATTTTGCAAGTGAAGAGCTCGATTGCTTGGATTGCCATAATCCGCATAGTGGGAAAAACAAATTTCTTCTTAACTAAATAATGAAAAGAATCAAAATATATTACAACATTATTATGATAGTAATAAGTTCATCCAATATTTTATTTAGTCAAGCTTCAAGAGTACCAATAAAATTCTGGGGACTTCAATCAATTGGCGGAACTATTGGAGTAAAAGGAGAATATCGAACACAAGATATTGAACGTAGACCGAGCTATTCGGACAATTTAAAGTCCTCATTGATAATTGGGCACATTGTATTAACCTCTAAGAGTTATTTTTATCATCCAAACCTTATATCCGTTGAATCACAAATGGAATATAACCCCGGGACACGAAAAGATATTTATCTGGTTATTCCGGATAGGGCAGAGGTTAATACAGGTGAACAGGATAGAGGTTTAATTACATTTTTAAAAACGCAGCCGGTAACTCTTAACGGAAGCGCAAATTATTCACATCTTTTTACTAATAGAGAATACACAACTGATGTAGAAACATTCAATAAAGGTTTCAGTGCCGGTATTAGATATAGAAATACTTTTGCTCCATTGAGCATAACCTATCATAAACAAAAGACCGATCAGACTGAGCTGCAAACAGATAGACGATTTTTAACGAACCGACAGAATATAATGCTTAATTCGAATTTCTCATTAAGCAGTCTTGACAAAAACAGATTCACTTACACTTATGATGATTATGATAGGCAATATTATTCTTTGGTAAGTGTAAGAAGTAAAATTTCAAGTTTTCAGATAAACAGTAACGTTAATTTCGACTCAACAGAAACGCGTTTTCTTAATTCCGACATTTATTATTCATTAAGCAAAGGTAATTTTAATTATAATCGATTGCAGGTTAACGAAAGATTAAGGTTGGAGCTTCAGAATAATTTCTCATATATAGGAGATTATCAATTTTTTAATTTCGATCAACTTAAAACAAATATTAAGCAGAATACTATTAGGAATCAATTGGAACATAAACTGTTCAAAAGCTTAAGAACATACATATACTATGAATATATAAATTCCAACCAGACATTTTCGGAAGAGATTACAAGTACCGGTGGAATCGGGATTAATTATAATAAAAAAATTCCTACCGGATATTTCAGTTTTTCTTTTGATTTTAAAAAAAGAAATTTTAACAGGGATAATTTATCTCCGTCACTTACGGTTATTAATGAAGAGCATACGTTAAATAATGATAATATTGTTTTACTCGAAAATCCATACGTACAAAAGGAATCAATTGTAGTAAAAAATGTAACAAACACAATTATTTACCAAGAAAATTTCGATTATATAGTCATTGAGAGAAATAATTTTATAGAAATACAGCGTATTCCCGGCGGACTTATTCCTAACGGTTCGACGGTAAGTATCGATTATTTGGCAGACGCTCAACCTGCTTATGAATACGGAATTGATATGAAAAACTTTTCTACACGCCTTACAATACTTAATAATTTATTTGAAATATATTTTAGATTCGCAGAGAATTCTTACAATAATATTTTCGGTCGTGACCCGGCAATATTAAAATCCTTTTCTCAAAGACTGTATGGATCCAGAATTAACCTTAACATGTTGTCTGTAGGAATAGAATTTGATAATTACAATAGTAATATAGTTCCGTATAAATCATTAAGATATTTTTTAACATTAAATGCAAGATTTAGTAATAATTTCAGTGTATCTATTACCGGGAACCAGAGGTTTTTTGAACTTACCGATGAAAATGAGAAACAAGAATTCCAAGATTTTGCTGGAAGATTAACATATAATATTAGTAATACTACAAGCTTCAAGCTGGAAACTAACTATCGTTTTCAAAAAGGAAGAGGATTAGACCTTAATCTATCAACAATTAAAGGAGAACTAAAGACACGGTACAGGGCAATTTATCTTTCTTTAGGAATTGAAGGATATAACCGTAGATATATTTCTGAAAGTCTTAAATATCTGGGAACTTTTATTAGGATTGAAAGAAAATTTTAAGGAACTATCAAAAATAAAAATTTAATCTATACTCTATTTTTTATCTATATGGAGAAGTTATGAAGAAATTTACGAACAAATTTTATTTTATTACAATGTTAGTATTAATAGCGTATTTAATATATCCGCTCCCCGAAGATAACCCTGTAAAGGGCGGTATTAAGAACAGTCATCATGATTTTAGCGGTGCCAGCTGGAGTAACGGAGAGATGTGTCTGCCGTGTCATATACCTCACAATGCTAATGTTACCGTGCCCGACTCCCCTTTGTGGAATCATGAATTGTCTACTGCCCCATATGATGTATACACCAGCTCAACATTAAACTCTTTTCCCGGTCAACCATCCGGTAAATCAAAACTTTGTCTTTCTTGCCACGATGGTACAGTAGCCATAGAAAATCATAGTGGAAATACTAACGGGACAAGATATATCGCGGGCGGTAAAATCGGAACAAATTTAATGGATGATCATCCTATTTCTTTTATTTATGATTCCGATTTAGCATCAAGAGACGGAGGGTTATATGATCCCAGTACTACAATGTCCGGTTTGGGAGGAACAATTGCAAAAGATTTATTGGATCAAGGAAGAAACTTGGAATGCTCAACTTGTCACGATGTGCACGTAGCTCGGAATACTCAAGGATGCAGCGGGTGCCACTTTGTTCACGGAATGACGACAAGAACTTTATCGCTAAGAATAGATAATGCCGGTAGTGCTTTTTGTTTAACGTGTCATAAAAAATAAAAAGAACTTATCAGAAGTTTTTTATTTTGAAATTTTTATTTGTGAGACATCAATAGAGAAATAGTTTTTCGAAATATTATATTCACTTCAATAGAACATTTTCAACATAAAGTTTGTCTAGTGTAATTTAAAACTGAGAGCTGACTTATTATCATTATTTTTTGTTCATCAAAATAATCTCAACTCGTCTATTTAACGATCTTCCGTATG
>BDSW01000345.1 GCA_002898175.1 bacterium BMS3Abin04
ATTTAAAACACGTGCAGAAGCGATGAAGAGGGAGAAAGAATTGAAATCACATCAGGGAAGGAAGTTTATAAGAGAAAAGTTGCTCAATGGTAGAGTCCGGCAGCTGCCGGATTAACCGAAGGGTTGTCCGTCAAAAGCCGGACACGCGGAGCAAAAGACCTCGTTAAATCAACGAGGTTTTTCATTTTAGGGAAAAATGTAAATTAATTGTGAATAAAATCGTAAGACCTAAGTGATAAATTAAATATTTTTTTAAATTTTAAGGCTTAAATTAAAATTTCGAATACGCTTAACGAATAATTCTTGATTATTTGAAAATAAAAGGCTAACTTTTTAATAAATGCAAATCATGAAAATATTGAAGGTATAAAAACCTTTAATAGCCGTTATAGAAAATATCTCTTCCTTTACTCAGAAAGTTTTATAAATTGAATCGTGTCTAGAAGTTTATTCAAAATAGTGTTCTCAAAGTAAATAATTTACACTGCTACGATATAATGTTAAAATACTTTTACAACAATAAGGAGGTCCCATGATCAAAACCAAAAGAATTCATTGGATTAGTACAATTACAATTGTTCTAATTTCATTGTTCATTATAACATCTTGTAACCAGCCTTCCAATAATATAACTACACCAAAGCAACAGATAAAAACACTTAATAAGGTTTCTTCCGACATCCAAAAAGTATTTCAAATTCAGGATAGAAATACAAATAGTTTATTAAGAAAAAAAGGCGTAATCGGAACAGCAACAATTAAACTGCCTGATGGAAGCTTTGCTATAAAAATTCTAACTGACAAAAATGGAATGGCTAAAGTACTTCCCAAAAATATTGAAGGTGTACCGGTTGTTGTTTCTAACATTGGTGAGGTTTACGCCCAGGATGTATTCATTGATAGATACAGACCTGTATCAAGTGGAGTATCGGGCGGTAATTTTAACGATTACAGATATTTCCCCGGTGCCGGAGGCGGTGCATGCGTGGGCGGAACTATAGGATGTGTTGTAGAAAAAAACGGTATGAAATACTTCTTAAGCAACAACCATGTTTTTGCCAGGAAAAATCGTGCTTCAATAGGTGAAGGAATTGTACAACCCGGATTAATTGATACGGATCCTGTTTGCTCTCAAAATCCCGGTGATGTTGTTGCTAACTTATCAGATTTTCAAGTTATTAAATGGCAGCCATTAAGAAATATAAATTATATTGATGCTGCTATTGCCAGAGTTAAACCGGGTGTGGATGTAAGTAGTGCAATGGTGAGCGGGTATACACCAAGCAGTACGACTGCAACAGCTGTATTAGGAATGAAAGTTAAGAAAACAGGTCGAACTACCGGACTAACTTACGGTACGGTTACCGCTGTTAATGTTACTGTGGTTGTTAACTATACTCCCGGTGGTGGATATGCAAGGTTCGATGATCAAATCGAATTTAGCAATATATCAGCTGGTGGCGATTCCGGTTCTTTAATAGTAACGGACGATGCAAACAGCAGTCCTGTTGCTTTGTTATATGCCGGTTCAACGGAATCTACTATTGGAAATCCGATCCAAATGGTATTGGATCATTTTGGTGTTACAATTTGCAGTGACTAAATGCGTTTTAATTGGTTTGAGAGTAGTTGGGTAGGTTTAATAATGAATTTTATTGTTAAATTTTACCGAACTACTCTTTCATCATAAATTGAATGAAATCTATGGATAAAATATTAGCCGTCAAAAAAAAATATGAAGGTGAATTTCTTAAATTACCGGGTGTAATTAGTATTGGCATTGCCGGTTCTGAAGAAGAAAAGTTTATTAAAATTTCAGTTAACAAAAATTCAGATAGGGTTCAAAAAAGCATCCCAAAAATTTTAGAAGGTTTCAAAGTTATAGTACAATATTCAAGCGAAATAAAAGCGTACGAATAAAAGTTTACGTTGATATAAACTTTTACTTATCCACTACCGATAATTCATTAAAATTTATTTTTCTTTTTACTCTACGAATTACAAATTATGGCTGGTGAATTAGATATTATTGTAAGACTTGCTAAAGAATTAAAATCTCAGCGCAAACTTTTGGTTAAATGGGCAAGAAATTTTAGACAGGATAAATTCGATAGAAAGCAAGAAATAGAAATGATGAAAAAAGCTTTAGAAATTGATAAGCTCTTAAGTTTCCTTGGCGTTGATTGGGTTGATGAAGGGACTAGAGATGAAAGAACTATTGCAAATACTTCCGAGAATAATTTTTAAATTAATTGTTCAAACATTTTATTATTAAAGATATATTTTTTTAGATTTTTAAATAAAAGTGTACACTTATTTTGTATCCCCCTTTTTTTTTAATACTATTTAGGCGGCATTAAATTTTTTAGAAATAAGTCGTTTAACTTAATTTTAGAAGTTGCTTAAACATTGAACAATACAGGCAGTATTTCAACTTTTGATGTGGAAACTTATAAAGTTATAAAAAAAGAAGATATTAGTTTCAATTCAATTTTCATTAAAGCCGGTATTCTATTTAAAATATAAATTGCTTTATATTGTTATAAAACGAATGGGTATGATAATGTTTTAAAGGAAAAATAACCGGTAAAAGTCAATTAATTTTTAAAGTAAAATATTTTTATGTAAAGCGAAACTCCCCTTTCGCTTTTTATATTAAGTAAGACTAATAAATTAAAGAATAATTAAATATCTAACCTACTTAAATCTCCGGAAAACATATAATTCTAATTTAATTCCATAAACAAAAATAATTGCAAATTATAAAAATTACTGATAAATTTGTTTAAATTATAAAACTAATTAAAATGATTTAGTATTAATAACATAGCTCAATTAGATACAATACTCTAAAAATAGCAGAAGTAAAGAATACGAATTTAGTATTTTAAACTTGACATAATCGTTTTTTTTTACTTTAATGTCCGAATATACTATTTAAAATATTATAGGAGGACGAAATGCAGAAAAGATATGTTTTTCTATTTATTGCTACTATTTTATTAACATTATTCGTTTTATATTCTTGTAATGGACCCAATGTTGTAGAAAACAAAAAGATTGAAAAGCAGGTAAAACCGGTACTTAAAAAAGAGACTGATACAGGAAATAATTCTGTTGCCGATGTACCGGGAACCGGTAAGTTATTAGGATATAAAGTTGTTAAGGAGAATGGGAAAAAAGTTAAAATTCCGGTTTATGAAGGCAACCCAAACCGGGATATACAGCCTGATAAATTAGCGTGTGATTGGTACTATACGTACGTTTATGAATTTGACCATTATAAACAAAAAGAAGGAAAATGGTTGGGGATATGGACAGGATTAAAATCTTTTTCAGAATTATATCATAAGTATGGCTTTACTCAAATATTTGTTTCGAGCAATAGTGCAAAACAAAATGCTATTTCCGTAGGATTTAATGAGGATAGTTTAATGGGTTCAATTAATTTTTCTCCATCATCTGTTGATAAATATGGATATTTAAAATATTACCATTTAGATGAACCAATAGAGCATGGGGCTTATCCTGAAGATATTAGATATATAGCTGGATATATTCATGATCATTATTCGAATTCATTAGTTATGATGAGCAGCTATAGAGATCCTTCGACGTTTACTATATATCCAACTGGTCGAATGGGAACCTATAAACATTTTTATAAAGATGAAACTATGGATCTTGCTTCTAACACAAGAATAATGTGCGATAAATATCATGATGGGTGGGGCAATCCGACAGATCAAAGACCAATGTGGGATGACTTCCATAGTGCATATGGAAATAAAAATATAGCCAATTGGATAAGTTTAGATGAAGATCATGACGATCATCAGTATAGAGAATTGTTAGTTAAAGCAAATTCTCTTGGAATAAATAATTTCTGGGTTTATGGTTCCGGTTCCGGTAATATTAACTATATTGAGGAATTTTGCAATGTTGCGTTTAATCACGGTTGGTTAAGGAATTTTTCGAAAAAGTATAGATATTGGTATCATTGTCCGAACTATTTTGGTGATCCGTGCTGGTGCCAAGAAAATCAAAGTGGTTGGGAATTAGACCATATACAATATTTAGGTATAACAGAAGTATATACTAATTAACATATCTGTTTTAATTTAATGTGAGTATATGATGAATAAATTCATATTTATATTTTTTCTAATTGTCAGCAGCATAGCTGCTCAAGGGGTTTCAGTTGGATTAGGGTTCAAGGGTTTTGCGGCAAGTCGCAATCTTAAGTCTACTTTTCTTTTATCTTTAACGGGTGATTATGAAATCGATAATTACAATATAAGTTTGGGAGCGGAATTTACATTATTAGACGGTTTTGTAAATCCTTTTATTCTTAGTCAACCACCACCATATCGGATAAGCGACTTAGCTTATGGAGTTGGAGTAACGGGGAAATACTATCTGGCAAAATCCAAAAGTTCGACTTTAATAAAACCCTTTGTGGGAATCGGTATAGGTTATTATTTCCCGTCGGATAATTTATATATGGCAGGAATGAATATTGGCTGCGAAGAGGATTATAAATTTAGTTCGTCATATGATTTTTATACAAATTTTAATGTTGGGTTATTATTTTTTCCAAAGAGTAAGTTAAGTATGATATTTAATTTAACTTATCAATTGCGCTATCCAAAAGTTAAATATAGAAAATATATCAATTGTTCAACTGTTGATTATTCAGCGAGTAGACCATTAATTCCGGTTGAATATAGTGAATCTGTAAATCTTAGTATGTTGCTATGGAGCCTGGGAGTTCAAGTGAATCTATAACTAATGGCTGAAATAGTCGTACTGTGGTAAAATGATTCTCAAGTTACGAATTAACAGTGATCTCAAAGGAAAAGAGAATCAAAATGAAAAAAATTATTTTAATTGTTTTTATTTTAATTGGCAATAATTGCATAAATTCACAAACTGTACGGGCCGGAACAACAATAAATATATCGTTGGGAAACACAAACCTTGATTATCAGTTTGGTCCTGCTTTAGTTTTGGACTATTCGTTGAAAGATTTACCAATTTCTTTTCAATTACGTACAAGGTTTTATATTACTGCTATTGATTCTAAGAGGTTATCAGCAGCTTATTCTAATAATTTATTCAGTATTGGGTCTTTGATAAATTATTTTCCAATTGTTTCTAAAATTGAACCTTACATTGGACTAGGATTATTTTATAATTCAAATAATTTTGCACAGGATGGAAATGCGACAGGTGAAAGTTTTTTAAATTACTCCGAGAGTAGTAATTTTTCAGGAGAAATAATAGGCGGCATTAAATTTTTTGCAGATAAGTCCTTTAATTTAATTATTGAGGTAACGCGAACATTAAATAATACAGGCAAGGTTTCAACTTACGATTTAGAGCATAAAAATGTTATAAAAGAAGAGGATATTAGTTTTAATTCAATTTTTATTAAAGCTGGTATTCTATTTAAGATATAAATTGTTTTAATAAAAAGTTAAAGTGAAATTGTTAGTTTATGAATTTTTCTAAAAAGTATAGATATTGGTATCATTGTCCGAACTATTTTGGTGATCCGTGTTGGTGTCAGGAAAATCAAAGTGGTTGGGAATTAGACCATATACAATATTTGGGTATAACAGAAGTATAGGCAAATTAACTACTATGAGATTTTTTTATTATAATAAAAGTGAGAGTAAAATGAAAAAAATGTTGTTTCTGTATGTTCTGTTTATTTTTTCGTCACTTAACGCACAATCCAAATATGCTTTATCTTTTGAACCAGAGGCTATTTTTAACCAAGATGGTGATATGCAAACATTCGGATTTTATAATCTACAATTTTCATATATAAACATGCAAAGCGAATCGTTTTTTTTAGAATTAGAAACTGGTATTGTATTAGATGGTTTTACGCCGCATATTAACCTATACCTTGGTGGTGACTTTAGTCATGGTTTTTTAAAAGCCGGGATTGTGAAGTTTTTCGATGTTTCACCTGGTCAGGCTTCCGGTCCTGATTTTGGAGATATATTTTTACCGTCTATAGTTGGAGGAATATATTTAAGCAAGAAAGTGTTTGTTGAAGTTAATTATATGTTAGCAATAGGTACCATCGGTATTGGCTATAGATTTTAAAACTAAATTTGATTGATTAAAAAATACTTTAATAGGTTACTCAAGTTGACCGTCAACTTAAGCGGCTAATAAATATTTTTTTAGTTCATAAGCATCAATGTTCTTTGAATTATTGGTTATGAAATTAATAGTATCGTCAGTAGCAATATACCTTAGTCGATCAATCATATTAACAACTCTAAAATGAGCAATTCTTTTTTGTGTTAAATTATGTCCTTTTTCACGTATATCGTTTATGAATACGTGGGTCAGGAGATTATATGAACATAATGATAATCTTATATGGGATTTTATTGAATATAGATTTCGGTTCTGATATGATCTCAATCCCAAATGCTGTTTGCTCATCTTAAAGAATACTTCTATCGACCAGCGTCTACTATAAGCTTCTAATATTATATTAGTTGGAAGGGCAGTGTTAGTCGTAAAAACAGCTAGCGCAGTCCTATGCGACTGCTGTTTTGAAAAGACTATCTTTACTACCCCCCCGGTTTTTAATATTGCTTGGCCAGTAACAGTATAATATTTCTTGTTCTTTATCCATACTATTGTCTTTCGCTTTTTGTTACTGAAAAGTCCGTTTGAATATTTTTCTACATTTGTCCTATGATCTTTAATTTCGAATACTCTATTGGACTTTAGTACTGATATGAAACTATATCCTTTCTTACGACAATACTTTATGATCGAACCGCCGGCATAATAACAATCTGCTAATACTATTATTTTTTGATCACTATCTGCTTCAAAATCCTTTAGAATTTCTATGGCCATCTCTGTTTTTCTCTTAAATGGTAATTTCAGCTTTCCGGATTGTTCTTTTGTAACATAGACGTCTATTGCATAAGGTATTATGATATTTCTATATTCTATGATAGCGCATACTAATTGATGTCCCCAGATATATTGCTTTGTTGTATGTTCCAGAAACTTGAAGGCTGCTTCTACATGTTTACCTCTTTTCTTGTTAGAGGTATCGTCTATTATGAAATATATTGGTTCATTTAGTTTTTTTATCTTTGCCATTATTAGCATTGAATAATATTTTAGAACTTTTGACATTAAATGGCTACTGTTTATTAAAAACTCATTATGTTTACTTCGATGGCTACCGAATGCTAAAATTTTATCCATCCCTACTACAGTAGCTTTATATGGAGTTAGCAATAATGATAATATCAAGCTCTGAAAATGTAACCATTGTTGATCACTGAAAAATACTTGTAATTCGTTGAGTAATAATTCAATCTGCAAAGGTATTCTTTGAAGTTTGAACATCTTTTGACCTTTTTGTTTTTTGAAACTTATCCCTTTTTTTATCGGTTTTCAATTATTTTTACCGGTCAACTTGAGTAGGTTATTGTAAATGCAACTGAGAGAACGGTGATCCGTGCTGGTGCCAGGAAAATCAAAGTGGTTGGGAATTAGACCATATACAATATATGGGTATTACAGAAGTGTATATGAATTAATATTTAGAGAAAAGTAATATGTTTTAAAAATGAGGTTTGAAATGTTAAAATTAACAAGAATAACAATTGTTGTGCTATGGTTGTCAAGTAATATTTTTGCGCAAGAATATTCTGTTGCCTTTAATTATTCTGGATTAGTCACTGGAGTTAATAATGAGTCTACATCAATTTATGTTCTTGAGGGAAACTATAAATTTAAAGAATATAATTTTACTGTCGGAATAGATATTACATTAATTGATGGTTATGTCAATTTTAATTCCCTGAACCATTCCTCAATAAAGTCTATTAGTAGGTTTAACGAGCAAGCTCCATCTATAGGAATAAATATGAAATATTATCCTTCGTTATTCAACAGCACATCACCTCTTAAACCTTATGTTGGTTTCGGTTTAGGATGGTATTTGTATAATGGCGCCTTTGGTATTTTTGATATAAGAAATTTATCTTGTGAGGAATCCTATACTTTTTCAAATTCAGATTATTCTTATATTAATTTCGAAATTGGTTCATCTCTTTTTCTAAATAAATATCTAAGTTTCATTTTGGGTTTACAGTATCAGATTCGAAATCCTAAAATTACTTATAAAAAACCAAATTGTTTTGATGATAAATCTACAACATATACGGAATACCGCGAGAAGGTAAATTTGGGTATGCTGCTATGGAGTATTGGAGTTCAAGTTAATTTATAACTAAAGGGTTGAAACAGTCATACCGTGGCAAAATGATTCTCAAGTTATGAATTAACAGTGATCTCAAAGGAAAGGAGAATTAAAATGAAAAAGATTATATTGATTATTATTGTTTTAGTATCTAATTCTATTTTTGCCCAAGGAAGATTTATTCTTAAGCTTGAACCCGTAAAAAAGTATAGAGATGAGAAAACACTATCGGATTATTTCAATATTCAGATGAGTTATTATGAGAAATTAAATGATAAATTTTACTACGAGCTTCAACCCGGAATTATATTTGCAGATCCGGCTTTACATTTCGATTTTATATTTGGTTTTAAACCATCAGTATTTTATATAAAAGCCGGTTTAATGTTATATTTAGAATTTGTCGGCGGGGGAAATTCAGGGACGGCAACTGATTTTTACTCATTACCGATTATTGGAATAGGGGGTGATTTGAGTAAAAGGGTATTATTAGAATTTAATTATACGGTTGCATATTTTACTTTTGGTATAGGTTACAAATTTTGAACAAATTACTTGTGTAGAGTGAAAAAATTATCAGTTGTACTTTTTTTATTTTTAATCGCTAATAGCATTATTGCTCAAGGGCTTTCATTTGGATTAAAATTAAAGGGACGAAATAACCTTTATCCTACTTATCTTTTCGCTTTTGAAGGGAACTATGGAATCGATAAATATAATCTTAGTTTAGGAGCAGAAATTACTTTATTATATGGCTCTATAAATCCAGCCGTTATAAATAATCCTCCTCCAACCAGTATTAGCGACTTGGCATACGGAGCTGGAATAACAGGGAAATATTATCTGATAAAATCCAAGAGTTCAACTTCAATAAAACCCTTTGTGGGAATCGGTATTGGATATTATTTCCCTTCGGATAATTTATATATGGAAGGCATGATGATTGAATGCGAAGAAGATTATAAATTTAATTCATCATATGATTTTTATACAGATCTAGATGCGGGTTTATTGTTTTTTTCGAGAAGTATGTTCAGCATTACGCTCGAATTAACATATCAGCTGCGCTACCCGAAAGTCAAATACAGAAAATTCATTAACTGTTCTACTGTTGAGTATGGTAAACCATTAATTCCTGTTGAATATAGTGAATCTGTAAACCTTAGTATGCTGCTTTGGAGTATTGGAGTTCAAATTAATTTATAACATTATAGGGTTGCTACGGTCATACTATGGCAAATTAGTTCT
>BDSW01000346.1 GCA_002898175.1 bacterium BMS3Abin04
GGAAGTTTATTTGCCGGATTATTAAAATTACCTGAACTCTTTATTATGGTTCTCCCGGGCATAATGGCAATTGTGCTGTATCCTAAATTAACAAACCCCGATATGGTATACCCCACTCTCATGTTTGATCATCTTCCTACCGGTTTGCTGGGTCTTGCGCTTGCAGGATTTATTGCAGCTCTTATGTCGCAAATCGATTCCACTCTGAACTCAGCATCAACATTGGTAACTATGGATTTTATACGCAGATGGAAACCTCATTTAGATAGCCGCCAACTTATGAAAACAGGCCGTTGGGTTACCTTTGCATTTATGATTTTAGCTGCATTATGGGCTCCGCAAATTGAAAATTTTGGATCGCTTTTCAAATATCTTCAAAGAGTTCTTTCTTATACTGTGCCGCCGGTTGTTGCAATGTTTTTAATCGGTTTGTTTTTTAAAAGGGCTAATTCTAAAGGGGCATTTGCTTCTTTAATTGGAGGTATATTTTTTGGAATTCTATTTTTCATTTCAAATGAAGTCATTGGTTTAACGCATGTCCATTTTCTTTATATCGCACCGATACTCTTTATAATCTCTTCAATAATATTGCTTGTTGTCAGTTATAGAACCGAACCTGAAAATGAAGAGAAAATAGCCGCACTTATCTGGACAAGAGCTTCTTATGATGAAGAAACATTAGGACTGAAAAATATACCTTGGTATAAAAATTACCGGAAACAGTCTATAGCACTTGGTATAATAACATTAATACTAGTAATTTTATTTTGGTGAAAAACATAAACCTAGTTTTTCAATAATTAGTATTTAAAAAAATAAGGTAATATTCTGGTTTAATAAATAAAAAATGAGAGGTCTTCAATGAAAGGTGATGTTCTAATTCTTGAAGAACACCATTATAAAGCAGCAAAGAAGATTGTTAAAAAGATAATAGGTAAAATTGAAAGAAATAAAAATAGATACGTGATTGCAGTTGCCGGAGAATCCGGAAGCGGTAAGTCGGAAACGGCAAAAGCTCTTGCCGATGAATTGGAAAAATACGGAATTAAATCCGTAATACTTGGTCAGGATGATTATTTCCATTTACCTCCAAAATCAAATGATGCAAAAAGAAGAGAAGATTCCGAATGGTTAGGACCTCATGTGGAAGTAAACTTAGATGCTTTAGAAAACAATTTGAAAGATGCAATAAATGGAAGCGATGAAATAACCAAACCCTTAGTAGATTATAAGAAAGATACTATTGAACAGGAGAAAATTAGTTTAACCGGAATAAAAGTAATTATAGCTGAAGGGACTTATACTTCTTTGCTTAAAAATGTTGATATAAGGATTTTTATAGCAAGAAGCAGGTTAGATACTCTTGCACACAGGTTGAAAAGAAATAGAGGAGGTGAGGCGGAAGATCCGTTTGTTGAGCAAGTCTTAAAAACAGAACATAAAATTATTGCAGGGCATATTCAACTTGCAGATTTTGTAATTACTAAAAACTATGAAGTTATTATTAAAGATTAAAAGTAGAAAACCAAAGCAAAAATCCTAAAAATGAATATTAACAACCAAGTACAACTTATCACTTATCCGGATTCTTTAGGAGGTGATTTAAAAACCCTTTATGATGTTTTGCAAAAATATTTTGACGATATTTTTAAAGGCGGTATACATATTCTACCGCCTTTCCCATCTTCAGGTGACCGAGGTTTTGCTCCGCTAACTTACCTTGAAATAGAACCGAAATTCGGGACGTGGGAAGACATACGCAAGCTAGGTAAAAAATATGATATTATGCTGGATTTGATGGTTAACCATATTTCAAAAGAATCAATTTATTTCCAAGATTTTCTTAAGCACGGTCGAAAATCGAAATATGCGGATATGTTTATTACAATTGATAAAATATGGGCGGATAATAAACCTGTTAAAGAAGAAATTGAGAAAATATTTTTACGCAGAACAGAGCCTTTTTCAAATTATACTATTGAGGGTACGGGAAAAGTTGAAACAGTTTGGACTTCGTTCGGAAAAGCCACACCTTCTGAACAAATTGATTTAGATGTAAATTCAATAAAAGCTCGCGAAATTCTAACAAATTTCCTCACCAATTTCAGTAATAATAATATTAAAATGGTACGCCTCGATGCAGTTGGATATGTAATAAAAAAAAGAAGTACAAGCTGCTTTTTTGTAGAACCGGAGATTTATCAATTTTTGAATTGGTTAACAGAACTTGCTCATTCACTTAATATTAAAATACTTCCCGAAGTACATGCTCAGCATTTAACTCAAGAAAAACTTGCAGATAAAGGATATTGGATATATGACTTTATTTTACCATATATGATTCTTGAAGCATTTATTGCAAAAAACAGTGCCAGACTTTCCGGATATCTAAAAACACGACCGGCTAAACAATTTACAATGTTAGACTGCCATGATGGAATACCAATAATACCTGATTTAAATGATCTTGTTAACACTAAGGATTTAAGAAAAATAGTAGATGTTTGTGTTGAACGAGGCGGAAATCTAAGCCTCATTTTTTCACCTAAATTTAAATACGCCGATGGATTTGATGTTCACCAGATTAGAGGAACATATTATTCGCTTCTAGATTGTAACGATGATGCTTACATTGCCGCAAGAGCCATACAATTCTTTACACCAGGCATTCCTCAAGTTTATTATGTTGGACTCTTAGCCGGTGAAAATGATTTGGAAAGTATAAAGGGAAGTATTGACGGACGTGAAATAAATCGGCATAATTTTAATATGGATGAAATAGGTAAAGAGGTTCAAAAACCGGTTGTAAAAAGATTACTCAGGCTTATTCGTTTTAGAAACGAGTACCCTGCATTTAATGGGAAGTTTGAAGTTTTGAATTCGGATGAAAAAACTCTTAATCTAAAGTGGGAAAAGGGAGAGTCTATGTGCCGGTTGAATGTGAACTTCGAAAATAACCGTTCAATAATTGAATATATGGACGGTAAGAAAATATTAAAATTTCTTTGATAGTATTTCTGCTACATAGCCAGTTCCAATGATGATTATTTTTCTCTATGATTTTCCTAGTATCAAATTATACTATTAACACTTACGGCATTAGCCGTTATTTTAATAACAAAAGCTTTTTAGTCTCTGTAAAACTCCTGCTTTGCAATCTGTAAAAATAAACTCCGCTTGAAAGATTTGTTGCATCAAATTGAACCTTATAATTACCCGGTCGTTGTATCTCATTTACAAGTGTTGCAGCTTCACGACCTAAAACATCGTAAACTTTAAGTGAAATAAGAACCCCCCTTGTATTCCCCCCTTTGCCAAAGGGGGGAGTTTGGGGGGTTGGAATTGAATAGCTTATTGTGGTGCTTGGATTAAAAGGATTTGGATAGTTCTGATAAAGAGCATATTCTTTGGGAAGATTATTTTTATCTTCTTTAACTTCTGTAGCAATAGCTGCCGGTAATCCGGGTTCGTATATAATACCATTTACTATTAAATCATCGTCACCGCGAGCACCATCCTTAAGATGAAGGGTAACAATATTATTATTTATAACTGCACCGGTTTCACCATCATACATAAATTCGTACCAATGATTTTCGGATACTAACTCTGTCGATCCATACTTATAATATTTATCAATCAGCATCCCTTCAGGAAGAATTAAATTTACCGAAGCAGTATCGCCATAATTTAGCCCTAATATTGTAAAATGAAAAGCCCCAAACGGAAAATCAAAATTTGGCGGAACATCAAAAATAGAAGGTATATCTCCCGAATAAACGTCGCTTAACAATAATGAATCTTCTGTGGCAAGGGTAACGTAATGTTTGCCATCGGAAGTATGAAATGATGTTACATTTTTCTGTTGAAAGTCTGGGATTCCATCTCCATTACCGTCATATCCGGGATCATTTCCATCTTTCCCTTGCTCTCCTTTATCGGTAATGCCATCGAGATCGCCATCAATTTCAACCCGGCTACTTGCATAATAAATTATTTTTTTTGAACCATCAGTGTAACAAATATGAGCAGTTCCGTCACCTGCAACGGCAATGTCATTCCAATCTTTTCCTTTGGTGCTAAGTACTTGACTTGTCCACCCGCTATCCAATTTTACGGAATAGATTAATTTATCTCTTTTTAAACTGTAATAACAAACGTGTACATTACCATGATTATCCGTTGCAATAGAATTGTGTGCACTCATATTGGTCCCTTTTTGTAGCATTTTAATATGCCACTGACCGTTATCTTTATAAGCGTATTTAACATCTTCAAGGTTATCATTATTTGTTTGTCCGCTATAAATTACGTGAGGACGATTTTTATTATCTACAGCAATTCCTGTACACATTCCTTCAATTTGAACACCACTCCAATCTGTTTCAATTAATTCAGGATTATGCCAAATACCGTCTGGCGCATTTGTCTGATAAACTATTCCACCTAGAGAAGGGCTATAATAACTCAAATGTAACTTTTCATTTTTATCTACTACCATGTTAAGAAAATCGTAACCCTGACCAACAATGGTTGAATCCCATTGTCCTGATTTATTTGTCAGATAATAAATACTAGCTGGTGTTGCCGGTCCTGCACAATTTAAGAATGTGACATGAGCATATCCATTTTTATCCAGTACAAAATTTGGTGACCATACGCCTCTGGTAATTGGTTGACCATTGACAATAGGCTCACAATAGTATATTTCTTGGTATTCCTCCCAATTAGGATTTCCTTTTTTAGTATACTGTAAAGAATTATATTGATTACTAATTTTACCAAAAGGGTCGTACGTATTTCTTAGGTAAGAAAAAACTACATAGGGCACACTATTATTATCAACAAAAATATCAGAGTTATTTCCCAAAATCGGTGAATGATAATAAGGTTTTCCTTGGAAGACAGATTCTCTATCCCAAAAATTGATATTAAAAAAAGAGTATATGATATCGTAATATCCGAGCGAATTAGCTGTATAGCTAATCATAGGATTATTCATAGAATCAACGGCTATTTGAGGGAAAGATCCTTTCCCTATATATCTTGAAGGCAATTCACTAATTGTAGTGTTTACCTCAACTGAATTATTACTTTGATTGGGATCATATGACGCGGATTTTACAAATGCAGAGGTATTCACATCAAGAAAACCGATGGCTTTTGTTAGCAAAGTTATAATTACAGAATCTCCCTTTGCCAAATCACCAAAATAACAGCTATCATTTACAGTAAATTGACTACAATCTCCTTGTGAAGATAGAATCGAAACAAATTCAAAATAACTTTTGGGAAGCTTAATTTTTACTTTAACATTTTCAGCATTCTCGGGTCCTTTGTTAAACACTTTAATTGTAAAATTTTCATAGTGTCCAAGAGTAACGGGATCGGGATCATCGGTCATTGTAATTTCAAGGTCAGCGCCGATTAATGTTTGAACTTCTCCCATAAAAATATCCCAATTCCCATTCCTATTATCTTGCCAAACAATTTTATTTTCAAAAATGCTGGGGGATTGTTGCTCATGTTCTTCGGTACAAATAGGCATCTCATTATTTGTTGCAAAATCAAAAAAATAAATATCGGAATTTGAATAGTTGTCTGGACTATTACGGTAATCTTCCCAAACAATTCCTCTATTTGATACAGAAGGATTAAGATGATTAAAGTCATCGCTTGTAATTTGAGTTTCATTCTGTGTGATAATATCATACATAAATATTTGATAATAATTGTTTATTGAACTTTGCCAAACAATTTTATTCCCGTAAATAGCCGGCTCATCAATATAACCGGCAGGATCAATACTAATAGTTGAACTCGTATTCAAATCATAGATATATATATCACTGTTCTCTTGAACCCAAATTACATACTTTCCGGAAACATCCGGTTTTT
>BDSW01000347.1 GCA_002898175.1 bacterium BMS3Abin04
TTTCCCGTGATTCTATTTTAACTATTACTATCACGAAGGAAAGAATACTAACAGGGAATTTTTCAAATTCGGCATATCTTATCGGTTGTTCTTCATTACCTGCGGAAGGGGGTATCACTTCGGGTTGTGGGTTTTTCAACTATGGGGAAACTGCAGATTTAATCGCAGAACCGTATAAAGGTTGGGACTTTATTAATTGGACTCTGGATGGTCAAGAAATTACTAAAAATAAAAATTTATTTTTTCACGTAAATAAAAGTGAAAATTTAATTGCAAATTTCCGTAAGGAATTATTTATGATTACATGTGCTGCTGAACCGATTGATGCCGGAATTACTTCCGGGTGCGGATTTTTTAATTATAATCAAGAAGCTGTACTTGTTGCAATACCAAATGAAGGATGGGTGTTTGATTATTGGACAATGAATGATGACACGGTTTCTTTTAATCCTCAGTATTCATTTTCTGTCCAAGAAAATAATAATTTGGCTGCGCATTTTACTGCACTAACGAGCATAGATAAAACAGAATTGACTAATGAAGTTCCAAATGAATTTTATCTTGGTAATTCATTTCCAAATCCTTTTAATCCAAGGACAACAATTACTTTCGGATTACCCGAAAAATCCGAAGTTACTCTAATTGTTAGCGATATAACCGGAGTTAGAATAAAAACTTTACTTAATAAGCAGAGACTAAACTCAGGTACCTATAATTTTAATTTTGATGGTACAAATATTGCAAGTGGTATATATCTTTATACTATCATAGCCAATTCTGAAAAAAATGATAAATATTTTGTAAAAAGTCGTAAAATGATACTTTTAAAATAACCCTTGTCTATTTTCAATGAAATATAAATTAATTAGTCTATTTGTTATAATTTTAACATCTTACCAAATAAAGGCGCAGAATTACCGGCAGAATACCTCAAAGCCGTTTAGAGATTTATTAGTTCTATCACTTAATACTGGGTCTACATTTGGTGTTACCGATTATAATAAAACAAAAGTAGGTTTTCTTTTCCTTGGTAATATTGATTATTATTTCTCAACTTCATCGAGGATTATTTGGAGTATTGGACTAAAAGGTAGTATAAATGAAGTAAAAGGAATTGGCAATTTTTTAGGCTTTCCCACAAATTTCAATTCCAAGTCTTTTGCTATTGGTACTGTATTTAGATTTAATTATATGTTAAGTGAATCTTACTTCCCTTATTTATCAATGGGTATTTCCAATTACCGGTTTAATTATAACCATCCTAGTACGAAAAGTTCTCTCGTTGATGCTACAGCCGGAGAAAATACTACTTCGATAGTTTTTGATATTGAATCAGGATTAAAAATACAACTCTCGGAATTTATTGGATTAAACATCGGAGCCGGGATCCATTTTATTCAAAGAGATAATTTGGATGCGGTTGCATTTGGCAAGCATAACGATTATTTCGTTTCAGGCAATAACGGATTTTCAATTTCCTTGATTCAAAGAAAAGATTCGGATGGAGACGGAATTCTGGATGTATATGATATGTGTCCCGAAGAAGCGGAAGATTTTGACGGGTATCAGGATGATGATGGCTGTCCCGATTATGATAATGATCATGATGGAATCCCGGATTCAGTGGATAATTGTCCTTACACACAAGAAGACCTTGATGGTTATGAGGATTCTGACGGTTGTCCTGAACTCGATAACGATGCAGACGGTATTCTCGACAAAAATGATAATTGTCCTGATAAAGCTGAAGATTTTGATGGTTATAAGGATTTTGACGGCTGCCCCGATTACGATAATGATAAAGATGGAATACCGGACTCACTTGATAAATGTCCGAATATACCTGAAAACTTTAACGGTTATCAAGATTCAGATGGCTGTCCTGATGTAAAACCTTATACTAAGTCGAAAAGATCAAGGAATAAGAAAAAATCATTAGAAAGTTTACCCGGAATGTTCCTTTTGCACGGAGGAAATACTTTTGCGGGAGAAACCGGTATAATTAAATCTATAGCTTATCCGAAAATAAATAGAATAATTAATGTTATTAAGAAATATCCTAATACAAAGTGGAGAATTGAAGGACATGTAGATAGACATGAAAATAAGTTGAAGGCAAGAAGAATTTCAAAGCAACAAGCTGTTGCAATATTGGATTATTTTATTAGCAAAGGACTTCCACCAGGTAATTTTGAAGTATTGGGAATGGGTGATTCTATACCTATTTCAACAAACAGTACTGCATATGGTAGATTAAAAAACAGAAGAATAAAAATAATTAGGGTTAAATAAGAAAACTATTATGAGAAAACTTGCGTTAATGAATTTGTTGATTTTGGGTTTAGTACTATTAATATCTTGTGTTGATGAGTATTTACTGCCGGAGCCAACGATTGAGAAAAACGGTAAAATTTTTATTGATTCTAATCCGCAGAATGCTAAAATCTTTTTGTTGGGGGTAGATACTAAAAAAGTTACGCCGGATAGTATTGCAGAACTGGAATCGGGTGATTATGAAGTATTGTTGAAATATGACAATTATAAGGATACTACTTTTATATTGTCTGTCTTTAGTGGAAAAACAACACAAAAGACTATAGAGCTGCAAAAGATAAAGTATTCCGGCTCAATATCATTAGCTTCGGAACCGTCAGATGCTGAAATTTTTGTCTCTGATACTTCTACGGGTAAATTTACGCCGGACAATTTAACTAATCTTGATCCCGGGAATTATTTTATAACCTTAAAATTAAAAAATTATAAAGATACATCTTATAGCGTAATACTTGGCGAGAATGAAAAAACTGCAATAAGTATTAACTTAACAAAAGATAACAATTTCGGAAATCTATTCATTGATAGCGAACCGCAAGGAGCTTCTATTGTTTTAAACGGAGAACTATTAAATATTTATACACCTGATACCCTCAAGAACCTACAGAGCGGTGATTATAACATAATCCTTTCGCTGGAAGGATATTACGATTCTACATTTGCCGTACATGTATTTAAACAGCAAACGGTTGATAAATTTATAAGGTTACGACAATTACCGCCAAGCGGGAATGTTTTTGTTCAATCTGATCCTGAAGGCGCTGAAATACTATTAAATGGATTGAGTACGGGAAAAATTACTCCCGATACACTTAAATTTGCACCGGTTGGATTAAACGAAATTACATTAGTTCTTAAAGACTTTGCCGATACTACTCTTGCTATTAATGTTGAGCAAGATCAAACAATAGATGTTTCGGCGGTTTTAAGAGACACTACACCTCCTGTTACAGTAGCTTTGAGTTATAACGTTAATGTATCTAATCAAATTTTCTTTAATGTGGCATTTAACCAGGATATAAGGTTTGAGAAAGTGGAAGTGCAGAAACCGGGCGGAAGTAATTTTTCCACTTTGAACTACAATAACCAGCTTGTTACTGCCGGAACTCCAATCCAAATTGCGTTTCCGGAAAAAATTACCGGTATTTGGTTATTCAATTTTTATGGTTCTAAAGTTGATGGAAGAGGTGATGGTTTTTGGGTGGGAGAATCAATAAAGGTTGAATAAAGAGAATTCAGCCAATAAATGAATATTGGCTGAATAAAAATAATTTATTTGCTAACGATAATAGGATCGTCTACTTTTAAGACTTCTTTAATAGCTTGTTTAAGCGAGTCTTTCGGTAATGCACCGACAGCCATTTGAGGTTTGTCGTCTTTTGGACAGAACAATATTGAAGGTATACTTCTAATACCGAAAGCGGCAGCTAATTCTTGTTGATCTTCAGTATCTATTTTATAGAAATTTACTTTACCTGAATATTCTACAGATAGCTCTTCCATTATTGGAGCTACCATTTTGCAGGGTTGACACCAATCAGCATAAAAGTCTATAACACAAGGAAGTTCTCCTGCAAATTTCCAATCTTTATTTTGTTCGAAATTAAATACTTTCTGAAGAAATGTTTCTTTAGTTAAACGTTCCATTAGTTTTCCTTTTAATGATTATGTTTTAAAATAATTTAACGATTAGATGCAATAATGATATATTGGTTTCAAATGAAAAATTAATATTTAGCAGTTTAAGAAAAAAAATGTTAAATAAAAAGGACATAAACCGGAATATTACCTTTAACTCGTCAATAATCTTTAATATATTTTGTTTTAGTTCATAATTAAAAAACATTTTTTCAATTTTAGTTTTCTTAAGAAATAATGCTTAATAAATTTCTTTATATTCTACTTTTTTTTTATAACTTATCTGCAATACATGCAAATTCGGATCACTATGTTATTAAGCAAATAAAAAATAGTGAGGGATTATCTCAAAGCTCAATTTTGTGTATGCTTCAAGACAGCAAAGGATACATGTGGTTCGGAACCTCAAACGGTCTTAATAAGTATGATGGATATAACTTTACGGTTTTTTCTCACAATCCGCTTGATACTACCTCAATTTCCGATAATGGAATAAATTCGCTTTATGAAGATGAGAACGGATTTATTTGGATTGGTACAACAAACGGGATTCTTAATAAATTTGATAGGAAGAACGGTACTTTTACTAAATACAATATTGCTAACTTAAGCGATTGGTACAATGTTGAAGATGAAAAATTTTATGATTATCCAATTGTATTTTCTAGAAATAATAACAGCACAATTACCTCAATTTGTCAAGATAACTCGAATAATTTATGGATTGGTACTTGGGGAAAAGGGTTAGTAAAATTTAATAAAAAGTCGAAAAAAAAGAGTTACTTCTATCATTATTTAAATGATACAACAAGTTTAAGTTCCAATAAAATTGTTAAAATACTAAAAGACGAAAATGGGAATTTATGGATTGGAACATTTGGGGGAGGACTTAATAAATTAGAATCAAAATATATTAGCGGTAATGAAAATAAAAATCGTTTAAGATTAAAATTTATTCAATACTTACACAAAATTTTTAATGATAATTCACTAAGCGATGATAGAGTTACATCAATATTCGAGGATAAAAACAAAAACATTTGGATTGGAACGTACAAGGGTGGAATAAATATTTTAACTTATGATTTTCGAAACATTTTACCAAGTAAAGTTAGTTTTAAAAAATTAATACATTCTGCGAAACCTTCTTCTTTAGTGAATAATCAAGCTATGGCTATATCACAAGATAATAAAGGCTACATGTGGGTGGGTACTTTAGGCGGAGGTTTAGATAGAATAAATCCGGAAACATATAATGTTGTCCATTTCCATAATAAAAATGAAAATAAATTATCGGCGAATGATATCATTTCTTTGTACAGTGATAAAGCCGGATTATTATGGATCGGTTCGCTATTAGGAAAGGGAATCAATGTTCTAGAAAATAATGTTATTAAATTCGGACTTTATCAAAAGACTGAAAACGACAAAGGTTTAGACGACAATATTGTTTGGTCGGTGTACGAAGATAAGTTCAATAACTTATGGGTAGGAACTTATAAAGGAGGATTAAATAAACTCGATAAGTCGAAAAATAAATTTTACTATTTCAAACATAATGGAAGTAATCCCTATAGTATTAGCGATAACCATGTTAGAACAATTATAATGGATAAATATAATACTCTTTGGATCGGGACTTACAGAGGCGGATTAAATAGATTAAATTTGAATGATAATAAATTTGTGAGTTATAAAAATAATCCGTATGATCTTAATTCTATTGCTGCTAACCAAGTTCAATGTTTGTATATCGAATCCGATTCCATTTTATGGGTTGGGACTTTTGGAGGAGGGTTAAACAAAACTATTATTTCTCCTAAAATAAAGGAAGAAATAGAATTTGAAAGATTTTATCATGATCCGGCTAATCCGTTTAGTATAAGTGATAACAGAGTTTATACCATTTACGAGGATAATAATGATAATATGTGGATTGGAACGCACGGCGGAGGACTCAATAAATTTGATAGAAAGGAAAAAAAGTTTTATAGTTTCAAAAATAGCAGCAAAGACACAAGCTCAATTAGCGATAATAAGATTTTAGTTATTAGGTCGGATATTCATAATAATCTTTTAATAGGTACTTACGGAGGCGGCTTAAATGTTATGAATATAGAGAATAATAAGTTTGAAAGATTTACCGCAAAGGATGGATTAACCAGCGATGTTGTATATGGCATCTTAGAAGATAAAAAACATAATTTATGGATGAGTACGGATAACGGATTGTTTAAATATAACCAGTTAAATAAAAAATTTACTCATTTTGATATTCATGACGGTTTACAAAGCAAGGAATATAGCGGCGGAGCGTATTTTAAAGCTCAAAACGGACAAATGTTTTTTGGCGGAATAAACGGACTCAACTATTTCTACCCTGATAGTATTCATGAAAATACTTATATACCACCTGTCGTTATCACTTCTGTCGAGGTTATGGGAAAAAAGATAAAAGGTGAAAGAGATTCGTTAACATTAAAGTATAATCAAAACTTTGTCACCTTCCAATTCTCGGCTCTCGATTACACAAATCCTGAAGATAATCTTTATGAGTATAGATTGGAAGGATTGGAAAACAAGTGGCAAAAAGTTAATGCAAAATATAGAATTGCAACTTATACCGACCTTGAACCTGGGAAATATATATTCAAAGTAAGAGGTTCAAATAATGACGGGTTATGGAATCTTCAAGGTAAAGCTATTAGTCTTATTATCTTACCGCCTTTTTGGCGTACTTGGTGGTTCGTTTTGCTCTCTGGTCTTTTATCTGTGCTTATTATAATATTTTTGATTAGATATAGGGTTAAACATTTATTATCAATTGAAAAGTTAAAAACCAAGTTGGCTGCAGATTTACACGATAATATAGGCGCGGGTTTAACAGAGATTTCAATCTTAAGCGAGCTTACAGCCAATGACTTAAAAACAAATCAAAAGAAAGCTTCGGAAAGATTATCTGTAATAAGCAATCATGCCCGCTCTCTTGTAGATGGAATGAGCGATATCGTTTGGGTTATTAATCCGGAACGAGATTCTTTACATGATTTATTAGCAAGGCTTAAAGATAGTTATAATGATATTCTTACTGAAAATGGGATTGTTTTTAAGATAAAAAATTTAGAAGAAATTAAAGATATTAGATTAGCATTAGACTATAAACAGAACCTCTACTTAATTTTAAAAGAAGCATTAAATAATGCTGTTAAGCATAGTGATTGTAATAAAATTATTCTTGAGATAAATTTGTATGAAAAAGACTTGAGATTAGTTGTAAACGATGATGGAATGGGATTTAATATAAATGATATTAAAGCAGGGAATGGTTTAAAGAATTTAAAAAAACGGGCAAATATTATTAAAGGAAAAATTACCGTTAACTCTCAACCCGGTAAAGGAACGAAAATAAGTTTTGTTGGTAAAATTAAATTAAAGCATAAGAACCTATTTTTCTAATTCTAAAAGAAAGCTATTGTGATAGACGTTATAATTGTTGAAGATAATGATATTATTAGGGAAGGTTTCTCTATGCTGATTAACGGAACCGATGGATATTCATGTATTGCAGCATATTCAAATTGCGAGGATTTTTTAGATGAGCTGGATGATAAACTTGTTGATGTTGTTTTAATGGATATCGGTCTGCCGGGTATGAATGGTATTGAAGGCCTTAAAAAAGCTAAAGAAAAAAGAAATGACATAGATATTCTTATGCTTACTATTTATGAAGATAGCAATATGGTTTTCGAAGCTTTAT
>BDSW01000348.1 GCA_002898175.1 bacterium BMS3Abin04
ATATACTTGCCGTCAGGCTGAAAATAATCAAAACGAACCCCAATATTAACTATAAGATAATTTAATTCTATTTTATCTTGTAAATAAGTAGCAATTTGATAAGGATTAACATTATAAGCGTTAAAATTAAATGCCCCGCTTTTGGGAAGAGTAGGTTTAAAATCAGTTGCAGCATCTACGATGATTTGGAAATTTTTAGATTTTAGTTGGTTCTGTTTAAATTCTATTCCGGTTTTAATTTGATTTATATTATTAATCTGCCATGTCAGGTCAACTTTTCCCGAATAAGTTGAGGTCTGATGAAAAAATTGCCAGTTTTGTGTACCCCCTGTTAGGAAAGCATTTCCACTTACTTCACGTAATTTATTAGGATCAACATAACGAGGATCAAGTGGATTTTTATAAACATATTGTTGGAATTTAGTAATAAAAGCTGAACCAAGGTATTCAATAAAGGCTGAGTTGCTGAGAATTTGAGTATAACTAATACTTCCTAAATAACTCTGTTCAAATTTAGTATAATCACCATCGGGATCTAATTTAAATCTATGATCATAATCTTTATATTTTTTATTTTGAAGCATCCCACTTAACACTATACCCTGCCCGCTTCCAACACCAAAATTTAGCTTACCCTGCAATGTATATCTTCTATTAAAATTCATTGGAACATATTTATTATCACCGGTATTTCCTATATACCAATCTTTCGGATTATTTGCGGAAAAATTCGAGGAATCGGAAGGATTAAACATTCGCCTGCCATAAATGTATCCGTCATTATAATAGTAGCGCCCGGATAAAAAGAATTTTACGAAGTTATTTAATATAGGAATGGGACCCGAAATATTGCCTTGGAAATTATAAATGTCCCTTGGCGATACTCTACTTATATTTTCATATAATGCATTTCTATTTGTAATATAATCCCCGGTATAAAATCTAGCATTCGCTTCAAATTTGTTTGATGCGATTTTGGTAATCTGGTTTACAATGCCCGATAGAGCCTCACCGTATTCCGCATTAAAAGTACCTGTAAGCACTTGTACTTCTTGTATACTATTTACTTCAGGAGAAAGTGATGATGAACCGGAATATGCATCGTTAACAGAGACACCGTCAATTAAATATTTTACTTCACCTGCCCTCCCTCCGCGGAAGTGTCCGTTTACTACGCCTGCTTGAAGATTAATTACCGCAGCAATATCTTCTACCGGAAGCATTCTAATATTTTTACCGCTAACATTTGCTTCCGTAGATGTTAAATCTTTTCTCACAAGCGGCTTTTTTGCAGCAACTATAACTTCTCCCAATTTTACTGCTTCACTACTCAACTCAAAACTTATATGTGTAGTTTGATCTGCAGAAACTTGAACAGATTTCACTATCACGGATTTATATCCGATCATAGCAGCTTTTACAGAATAAATACCAGGCTGAATATTAAGTATAAAATAATTCCCGTCAATATCGGTAGCCGCTCCTTGCGTAGTTCCAAGTAAAATAATATTAACTCCAACTAAAGCTTCTCCAGTTATTTTATCTGTAACTTTGCCGGATATTTTACCTGTTGTACCTGCGAATAAACTATTTAATAGTATAATACAAATTAGAATTATTAAACTAGTAATTTTCATATTACTATTTTCCGGTTAAATTTTTTTCCCGATTATTAAAGACCAATGAATGATAAAAACAAGAGAGGGAGTTATCCTCCCTCTCTATAATCGATTATTTCATTAAAATCATTTTTGATGATTTAATAAAATTATTTGCATGTATTTGGTATATGTACATACCGCTTGTAACAAGATTACCGTTATTATTAGTACCATCCCATGTGAGATTATAAGCACCGGCATTTTGTTCTTTATTGACTAATGTTTTAACCTCTCTTCCGAGCATATCGTATATTTTTAACGTTACATTTGAGGAAGAGGGTAAAGTATAGCTAATCTTGGTTGTTGGATTAAAAGGATTAGGATAATTTTGAAATAGCTGATACTTAGCCGGTAGAACATTATTATTCTTAATACCGGTTACTCCATCTATTTTTTCAACAGATAGGTCATCAAAATAAACAGTACCGGTAAATCTTGCATAAGCATGTAATCTTACCGATATTGCTTTAGCATCAGTTGTATTTGGTACCTGCACATCTATGTAATACGGCGTCCAATCAAAACTTGTTACCGCAGGAAACTTAAACTGCATATCTTTCGGATAACCATCTAATGCATTCCAGCCATCATTATTTCCATTCCCTTTCCAAAATCCATAAGTAAATCCAGCAGCCCAAGTCGTTGGATATAATGCTGCCGAATCCGGTACTAAATTACTTGCTTTTACCCATACCTTTATCCGTACCCAATCTCCGGGATTTATCGCAGTGGTTGAATTAGTATTTGAGAGATCGGCAATTCTTATGGATTTATTATCCATGCTTGTTGTATTCGGACTGCTCGTTCCGTCTAATAACATTCTTTTAGTACCAACAAAAGCATCATGAGGATCTCTTGTAAAAGGTAAATCAAATTTTAACGAATGTAATCCCGAATGGGCTTCTTCTGTCGTTACTACAGTGTTTTCAAATCCATTGCTTAGTTTTCCATCATTGCCTCCATTCGGCGGTAACCAATATATCCAGCCTGTCGGTACGCCTACCGACGCATCCCAGTCCTGCCCTGCCCAAGCTCCATTCCTACCATAAAGCATGAAATCATCTGCATATACTGTTCCCGTCGCATTCTTTCCACCTGTAACTTTGATTATTGTTTTCCACGAATCTTTCGGTAATATCGTCTGACCAACCGCATTTGTGTCTGCATAAAATGCTCCGCTGCTTGATGTACTTTGGTCTATCGGTAATTCCGTCACTCCTATCAATGTCCCGGTAGAATCATAAAACGTATAACTTATTGTCCATTTTTCATCTTCTGTTGCCGGATTTGTATTTATCCCTTCCGTCTTTATCCAAGCTCCTACAAATATATCTACATCCTTGTAATGTTGAGGTGACCAGAAATCCGCCATGTTTTCCGATTCCCATACCGCTGCCGTATCTGTAACTCCTTTGGTTATCATCAACGATCTTCCCATCGAGCGCGACTCTGTCGTACTCCACTCTAACTGGGAACCGTTCGGTTCACTACCCTTTTGCCAATACGACGGTAAATTCCCTTCAAAGTCCCCTATTTTATTAATAGAAACTTGTGCATACAACTGCGCAAATCCAAATATAGAGATAACAAAAAAGAGATATGTTAATCTTATAAATTTTTGATATAAGTTATCCATCATGCCTCCTTGATATAAGTTAAAAATAATTAATTTAAATTATATTTCCCATTGTTTCTTGTTGATTCCCTCAATATCAACTCTGTGGGAATAATAATCTTCTTATTCGTAATATTTTTTCCTTTAATATTATTCACTAAAAGCTTTACGGCTTCCACCCCAAGATCTATTTTGTTAACTTTTACTGTTGATAATGTTGGAGAGACCCTAGTATCTTCTTCGATGTCATCAAATCCAATAATTGAAATCTTTTTTAATAATGAGGGTTTTTTATCCTTTAAACAATCGATTAGTCCCAAAGCCATAGCATCATTACAGCAAAATACTGCAGAGATTTTTTTGCTAATTGAAAGTAAATGTTCCGCGGCTTTATACCCATTAGTCCTATTAGGACTTGAATATTTTGTTAAAATCAAACTATTATTTAACATTATTTTATTTCTCTTCAATGCTAATTTATATCCTCTTAGTCTTTCGGAAATACTGGGATGACTAATATCCCCAGCAATAAAAGCAATATTTTTATGTCCTAATTTAATAAAGTACTCGACTGCAGATATTGAGCCTTGAATATTATCCATTATAACTATTGAATAATCACCTTTCTTTGGTATATAGTCAATAAGAACAATAGGAATATTATATTTTTTCAATTTTACTAAAAAAGCATCTGCAACTTTTCCGGCTATAATTATACCATCTATATTTTTTTCGAGCACAAACCGGGGAAGTGAATCGCTCTCATTATAGACAGAATTCATCACTGTCAAGAATACATAATAATCCTTATTATTTGCTTCAATTTCGGTTCCGAGGAATATTTTAGTATAAAACGGTTCAGTTCTTAGGAAGTGATCTTTTGTTAATACAAACCCTAAATTACCGGTTTGCTTTGAAACTAAAGCACGCGCCGATCTGGAAGGATAATAGTTAAGTTTTCGAGCTGCCTTTAGTACTGTTTCTCTTGTCTGCGGACTAATTCTGGTATTTTTATTCAGCACTAACGAAACCGTAGCAATTGAAACATTAGCCTTAAGGGCAACTTCTTTAATTGTAGTTTTCATTTGGGTTAAACGTTTAACTAATAATTTACTGATATTTATTGTATTTGTCAACGTTATTTTTTTTACATCATATATTAGTTGCTTGGAAATGACTTATAAATTACATGAAGTTCTGCGAGTTACTACTTATATTTCCCCATTTTTTAAATAATTAAATATGAGAAAACTCGCTAATCATTTTAGATCAAAAGTTATAACCGAAATTAATTCACTGATATTTTTAACACCTACAAAAGAGGTTTATTTTTACAACTTTTCCAGAATCTGTAAGAATCGTACCTTCTCCGCCGTTTAATTCATTATGTAACTTATTGCAATTAATAATATTATCAATATTCTCTTGAAAAATTCAGTGATATTACCACAATAATAAAAGCAAAAATAATTCTTTTTTTACAAAACATAATTTGATAATAATTGCAAATATTTAAATAGTTGTTTTAAATTTTTGTAGAAAAGCTATTACTATGGTTATTGTTTTTCTGCATCTTTAGATTTTCATTAAATTTTAAATCGCGGTATATCTTTATATTTTTAATAAATTGTTTTTTTGAGTCCTTTCAAGATATTTTCATTAGAAATAAATATTTTCCCTCCCATATTCTTTATATGGAATTTTATTTAATGCTAACATTCATCGAGCATAACTGGATAAATTCTCGGGAAATCATATGTTCCTCCAAAATTCAATAAAACTCTTTGATTATGACTTTGCTCTTTTTCTTGGTGAGTTCATACATAGCTTTCTTTATTAATATGGAACATTTATCAATATCTACAGCTATAAGCTTACTTACTATTTCTTTGATCGATTATATATCCGGATTCCAGTAATTCCCTGAGATTGTAATCATCGATAGCAATTTTATCGTATTTGAATAATAGTCCCCTTCCAGTATATCATTATTTTTAATTAGTTCATTTTACAAGTCATTTAGCCAATTTTGGTTTGTTAAATCAATCATAGCTCCTACTGTCAAATGTCCTAAAAAAGTTGCATTATTCCAATTATAAATAGGTGTTCCATTTAATCAATAACTATTAAAAATTTTATTAATATTTTTAGCTGTTGAATTTGCTAACAAGCATTTATCTTATTCACCGCTCTTTTTGCTCTATTATCTCCACTGATAAGGTAATCTGTTCCTATACGCCAAGGGAAACGACAAGCATTATAGTAAAAATCTCCATCATAAATTCCTTCCAGATAATTTTGTCCAGCAGGAATTGGGGTCGTATTAGTATTTATTATAAAATCCGGCAATAATCCCGTTTTATCGTTTTGTATATTATTTATTATATTAAAATATTTATTAACTGCTAAATCCCAATTTGGATTATTGACGACAATAGAAAATGCCCTAAAATGACTCGTAATAAAATCAGAAGACCTTGTACCATAATAAAAATTTGGATCACTTGAATTACTCCAATCTCCAAGTTTCACCGTCCAACTATCCGAATTAATTTCATCCTGCATTATTGCGTTAATAACAGTTTTTGCTTCGGATAAGTATTTAATTTCTCCTTCACTTCCCCATTGCTTATGAGCTAATAAAAGTGAAAATGCAATATCTATATCTCCATCACTAGCTGCATCATCATCAATGTTTGGAGAATCACTACAAGAAAGCTGCTGCCAATCAATTAAATTATTATTAATATTGCTCGGATGAGATTTATAATAATTGAATAACCCATTAAAATACGTTTTAGCATTATTTTCATAACCGGCCATATAACACATAATCATCATTCCATAACCGTGGGCTTCAGAAATTGTTTTCGCCCCATTACCACTAAATATGTAATATTCATTTGCATGAAAGGTAGCTCAGTGTAAAATATGATTTTTTATTTTGAAAATTATTATCTTAAAAAATTATATGTGGTTATGCAAAGGCTCCTATGATTAACTAATTGAGTATATTAAAAAGAAATTCTATCTACAAAATGTTGATGTTATTTAAATTAGAAGCTCTTAAAAAATCCAAACCAACCGGACAATTTTGTAATGATCATTTAATTTTTTAATAATATATTTTAAACTTTAATTTGGCCTAACTTTATTACAAATTTTAAATACAACCTCTTGACTTTATAAAAATATATTCGTAACTATGCCTATGCAATTTTATTTCACAATATCATCTACTATTTCTTTCGACAAACTCATGCATGAGGTTTTTATAGACAACCTCTGTATAATGACAATTATTTCAATTCTCTGGCTTATTATTATTCAATAACAAGCCGCTTTAATTTAATCTTACATAACATTATTAATTTTTAGCCGGTTTGTTTAACAAACCAAAGGTAATTTTTATGCTATCACAAATATTATTTAACAAATTACAATCACTTATAATCAAGGGAGGGAAAAGCCTATGAGGTATGTTCAAACAATTATGCTATTTCTGTTATTTAGCATGTCTGTTACATTTGCTCAAGAATTAGAAATTGTCGGCAAAGTGTATGATAAACAGACTAACGACAATCTTGTTGGAGCAAATGTTGTTATCAAAGGAACAAATCTAGGTACGGTAACAGATAGTGACGGTAAATTTCATATAATTTTACCTAGCGTTAAGTCAGCAACTATTGTTGTTAGCTACATCGGTTATAAAACTTTTACAAAATATATTGAGGGAAGCAGGTATAATCTTTCAATTGGTATGGTGCCGGATATTCTTAAAACTTCTGAGGTAGTTGTTTCCGGACTTGCATCTTCGGTTAAAAAAGCAAATGCCGCAAATGCAGTTGCAGTAATTTCGGGTAAGGAACTTACTGAAGTTCCGACACAGACATTAGATCAGCAACTTGCGGGTAAATTTGCCGGTGTTAGTGTAAACCAAAATTCCGGAGCGCCCGGTGGCGGTATGTCGGTTAACTTAAGAGGAGTTACTACCATCAACGCCGAGAACCAACCTCTTTATATTTTAGACGGTGTAATCCTGGACAATACAGCAACACAATCCGGTGTTAATGCCGTTACGCTTGCCACCGGCGGAGGGAACGCTAATTATCAAGATAACCCTGTTAATAGAATAGCAGACCTTATACCTGATGATATAGCTTCAATTAATGTATTAAAAGGTTCAAGCGCGGCTGCAATTTATGGAGCAAAAGCTTCGAACGGTGTTGTTATCATTACAACCAAGCAAGGGAAAGCCGGAAAACCTACTTTTAGTTTTCACCAAGAATTCGGTTACAACGAACTAATCAAAAAATTAGGAAGCAGAAAATTTACCGCTGCTACAGCATTGGCGTCATTTGGTCAACAAGGACTCGATGAATTTAATAAAGGCAAAACTTTTGATCATGAAGAAGAACTATACGGGCAAAAAGGATTCGTAAATCAATCTTCAATTGGTCTCAGCGGTGGAAGCCAAACATCATCCTATTATTTTTCTGTTTACCATAGAAATGATCAAGGTATTATAAAAAATACAGGTTATGAAAAACAATCGTTAAGATTAAATTTAACCCACAAATTTTCGGAAGCGGTAG
>BDSW01000349.1 GCA_002898175.1 bacterium BMS3Abin04
GCCAATCAGTTCCACTTCATTTTTAGAGAGGTGTTGAATGGCTTTATTGCAAGTGATACGTACATTTTTTTGAGTAATAACAACGTTTCCGAATACTTCTCTAATTGTTTCCCCGTTAACTACTTTTCCTCTAAGACTGTCTCCTTTAACTGTAAGTTGTTTCTCATCGTTTTGAGAAAAGAGTATGTTTGGTAAAATTGCAAGAAGCAAAATCAGTATTGTGTAACGCATAAAAGTTATTTTTCTTTTATTGTAGTAACGTATGTAATATTGTAAATAGTATAATTTTTTAGATTTTGGTCCGACTCAAAACCATAACCTTGAATTTTTTCCTTCCCATTTATAATAGTAACAAATTTATCCGTCTTAATTTTTTTAGTCTTATTCTTCCAAATCAGTTCTTCGGTTCTAAGAGTTACACCACTATCGCTAACGGCAACCACACTATCGATAGCAAACATATCGTCTGTTAAATCATTTATCCTGCCGCGCTTAGAAGTTAAAGTGGAGGAAACTTTTTCATCATCATCATAGAACTCAATTTTTACTCCGTCCAAAAGTTTTATTCTTTTATCTTCGTAAGTCCGTATATGATCGGCATGTAGAACTGCTTTTGTTTTTCCATCTTCCGAAAAAATAATTTGGGTATCCCAACTTTCTTGTACAGGAATTTCATCTCCTTTTACGGATGCATCAACAGTCGGTTTAAATTTTTCTTCTCCGCAAGAACTAACCAATAATACAAGAATAAAGATGATCGAAAATTTCTTCATCTTCTTTGCAGCCCTAATTTTACAAGATCGTGCAAATGTACTAATCCGACTGGTAAACCGTTTTCGTCCACAGCTATAAGCGATGTAATCTTATAATTTTCCATTTGCAAAAGAGCAATGGATGCCAATAAATTGGGGTCTATGGTTTTAGGATTTCCGGTCATAACATCTTTAGCAATTAAATTTTTAATTTCCAGCGTATGTTCCAACAACCGCCTTAAATCACCGTCCGTAATAATTCCGGTCAGTTTTCCTTCACTATTAATAACGCATGTTGTACCTAACCTTTTCGTAGTTATTTCAATTATTGTATCTTTAAGCGATGTATTTTCTTTAACAAGAGGTAAATCTTCGCCCGAGTACATTATCTCGTGTATTCTTAGCGATAGTCTTTTCCCCAAACTTCCTGCCGGGTGCAGCAAAGCAAAATCTTCCACAGTAAAATTACGCAACTGCAATACGGCAACCGCCAATGCATCTCCCATAGCCAATGTTGCCGTAGTAGAGGAAGTAGGAGCCAAATCGTTGGGACAAGCTTCTTCTTTTACGCTAACATCCAAAATTATATCACATCGCTTACCGATTGCAGAATCCATTCCACCAAGCATACCAATTAAAAAAACACCCATTCGCTTGAACATAGTTACAAGATTTAACAATTCATCCGTATTACCGCTTTTGGAAATAATAATTATTACATCTTCTTTCCTTACCATTCCAAGGTCGCCGTGTAAAGCATCGGTCGGATGTAAAAAGATAGAAGGTGTTCCCGTCGAATTTAATGTAGCAACAATCTTACGTGCAATTAGTCCGGATTTACCCAGTCCTGTAAACACAATTCTTCCTTTTGCATTATAAATTGTATTTGCAGCTTTTGCAAATTTCCCGTTAATTCTTTCCTGCAAGTTTAAAATTGCTTCCGCTTCAATTTTTAATACTTCTTTGCCTCTTGCTATAATTTGTTCTTCCGACACTTTTTCCTCGCTATGAGAATATTTTTTTTAGTAATGATTTTTTTAATTTAGTTTCTGTCTTTTTCAAAAAAAGAGAATCATCAATTTCCAATTTTTTCCAATATTTATTATACACTAAAAAGCTTTGACCAATAAGTTCATCGTTAAAATCGGCATTTTTTGAAAAAAATCTCTTCGCATCCAAAGCAATTTCCGGATTTTTCACTTTTTTTATTCTCATCATCTCATCGTACAATTTAGTAACCGGTATAAAATGATTCAAACCGGTTTTATCATCATATATCCAAACCTTTTTATTTTGTGTAGAAATTGCAATAACCAATGAATTATATATCAGATGTACTTCGCGAACTTTAGTATTATCTGCGGGATTTAATTTACCCGGTTTCCAATTTGAATATGTCCAAAATTGCTTAACTTCTACTTCATCAGACAGTTCATCAATACCGCTAAGTGAAAAATCTATTTCAATTTGATCTTCAAATTCTTCGTGGATAACAATATAAACTTCTCCCGCATCAACTACAGCATTACCTACTGCAAAAATTGGAGCAGACGGTGCCGTTAAATCGGGTTCGCTAATTTTACTGCTCAAAATAAGATTATTTCTCCCTAATCTCCCAAACCCAATTACTTTACATAAATCAATTTTATTTCTGAACAATTTATAACCGATTCTATTCTCGGGTAAAAGGGAAATAATCAAATTCCGTTCAGTTTGTGTTAATCGCCTTGGGAAGTTCATATTTCTCTACTTTATTCTCCATTGCCGGGTTCTCGTCCCGTTTTTAACAAATTAAATAATTCATTTAAGATTTCTTCAGTAGTTTCACTTTTGAACACATAATCGACTGCACGCTTTACTTCTCGTCTTGCGTTTTTAGGAGCAGCGCTAACTCCGCACTTATTTAGCAACGGTAAGTCAAACAATTCATCTCCCATGTAAAAAAGATTACCGCATTGAAAATTTCCTTTTTCCAGTATTACATTTGCAAGCGATACTTTATCAATTGTTGAAGTTAATACTTTGAGATTTCTTACGGTTTTTATTTTTTCAATAATTTGATCATCTTCTCTACCCGTAGCAATTCCAACTTCAATTCCCAAATGAGAAAGATTTTCCACAAAGCTTTGCAATTCACTTACTATCGTATCTATTCGCAGCTCATCTTCTTTACTATGAATTAAAACACCATCAAAATCAAACAAAACAATTTTTATATTTTGAATTTTCTTAGCAATGTCAGTCATATTCTTTTACAAACTTATCAATGGTTTGTACTTTAATTAATAAATCTTTTAAACTACTTAATGGAAGTTGACTTGCAGCATCACTCAGTGCTTTTTGTGGATTAGGATGAACTTCCAAGAAAAGTGCATCAATACCAACTGATACAGCAGCTTTTGCAAGTGGAAGGATAAATTTAGGCTGACCACCGGTAACATTGCTGTTACTCGGCATTTGAACCGAATGAGTTGCATCCATTACTACGGGATAGCCCAACTCGCGCATAATAACCAGCGAACGCATATCAACAACCAAATTATGATAGCCAAAAGTTGTTCCACGTTCAGTTAACATGATTTTATTATTCCCGGTCGATTTAACCTTTTCCGCTGCAAACTTCATATCTTCCGGTGAAAGAAACTGACCCTTTTTAATATTTACAACTTTACCCGAGTTTCCCGCCGCAATTAGTAAATCCGTCTGCCGGCACAAAAATGCCGGTATTTGTAAAACATCAACTATATCCGAAACCAAGTTAATATCCGCCTTTGTGTGCACATCTGTAAGTACCGGAAGGTCCAAATCAGTCTTAACCTTTTTTAGAATATCTATAGCAATATTTTGATCAAGTCCGACAAAAGAATTAATGCTTGTTCTATTTGCCTTCTTAAAACTGGATTTGAAAATAAACGGGATATTGAGTTCTTCCGCTATATTCTTTATCTGCTCGGCAGTCTGCATAGTTATTTCTTCTGACTCAACCACGCACGGACCTGCTATAAGCACTAAAGGACCGTTATTACCAATTGTAATATCTTTTATCTCTATCATAAAAATTTACTTTATTCTAATCAAATAGTGAATCATCTTTAATAGATTTAGCTTTTCTGCTCTTATTAAACCTTGCATAAGCAATATCCGTTGCTTCCCTTCCGCGTGGTGTGCGCTGAATAAAACCTTGCTGAATTAAAAAAGGTTCGTAAACTTCTTCAATTGTTCCGGGGTCTTCATTAACAGCTACGGAAAGTGTATTTAATCCTACCGGACCGCCTTTAAATTTTTCGATTATTGCAAGGATAATGTCTTTATCCATTTCATCTAAGCCCAGGTCATCAACTTCTAAAGCTTTTAGTGCTTTCTGAGCAATCATTAAATCAATTGAGTTCATGTCCTCAAAGTCTGCAAAATCGCGCGTTCGCCGCAACAATCTATTTGCAATTCTCGGAGTACCGCGGGATCTTTTTGCCAATTCCAACGCTGCATCGTCATCGACTTCTATGTTTAATATGCTCGCCGATCTTTTAACAATTTTTTTGATCAAACTACTTTCGTAATAATTTAATCTCGCTTTAATTCCGAACCTATCGCGCAAAGGAGCAGTAAGCAATCCGGCTCTTGTTGTTGCTCCAACCAAAGTATAAGGCGGTAATTTAATCTGCACCGTCCTAGCGCTTGGACCTGAGTCAATCATAATATCCAGCTTAAAATCTTCCATGGCTGAATAGAGATATTCTTCAACAACAGGACTAAGTCTATGAATCTCATCAATAAATAAAACCGAATTCCCTTCAAGAGTTGTAAGCAAACCGGCTAGATCTCCGGGTTTTTCTAAAACCGGACCGGAAGTAATTTTTAATTTAACGCCCATTTCATTTGCAATAATGTGTGCAAGTGTTGTTTTGCCTAATCCCGGAGGACCTGTTAGGAGAACGTGATCTAAACTTTCTCCCCTTTTTAATGCCGCTCCAATAAAAACTTTTAGGTTATCCGTAATTTTACTCTGACCTACAAATTGATTAAATCCTTGAGGTCTTAGCGAATATTCAAAATTCTTATCTTTCTCATTTAAGAGCGGATTTGTATTTTCAGATTTTCTCATTCCAATGCTAAAATTATTAATCTTTATAATATTATTGTTTTCTTATTATTATATAAAGTTAAATAAAAATGAGGGATTTTAAAAACGAAAAGGAATTTAATAGGTCTAGATATTTTATGATCGAATATACATTACATATTACAGTTACGATTCATAATTTGAATAAATTAGTTCGCTCTTGTCCGTAACTTGATTAGTAATCTTCAAGAATAGGTAAGTTGGTGTAAAGTACTAGCAAAATTAAGAAAACAGATATAGCCAGGTTTTCAATTCTTTTTGAGATGTTTTTTTAACCTATTAAATAATAAAAGGGGATGCTTGCTTGGCATCCCCTTTTAGTTTAATTTGATACTACTTCATCAAAATTAGTTTTTTTGTTACACTGAATTTACCAGCCGTTAATTTGTAAAAATATATTCCGCTCGATAAATTATTACCGTTAAACCGGATGCTAT
>BDSW01000350.1 GCA_002898175.1 bacterium BMS3Abin04
AAATAAAAAAACATAAAAGTTCTTTTTGTTTCATAAGGTTTATCGTGTTGAGCTCCCCCAGGTGATCTTCGATTGTAGGGCTTACATACGTTCCATCTTTTCTGTAGTATTCCCTTACACTTACCGAAGCATCTGTAAGGTGAGTACCCGCTTTAATATATGATTCGCAACTTGCTATACCACCTAAAAACGCAAGAGGAAATATTAACCACAAATATGATTTAAAGATATTATTAAACCAAATTCTTCTGACTTGATTGTTAATATCCATTTTACACTTGTTTAATTATGGAACATCAATTGAGCACGAAAGTTAAAAAGTTTTGGTAAAGGAAAACAAAGCCAAAAGACAAAACTTACAGTTAGAAAACAAAATATGTTTTTTAATTTATGCGTTTATTTCTCTTCTTAAGAAATTTTTTAATACTATCTCTTCCATTCGCAACAAAGATGAATAAAATGAAAGCAATAAATAAGAAATCCACTATGTTTCTTTTAGATGAAATAGGATAAAGAAAAAGAACAATGCTTGAAAATATTATTCCCCATATAAAGGCGAATATTAAATCTAAAACTGAGATTGATTTAAATAGGTATGTTATTCTACTTATCGTTTTTTTTCTGTGAGAATAGACAAAAATCAAAATAATCACTAATGCAATAATCAAATAACCAATTAAAAAATATAAATTAAAAAGTTTTTTATTTGCGCTGATAAAAAGACTAACAAATCCAAATCCAATTATTGCTGGGATTAGTGCAATTAAATTTATTGCTAATATATAAAAAAATGTATTCATTTTTAATTAGAATCGGATTATTATATAGCTTGTAAATGTTGAATTATAATTTTTGAGCTAACGCCGTAATTCTATTTACATAACTACATTATAACTTGCAAAATTATATTACCATTATGCATTATAAAATGTATAGTAAATAAAAGAAAATTTAAAATCAAATATTCAAATAAAATGAATAGAATGGTTTTAATAGGATTAAATATTCTTTTGAACGGATGGATTGTTTTGCAAATATATGGTCAATAAAAATTGTTTGTAAAACGCATGGATTCCTGCTTATCTGCCGACAAAGGCAGGTTTTTACGGGAATGACATTTTTAATGCGGAAAGTCGTACTGTCTTTTTATCTCGATAGAAAAAACCAGAAATTTTTGGTCATCCAGGTACATTCTATACCGTATTTAATTATAAAAATTTTACAAAAATAAAACAAAACTTTCATTCATAATTGCATCTTAGTGTTTTGATTTTTATCTTCAATTTAGTAATAACATATCTAACACATCACAGAGGAGTAACTATGAAGAAAACCATATTTCTACCATTTTTACTTTTTACCTTCCTTTTTACGAACTTTATTCTTGCACAAGGTATTGAAGATTACTTAAATTCTTACACCGGGGAAAACGGGAAAGGATATATGCAGCCTTTTGCCGATGCATTCGGTGCTAATGTGAACAGCGGATTCTTTCACAGTGCGGATATTCCCTTAGTTGGAGTTAAAGTTTATGTTGGAGTTGTAACTATGACGGCATTCATCGCCGATGATGCAAAATCTTTTCAAGCTTCAACCGGAGAATTTTTTAATCCGTCAACAACCGTTGAAGCGCCTACAATATTCGGCTCAATTGACGGTACTACAGTTGATGGCGATGCCGGAACTACTTATCATTTCCCCGGGGGATTAAACATCGGCAAACTACCAATTGCCGTACCTCAACTTACCGTCGGTTCTTTCATGGGCACGGATGCAACTCTAAGGTTCATTCAATTGAATTTAGGTGATAATTTCGGCGACTTAAGTGTTTTCGGTATTGGTTTAAGGCACAGTATAAGTCAATATATTCCGCTTCTTCCTATAAAAATTGCAGGAGGAATCTATTACCAAACATTTAAGGTTGGAGATGTTGTAGATGCCAGTGCTTTTTTTATCAGTGCACAGGCAAGTTATTCATTACCTGTAATAACGCTTTATGGGGGTTTAGGATATGAGTCTTCTTCCATGGACCTTAATTATAAATTCGGTTCCGGAGATACTGCCGAAGAAATATCGTTTAATTTAACCGCTGAAAATACCGTGCGATTAACCTTGGGAGCTGCACTAAAATTAGCATTTATTACTTTAAATGCCGATTATAATATCGGGAATCAAAACGTACTTGTATTGGGTTTAGGATTTGAGCTTTAACCTTATTAAAAATAAGAGGATATAAAATGAATAAGAAAAATATTATTTATATTTTATTATTGCTTCCTATTTTAATGGGTTGTGATAAAAGATTATTTAAGTTTCAATCAAATATCGATTTAGCAAAACTTTACACTTTTGACAAAACGGGACCTACGCAAGAATCCGCAACAATAACCGAGGAGCAGATAAGGTCAGCTCTTGATCTTCCATCGGATGCCAAAGTTACTAAGGTTAATATCGAAACACTTTCCCTGCGAATTAAACTTAACGACGGTAATGAAGCAACATTATTAAGGATAAAAGGATTTATTAATGATGCTAGCAGCAATACAAAAATATGGGATGTTGACCAGATTTCTCCCCCGATTATTTCACCGGATGCATCAATATTTGGGCAAAAAATAGGGATCAATGGACTGATAGAAACAGGTATTAATAAACTCAAAAGTAAGATTGAAGGATTTATTAAGCGAAATGATTTCGGTTCATTTGTTATTAATGTCGAGGTAGATTCTTCACCATTTAGCGGGAGGAGAATTGCTATGGATATTGAGATTGTTATTCAAGCAACAATTGAATATGAACAATGTGTAGAAGTCTGGGACGGACTCGATGCCGGAGAAGAATGCCCTAACTAAAATTAATTCAATAGAAGCTAAGAAGCCCAACTTTTCGAAAAAGTTGGGCTTCTACGAAGTTTAAAAATCCAGACTTAACGTACCGCTTATCCATCTTTCTCTATTATACCAAACCAGTGCAGTGTTTGCATTATGATCACTGCCGTCGATTGCCTGTATTATATTTTTACTATTTAAGACATTAAACACACTAATCCTCAAATCTATTTTATTAAAATATTTTGAAAAGATTTTTATTGAAATTCCGCTATGCAAATTAACGGTGTAGAAATCGGGGATTCTCCACGATTGAATATTTGCTTCATTATTAAAACTTCTACTCACCGGATCAAATTGTGCATAGTACCTGCCGTAAAATAAATAATCGGCATTAATATAATATTCTGCAAAATTTGAAAACTTTTGTTTATACTTAAATCCAAATACAATTTTAGTCATTGGCGAATTGCCCTCATAAAGTCCTTTTATTTTTGAATCGAAAACTATTTGTTCATTCACATTTCCTTCAGGTGTTAAATAGGATTTGACATCATTCAGCCATTTATAAGACGCAATTGAAAACATCCCATTTAAAGAAAAATTTCCGGATAAAGTCAATTCTCCGGTCGCTTCTATTCCTTTATGTAAAGATTTTCCGCCGTAAACATTTGCATGGAAAAACGTATAGGTATCCGGTAAGAATACATTAAAGTTTAGAGCTTTATCTTTCCAAAGTGTATAAAATAAATTTACATTTACTTTTGCATTATTCGAATTAAAGCCGTAACCCAACTCAGTTGAAAATATGTTTTCATTCTTAACGTTGCTAAACAAATCATTTGTATATGTATAAACATTCATCGATAACGGTGCTTTTGAAAAACTCCCGATATTAAAATAAATATTAGTCAGTTTGGAATAATTATAATTTATACCCGACTTAATAGTATAAGTAAAAAACGACTTCCAACCGGTTTCTCTTTTAGGATTATTGTTCTTATAATTAAAGAAATCTATTCTATCATACCCTGTAGCAGCAAAAGCTATGTTGATAAAAGTATTCAACTCACCGGAATTATATTCAGCTTGACCGAAACTTCCGATTGAACGCACATAACTATCGGCATCGTAATCGACTTTGCTCCCGGGATATAATAATGTATTAGGATTTTGATTTACGTTCCCGCTGCCGATATAATAATCACCGCCTAATAAATTGCTGAGAGTACTGTAATTCTGTGCATAATAATATTTTCCGTCAACACCAAATGTATACTTAAAATTGTTTTGCTTGTAATCAATTGTAGAACGAAAAGCCGCCCAATTATGAATATGATATGTAAAACGTAAAGCTGATACGGAGCGGGATAAATCGGAAGAATAATTTGTATCTATATTTGCTGAATTAGTAAGCCAAATTTTGTCGAAATCAATTGTTCCGCTTTTTGTGCTTTCAAATCCGCTCCACGGTGGAACATGCCCGCCGCCTTTTGCATGTGAAAAATAAAATACATTTGTCAAAATTGTATTGCTTCTAATTTGCCAAACATGATTTATTGTAAGCGATGGTTTGTGAAATTCATTATCCCTTGCATTCAATGGTTTCCCGTGAAGATATCCCCAATCGGAATTGTAACGCAGTCCCTTAGCATTCCAAGTGTTTATTGAATGCGGTGTAATTCTTTGACCGTGCTTTTGAGGTGAACCCATCAATTGAATCTCAAACGAATGATTACCTAAAATCGTTTCAAGCGATAAATAATATGTGAACATTTTTGCCCATGTATTCTCCGCGTATCCGTTCCAAGTTGCATGACTGACTAATCCGATTAATTTTATTTTATTTTGCAGAAGCGGATATGCAAAGGAAACGGAAAGTTTTCTGAAATTATCCGATGCAAATTGAGATGATATTTTAATTTTCTTTTTGTCTATCATTCCCCCGGCAGTAACAAGATTTACAACACCGCCGACAGACGAAACCGAATATGGAACGGCGCTTAAACCTCGCTGTACTTGTATATAATTTATCACGTCACTTAAATCCGCCCAGTTGGACCAATAAACTTCGCCGTTTTCGGGATTGTTGATGGGAATTCCGTTTATCATAACTGAAATACTTGTTTGATCATAACCGCGAATATTAATACGGCTGTCTGCAAATCCGCCTCCCTCGTCGGAAACATAAAAACCGGGTAATTTTTCTAATGAAGAGGTCAGATAACGCGATCCAAGTTCTATTTCTATTTGAGCGCTTTTCAAATTTGAAAATGCAACCGGGGTTTGTCTGAATTTTGCTCTTTTCCCTTTTATAATTGTTTCCGGTAATTTAAGAATCATCGGCATTAACTGAATCCGAATATTACGGTCTTTATTTATATTCAATTCAAAATCTTTCGGAATAAAGCCAATATAAGTAACCCGTATATGATAAAAGCCCTTGGAAATACCCGGTATTCTAAAATTTCCATTTTCATCAGCGGCGGCACCTTTATTTAACTCTTTAAGAAATATATTAGCCCCACTTAATACCTCCAAGTTTTTTTGATTAATTATTGTACCGGTTAATGTAAAATTTTGAGCAATCAGTATATTGCTTAACAAAAGACAAGCAAACAACATTGTGCGCATACTATGCCAATACCCTTTCTGAAACGGTTATAAGATTAAATAAACATTACTTTTTTGAAATTGAATTCTGCGAATTAACAAAAACTAATTTCGGTTTATGTACCGTACTCTCCCTTTCGTCATATTCTGCATAGCTTGCGATAATGATTAAATCGCCTTTCTGCACTCGCCTTGCCGCTGCGCCGTTCAATCCTATTTCGCCCGGTTTGCCGAAAATTACATACGTGGAAAATCTTTCTCCATTTGTAATATTATAAATATCAACCTTTTCAAATTCTAATAAATCCGCTGCTTGGCAGAGAGTTCTATCAATGGAAATTGAACCGTTATAATTTAAGTCGGCATAAGTTACGGTTGCCCTATGAATTTTAGATTTCAATAATATCCTATTCATTTTGATTCCTTATATTTTGATTCCTTATTTAATTTTAGCGCTTCGTTTAAACCCTGCAGAACTAAAGTTTGTGAAATTTCATTAAACAAGCCTTCATTCTGAAACAATGTGGAAAATCCTCCTGTGCCTATAATAACAGGTTTTTCACCTTGAAAAGTTTCAACGGTAATTTTTTTAGTGAGCTCGCGTACTATAGCTGCTTGTCCTTGATATAGTCCTACTTGAATACTTTCAATAGTTGTCTGTCCAAAGGGCTTATCAATACCTTTAATTTCTACCCGGGGTAATTTAGCGGTTTGAGCTTCCAATGCTTCCATTGAAATACGTATTCCCGGCAATATTATACCGCCCAAGTATTCTTTAGCTTTTGAAATGACACAAAATGTTGTAGCCGTCCCGAAATCAACTATAATCAGATTTCTGTTAGGATACTTTTTAATTCCGGCAACTGCGTTCGCTATTCTATCGGCACCTACTTCAAGAGGATTTTTGTACTTTATTTTCAATCCTGTTTTTACGCCCGGTTCAAGGAAAAAAGGAGTAATATTAAAATATTTTATACACCCGCTGGATAGTGAATGAACTTTATCGGGGACTACACTGCATATAGATATATTTTCTATTTCATTTGTATCATATCCGTTTCCTCGAATCACATTTTGCAGAAAAATTCCTATTTCATCCGATGAAAAGCCTTCACGCGCATTTTTTCGAAACTGTAATTCTAAATTGTTCTCTCTGAAAAGTCCCCCGTAAATTTGCGTGTTTCCAACATCAAGACACAAAACCATTTAATCCTCCTATATAATTTTGTATAACTTCTTTGATAATTCCAGTGCAGATTCGACCAAAAAACTTTTCCCGCCGGCTTCAATAATTTCAAATTTTGATTGGACATTTTGATTTCTATCGTAAAGGGAATTAGATACTATAAATTCAGCGCCGGTATGAGAAAATATTTTATTGATTTCTGCAAGCTTTTTTTTCGATTCGGTTTTTGCGGAAAATTTGAATGCTATTAATTTTATATCCGGGTTTATCGACCATTCTTTAATTTTATTTATCAGCTTTTCGTTTCTAATGAATTTAATATCAAGTTCATCGTATTCTGAACTTAACTTCTTTTTCCGGGAAACCTCAGCTGCTTTTTTATTTATTATTTCCTTAGGTGAATAATCACTTACGGCTACCAGGTA
>BDSW01000351.1 GCA_002898175.1 bacterium BMS3Abin04
CACACCTTCGGGAAAATGAAAATTTATCAAATATTATCTCAAAGGTTTAGGTATCCTTTATCTAAACATACTATTATTTTTAAGAATATTGCCGGACTTCACAATCTCATGTCTGCTTAATTTCTTAAAAGTATACGACTAGAACGATCCTTGCTCTTTAAGGCTTATTTTGCAGGATCTCTAATGATAATGTTATGCCGCAGTATTTGCAGTTCGGCGAAGGATGGCTTTTACCGATGGAAATTGCGGCAATGTCGCACGAAGGTGTTAAAGACGTAATTTCAGTTCAGCCATTCGGCTGTATTTCCAACCATATTGTAGCTAAAGGTGAATACAGGGAATTAAAAGATAAATACGGAGTTAATATGCTTTTGCTGGATTTCGAAGCCGGAACCAGTCAAGTTAATACCGAGAATAGATTAGAGTTGTTTTTGTCAAGCAATTAGCACGTTGTTTATAATTAAATAATATATTATCTAAGTTCAAAATATTTGTTTGAACATTAAATTTCTATTATTCTTCCACCGAGCATGTTTCGTCTCAAACATGAATGATATAATTATACTAATTCCGTATTTTTGGTTATATTATTTCAAAATGATAAAATTATAAATCAATATAAAATAGCTTAAATTGAATATTTATTCTTTACCGGCAGTTATTTCATTTACTATAAATCTTAGTATTGCCTTAATTATTTTGTTAGACAATCCTAAGGCATACATTAATAGGTGGTTTTCTGCATTTGTTTTCGTTTTTGTTGCTTGGAATTTATCGGAAGTATTAATCTTAAATAGCTCAAATATCGAAAGTGCACTTTTCGGAGCTCAAATACTCTACAGAATTATCTTTTTAACCCCGGCTTTTTTTGTGGCAATTGCGTATGTATTTCCTAAAAATTTTCATTCTTACTCAAAAAGAATTTCTTTCTTTTTAATATTGTTCGGTATTCCGGTATTCTTTTTAATCCTTTCGTTTCCTAACTTTCAAATAAAATTACTGCCGTTAAGTAATTATTCAAAAATTTATTATTACAGATTTATTTATAACGTCGATTTTCGGTTTTTCGGATTGGTTTTAATTTCACTTATTTATGTGGTTTGGGGAAGCATAGTTTTATATACTAAAATAAAAAGACTCAAAACAATTAAGCAGAAAAATCAGGCTAAGTTTTTTCTTTACGGATTCTTAACCATACTTTTTTTATACCTGCTTATTAATTCTTTCCGATCATCATTTGAACCGACTTTATCTTTCTATTCATTATCTACACTGTTAACTTTTTTAATAAGCACTTTCTTTTTATTTGCAATTCTCAGGTATCATTTCTTAAATATAAAACAAATTGTAAAAGGCGGAATTACATATTCTCTCCTTTCTTCGGCTGTATTAGCGGTTTATTTTTTAATAATACTGGGTTTGGGCAAAACAATTGCCGAGTTTTTTAATATTAATTCTTATTTCTTTGGCGGAGTAATATTGATAATTTTGGTTTTCTTAATAAGACCGTTAGAAATTCGTTTACAGAATTTAATTGACCGCTTTTTAAATAGAGATATAATTGAGTACCGGCATAACTTTTTCAAATTTTCCCGCCAAATACAAAATTATCTACCCGGAGATGTTTTTTTTGAAAAGCTTCAATCTTTTATAGAAATAAATTTCAAATTGAAAAATGCTTTCATATATGTTTATGATACGAAAGCTAAAGAATACCGCCCAACGAAAAACAATAAGCTGGATTTATCAATAAGTCAGGACGATGATTTTATAAAAGAAATATTTAGCCACGGAAAAGCAATTGAATTTTACGAGTTAAAGTATTCCAAATCAAACAGCGAATTAAACGAGACGTTTATAAATAATAAAATAAACGTTGTAATTCCGCTAATTTTTGAAAACAAATTGCTTGCAATAATTATGCTGTCCGAAAAAAAATATCAAAAAGAATTTACTTCGGACGACCTGGAAGCCCTTTCTATATTTTCTAACGAAGTTGCTTTAGCATATCAAAGAAATTTAATGATTGAGGGAATGAAAGAAAAAGCTAAGGAAGAGTTTGAGTTGGAAAAATTAGCTGCTCTCGGTCAGTTGACTGCCGGTGTTGCACATGAAATTAGAAATCCTCTGAATACAATATCAATGTCTGCTCAAACTTTATTAAGAAAGAATTTGCAAAAAGACCAGCAAAAAGAATTAATTTATTACATTTCGGATGAAGTTGACAGGCTGGAAAGAACATTAAAGGATTTTCTAAAACTCTCAAAATTTCGAAATCCTAATATTAAAACTGTTGATTTGGATAAATTGCTGGACAAGGTTATAATTAATATTGAATCGAAAGGTGATTGCAGCATAATTTTAAAAAAACAAATTGACGGCAATAATATTCAAATAAAAACAGACAGCGATTTACTTTTTCAAGTACTTCTTAATCTCGGATTAAATGCATTTGAGGCGATTAAGGAAAGAATTAAAACAAATAATAATTTTAACTGTGAGGATGGGGAAATACAATTTAATATTGTAAGGAAAAGCCGCGGCATCATAATTAAAGTAATTGATAACGGAATTGGGATGGAAGACAAAAACAAAAATTCTGTTTTTAACCCGTTTTTTACAACTAAAGAAGAAGGTACCGGCTTGGGATTGTCTATTGCTCATGGTATAATTGAAAGCTTAAAAGGCAAACTTGAATTCAATTCCAAATATGGCAAAACCGAGTTCATAATTGGACTTCCGCAAACAGCAAAAAAACAAGAAAGAGATTAAAAATGGATATAACAACACCAACAATTTTAATTGTAGATAATGAAGAAAGGGAAAGAAAAATATTAAGCATGGAATTAAGCGATAAGTATAAAGTTCTGCTTGCACAAAACGGTAAAGAGGCTGTAAACCTTCTTAACAAAAATAAAGTTCATCTTGTTCTTACCGATTTAAAAATGCCCGGTATGAGCGGTATAGAATTACTTGAACATATCCAAAAGCACCACAAAAGTATTCCTGTTATAATTGTTACGGCATTCGGAAGTGTTGAAAATGCTGTGGAAGCAATGAAGCTTGGCGCTCTTGACTATATGCTAAAACCGCTCAAAATTGACGAGCTGGAAGCTTTGATTGAAAAATCGCTTAATTTTGGACGCTTGTTAGATGAAAATATCCGGCTAAAAGAGCAGTTAAAAAAATACGAGGGATTTAACGAGATTATTTCGATCAACCCTAAAATTAAAGAACTGTTAGATACAATAACTCATGTTGCAAAAACACCGGCAACAATTTTAATTGAAGGTGAATCAGGAACCGGGAAGCAATTGTTTGCTCAAGCGGTTCACTATTTAAGCGATCGCGCCGATCAGCCCTTTGTTGAAATAAACTGCGGCGCTATTCCTCATGACTTACTCGAAAGCGAATTGTTCGGTCATGAAAAAGGGGCTTTTACCGGTGCGGTAAATATGAAAAAGGGAAAATTTGAATTGGCTGACGGCGGGACTTTATTTTTAGACGAAATAGGCGAATTATCCATGGACCTTCAAGTAAAATTATTGCACGTTGTTGAAAGTCAGAAATTTACCAGAGTCGGTGGAACAATTTACCTAAAGACCGACGTTAGAATTGTTGCGGCAACTAATAGAAGTTTAATTGAAGAAATTCAAAAAAATAATTTTAGACAGGATTTATATTACCGGCTTAAAGTTGTTTATCTTCATATTCCGGCTCTAAGAGAAAGGACGGAAGATATTCCGATACTGGTGAATCATTTTCTTGAAAAGCATAAAGATCTGAATGCCATAAAACAGTTGAAAGTTTCGGATAGAGCTTTTGATATGTTGAAATCTTACAAGTGGCCCGGAAATATAAGAGAGCTGGAAAATGTTGTTCAGCAGGCAATGATTTTGGCTAGAGACGGGATAATAAAACCCGAATTATTGCCGACCGAAATTGTTGATTCGTATGAAATTAACGCGGAATATATTCCTCTTACAAAAATTGATTTACAAGAGTACAAGAAAAAGCAAACGGAAAACATACTTGAAAATATAGAGTATAAATTTTTGATTAGTCTTTTGGAATCTACGTCGGGCAACATAACCAAAGCGGCAGAAAAAAGCGGTTATGACAGAAGACAAATACAGAATCTTCTTAAAAAACATAATATTGACGTTGATAAATTCAGATAAATTTTTATGTTTTTAGAGTTGTATAGTTTTCCAGATGCAGAATATCGCATTTATCAGAAAACCCCGCAGGAAGAACGCCAAGAGCTTGAATTAATCTTCCCCAATAATTAACCTGTGCAACGGTAGAAGCTAAAATAACCATCTCTCTCTCGGTAAAATGCATTTTCACTTTTTCAATCAATTCCTGTGTAAAAGCAATTGGTGTTTGAGATGCACTTACGGCATATTCAAGTGCTGCCTTTTCCCGCGGCGATAGAGTTCTTACTTCCTCTGCGCTTTTCAAATTTTGGAGAACCAAAAGTTCTTCGTCTGAAATATTATATTTTTTATATTTATTAGAATTCATGTCAATACAAAAAGGACACGAAATGGCAAAAGATGTTTGTACGCGAACAAGTTTTAATAATCTTCGACTTATATTTTTATCTTTATGTGCAGCTAAAGATTCCAACATACCCGAACCAACGGCTGTTTTAGGATACCACGCTAAAATTCGAGCCGGCAGCAGTTCGTTTTTAGTTATCCTTTCAGCAATCCAAATTCCAAATTGTAGTAGAAAAAATGTTCTTTTCGGAGGAGAAATAAATACCTGCATTTGTTCGATTCCTTTTATTAAAAATTGACTGACTAAAAATACAATGTTATTTTTTAAGCTAACTTCATACTTAAATGAATAATATTACGAATAAAAACAGCTGTGAATTATCATTTCACATTTATAAGTTAAATAACAGCTTTTTAGAATTTATAAATTGACAAAAGAAAGTTTTATTTGTTGTGTTTATCGATTAAAATCAAACAAAAAGTTCACCCTAAACTACTCGTATTAATTCATCTAAAATATCCCGGTAATAAATTGCAAATTTACTGTGAAATTGCTTTTCGTAAACTGAAAGTTCTAAAAACGGAAAAATCGGCAACTTATTATAAATAAATAAGTTACAATTATGTAAAAAGTTGGCACACAGCTTGATATTCGGTAAGTAAGTTCTTGAAATTATTGAAAAACAAATTTATTAACAACAATATTTGGGAGGCTTAAAATGTGGCAAGCATGGACGAACGGAATAATTGGTATTTGGCTGTTTATAGCAGCTTTCTTAAATTTTACAGCAACTGGAAATTTGTGGGATGATATTATAGTTGGTGTCGTAGCTGCTATAGCAGGTTTCGCAATGGCTAAAGAAAAACCATGGCAAGGATGGTTAACCGGAATAGTTGGTATTTGGTTAATCATTGCAGCATTCATTCCTAACCTGGTTGTAGGGCTGGGCAATGAATGGAACGCAATAATCTGTGGTATTTTACTTATGATTGGTGGTTTTGGTGCTTTAGGAACTTCGGCACAAACTCATACGGAAGTACATTCCCACTAATTTTATTGTAACTTTGTTCTAAAAATTATTGTATTAAGAGTATGAATTTGGTTCAAAGAGACGAATGAAAAACGAAAGGAAGTTGATTTACTCGGCTTCCTTTTTATTTGATATTAAAGAAAAAAGGAGGCGTTAAAATGTCAATTACAAAAAAATATATCAAAAGCAAAAAAAATCACAAAGTAACTTTTATTATACCCAAAAAGAGTTCTCAAGAATTTGAAAGAGCCAGCGTTGTAGGCGATTTTAATAAGTGGGATTCGCACGCTAACGAAATGAAAAAAATAAAAAAACCTGAAAATTTAAAACAGTAATAGAATTGCCGGAACATCATGAATATAAATTCAGATATTTACTTGACGGTGAGCGCTGGATTAACGATGAAAGCGCGGATAAATACATCACAACACATTTTGGTGATGCCGAGGACTGTGTGATAGTTTTAGATTAAAATATTTTTATCAATTAAAAAAAATTGTATTTTTATTATTAAGTGAATTAAAAACAAGTATTAAGAGGAAAAAATGATCAAACGAATTTTAGTTCCGCTCGATTCTTCAAAGTACACCGAAAATGCAATTAAATACGCGATAATGATTGCAAAAAAGCACAACGCTTCAATAACCGGTATGACTATATTAGACATTACTGCAATTGAAGAATCTGTTGGTTCTGTTCCCCTCGGCGGAATATATTGGG
>BDSW01000352.1 GCA_002898175.1 bacterium BMS3Abin04
TATTAAATAATAAAAATTTAGAGGGTACTCATCCCGTTGATCGTGCAATTTACATAGAATATGTTAAAGGATTGTTCTAGTAAAATTAAACAAATTTATCAAGAATTAATCATTAGATTATTATTAAACAAGTTTAATTATTCGGAATAGTAAATTAGATATTTTTTCAGCTTCGGCTTTTTGCCTGCCTGTTTCTAACTCAGAATTTATAATATTCTCTATGTATATGTTTCTATGGAACATCAAATTAGGATTATCTGTATACAATGATGTACAATAAAATAAAATATTATACACAAAGCTTTCTAAATTGTGCAAAACAGCTTAAAAATGATAATTATTTAGGCATACATTTTGCTTTAATGTGTATTGAATATTAGAAGCAGGAGGAAAGTAAAATGAAATACATAAGTATGTTAATTGTTATTCTAATGACATTCTCATTGTCTGGATGTTATACTCAATTATCACGTGACGATTCCGGTGATCAATATGGCAGAATTGAACGAGGTGATAATGATTATGCATATCAAGATACTTTATCCGAAGGATATTACGAGGAATATCCTGATACGGCGGAGTATGAAGATTCTACAGAATATTATAACAATGATTATCGTGGATTAGGCGGAGATTATTACTCAAATCCTCCGGTTGTCAACAATTATTACTATGATTATGATAACTATGGTGGTTATATCCCGTGGACAAATCGTTTCAATAGATACTATTATTATTCAAACTATTATCCGGATTTTTATTTTAATTACGGATTTTATTACGATCCGTTCTATTGGAACTCTTATTATTCTCCTTATTATTATTCCTTCTACGACCCTTATTATTATGGAAGTTATAATTATTATGGTTACTATAATTATTATCCTTATTCACATGGAATTTACAAATACAGAACTAACAGATATACCAAGCTGAGAAACTCAAATTCCGGTAGACGATATAAAACAAGAAGAAGCGGATTATCTGGTATTGACCGAGCCGGAAGAAGCAGTACTACTTATAGAGGAAGTACTATTTCAAAATCCGGAGTTAGTAAAACACGTAAAACATATACGAAAAGATCAAAAAGCAGAACTGAGAAAACGATTAGGAATCAAGGTAGTAGAAGTTATAATAGGAATTCTCGAGTAACCAGAAGCAAGAGCAATACACAATACAAACGAAGCCGTACTAGTGTAAGAAGAGATAAAACATCCAGGCGATCAAGCAGTAAAAGCAGTTATAGAAAATCTTCGAGTAAGAAAAAGAATTATACTCGGAATAGCAATACCTATAATCGAGCACGATCTTATACTCAAAAAACGAAGTATAAATCAAAGAACAGATCGTATAGAGCTCCGGCAAAAAGACATTTGAAATCTAAAAAATATTATTCCAAACCAAATAATTATTCAAGACCTAGAAGTTATTCTAAACCTGGTGCAAGTTCACGCAGTTCGAGAAGTTATACCCCTCGCAGTCGATCTTCGAGTAGTTCAAGAAGTTATTCTGCACCCAGTCGATCTTCGAGTAGTTCAAGAAGTTATTCGGCTCCTAGTCGTTCAAGAGGGTCAGGTTATTCCGGTAGCAGCTCCAGAAGTAGTGGTTCACGAAGTAGTGGTTCAAGAAGTAGTGGCAGGAGAAGATAAAGATGTTTAAGAAAATCTTTACTCTCGGTACAATATTGTTTATCACGATGGGTTTAAGCGGATGTTATACATCTTATTCTGTTAGTGATGTGGAAGTTGAAGAGGTTAATGAACCACGGGAACCGGTAATTGTTTATCCGGTTCCCGTAAATCCGATAATAATAATTATGCCGGCACCCAAACCGATAACAAAGTTAAGGGAACCCAATTCCGATCGAAATAATTCAAGCGGCAACAAATTGAGAAATTCGGCTGGTACAAATTCCAGGGGCGGTCATTCACAAAATAGTAATTATAGAAATAAAAGAAGAAATAGTAGAGGTTAATAATGAAGATTAAACATATTATTGGTATTTCAATATTCTTAGGATTTTTGATTTATGATTTAGTCAGTGCGCAGAACTTCAATGATGCATTAAGATTATCGACACCGGGGTTAGGTTCCAGTGCGAGGGCTTTAAGTCTTGGAAACAGTTACAGCGCTCTAAGCAATGATTATTCGGGAGCTTTTTTTAACCCGGCTGGACTCGGACTTGTTTCAAAACAGCAAGTTTACGGTGGACTAAATTACACGTCAATAAATAACAACACGTCATTTTTTAATAATAAATCTGATGCAACTAATAGTTCAACTGATTTCAGCCAATTTGGAATGGTTTTCCCTGTAGCAACTTATAAAGGAAGTCTGGTCTTTTCAATAGGTTACGGACGAATAAAAGATTTTTCTAAATCGCTTAAATTTGAAGCAATTAATCCTAATAACTCATCAATGATTCAAGACCTGACTTCAACTAATGATGATATTGCTTATTTGCTGGGCGTAAGCTATCCTGTGAACGATGCCGGCGGTAATTATCTTTTTGATGATACAATAATTCGCGGTGGTCTAAAACAATCAGGCAACATCATCCAATCCGGTAATATAAATGCGTTTGCATTCTCCGGGGCAATAGAAATTGCCAAGGATGTATATCTTGGTGCTTCACTTGATATCTTAAACGGGACATACAAAAATAATAGGGAATATACCGAAGAGGATGTTAATAACTTATATCCGGGATTAACGGATCCGGGTGACAGTTCGACAGCCGATTTTCAATCATTTTATTTGAATGATATTTTAAGTTGGGATTTAAGCGGCTGGGATTTTAAAACCGGCGTTTTATATAAGCTTAATCCACTAATAAATATCGGTGCAACAATAAAATTCCCAAGTCATTATACTATTAAAGAAAGCTATTTTGTATCCGGTGAAAGTACATTTGGAAGCGGGCAAGTCTTTACACTGAACCCACCGATAGATAATAAAACAGAATATGATATCAGTACACCTTATGAATTTACAACCGGTGCGGCGCTTAATTTACCATTTGCTGTTTTTACGGGTCAAGTTCAACTTATTGATTATAGGAGTATGGAATTTACAGACGGGCTTGATGAAGGTGCTCGTGAACAAAACAATAGAGACATAAACAATTTATTCAGAGGAGTAGTTAATTATAATCTGGGCTTTGAATACCGTTTCCCATTTATGGACTTAGCTTTAAGAGGCGGTTTTATTTATATGAAATCACCATTTAAAGATGATCCGCCGGAGTTTGATAAAAAATATTTTACTGCAGGGTTAGGAATTGCACCGAATAGTAATTTTGCAGTAAACTTAGCTTATGCTCACGGATGGTGGGAAAATTTCGGAGATAATTACGGAGTTAACGAATCAAGAACTTTCCAAGATATTAAACGGGATAATTTTATATTAAATTTCGTTTATCAATATTAAAATTTTTGTAAATAATGTTAAGATTGAGGAGAGATGAGTTTTCTTATCTCTCTTTTTTTATAAATTGTTTACTACAAGATTTTATATTTGTATTTTCAAGATTAAAAATGAATAAGAAAAACAAATAGTTATTCGAGGTTGTAATAGAAGGTAGAATAGTTAGAGTTGAAAGCAAGGATTTTTATGTACTGACCTCTTCAGGTAAACAAGTTCGTTGTTTTTTAAGAGGGAAATTCAAAAAGCAATTAAATCTTAAAAAGGAAAAACTTTATACCTACGACTTTGCTGTAGTTGGCGATATTGTTGAATTTACGATGTCGGATGATAATGTTGGTGTGATTGAGGGAATAAAAGATAGAAAAAATTATCTTTCAAGGAAAACACCGAGAATTAAAGGATTAAGTTTTAGAGGACAAAGGTTTGAGCAGATAATTGCATCCAATCTTGATAAACTTTTCTTAGTAAGTAGTGTTGATGAACCAAAGTTTAATAACAAAGTAATTGACCGTATTATTGTTGCTGCGGAAAGTTCTCAAATAGATGTTGTCTTAGTAATAAATAAAATCGATCTGTTGATTGAGCAAAGTTATATTGTGGAATGGAAACATCTTTACGAGGGAATCGGTTATAAGGTTGTTCTAAGCAGTGCAGCAGAAGGCGCTGGAATAGATGAATTGCTTCTTATGCTTAAAAATAAAGTAAATATTTTTTGGGGACAGTCGGGCGTAGGTAAGTCATCATTGTTAAACAAAATGTTCCCGCAATTAAATTTTAAAGTTGGTGATATCAGTGAATATTCAAACAAGGGCAAACACACAACAGTAACAAGTAATATGGTTAAGGTAAGTGAGGGAACTTACATAATTGACACACCCGGCATTAGAGAAATTGATCCTTACGGAATAAAGAAAGAAGATTTGGGACATTATTTTAGGGAGTTTCTGCCATTTATTCATAATTGCAAATTTAACTCATGCACGCATTATCACGAGCCCGGTTGCGCGGTGCATAAAGCCGTTGAAGATGAGAAAATAAGTATTGAGAGATATGAAAGTTACCTTAGTATGCTTGCAACAGTTGAAGATGAAATGAATTTTTAGTTCTTGGGTTTGTATCTAAAAACTGTAGTATTTTATATAACCGGTAAAAGTTTGATTCAAAATATTATGAATTACCGGTAACTGTTCATTTCTAAATCTCTTGTTATTAAAACCACTAAATTATATTTTTAATTTTTTAAATACTTAGAAAAAAGAATATATATATTCACTTATTGTTTTTGCAGAAAGTATAAACATCATGACTTATAAAAAGATTAGCCTAATGAAAAGAACACTAAAGTATATTTTGATTTTATTGACACAAATTAGTTGTGCTGCCAGCGCTCAGAAAGATACGAGGAATATTACTGCGTACCAGGATTCTGTGGCAGCAAAAAAAATTGCGCTTTCGCATTTTATCCAAGGTAAAGTTGATGAAATGAAAGATAGATATGCTGAAGCAATTTTGGAATATCAAGATGCACTTCAGCTCGATTCATCCGCTGGAATACATTATGCCTTAAGTAAAAATTATCTTAGGCTTAATAAACTTGCCCTTGCAAGACAGTATGCCGAAAAAGCTGTTAGTCAAGAACCTAATAATCCAGACTATTATTTTCTCCTCGGTAGGATTTACTATGTAAGTAATAATCCGGATTCTGCGGAATCGATATTTAAAAGAATTATTGCTATGGATTCAACGGATATCGAAGCTTATTTCAATCTAGGTCAAATTTACGAAGCTAATAAACCTTTGGAAGCTTTGGATATTTATAAAAAACTGTTAAATGTAACAGGACCGGAGTGGATGGTTTTAATAAAGATTGCAGACTTGAACGAACGCTTAGGTAAAGTTGACGAAACGATTAAAACCGTAGAAAATTTATTAGAACTTAATCCTTCAAGTTTAAATCTGCAGAAAATATTAGCTGAGGCTTACATTAAATCGGGGAAATACGAAAAAGCATTAAAATTAATAAATGATGCCATGCGATTGTACCCGAATGACCTAAAGCTGATCGAATTGAAAGGGACTGCTTTTGTACAGCAGGATGAATGGACTAAAGGAGCCGGTGAATATAAAAAAATAATTCATGAGAAAAATGTACCTTTTCAAACCAAGCTTAAAATAGCAGGTATGTTTTTAGCCCGGGCTACTAAGGATACAACCGATTTACCTTTGGCCAAAGAACTGCTGCAGGAGATTAATAAAGATAGTTCCGATTGGCAAGTAAAGGCATACCTTGGTGAAATATCTTTGACGGGAAAAAATGATTCTACTGCAATTGAATATTTCAAACAAGCTTCTAAGCTGGCAAAGTGGAATGCAAATGTTTGGACGAGACT
>BDSW01000353.1 GCA_002898175.1 bacterium BMS3Abin04
CATCCCGCGTAGTTTTAAGGGTAAACTCCGCGACTATCAAAAATTTGGTTTGGATTGGCTTTTCTTTTTGAAAGAATATTCTTTCGGCGGAATACTTGCCGATGATATGGGACTTGGGAAAACCATTCAATCAATAGTTCTGCTGCTTAAAGAAAAATCGCAAAAAAAAGCGTACACAAATCTTATAGTTGCCCCAACTTCCGTTGTATTTAATTGGATTGATGAAATTAATAAATTCGCGCCGAGCTTTTCAGTATTGAACCATACCGGTATTGCCAGGGAACGGGAAGATAGTTCGGTATTTGAAAAATACGATGTTGTTATTACCAGCTACGGACTTCTTTTGAGAGATTTTGAACTATTACGGAATTTTCAATTTCATTATATCATTTTGGATGAATCTCAAAAAATAAAAAATCCTAATTCAAAAACCGGCAGAGTGGTAAGAAAGCTTAATGCCGATTACCGTTTATGCTTAACAGGAACACCGATAGAAAATAACCTGACGGAACTATGGTCGCAAATGGCTTTTCTTAATCCAGGTTTATTAGGGTCATTCAAAAAATTCAATGATACGTTTGTAAAAGTGATTCAAAAGGAGGAGGATCAATCAAGCATTAGATTATTGAAGCAGACTATTTATCCGTTTCTTTTAAGAAGGACGAAAGATGTAGTTGCAAAAGATTTACCCGAGAAGACAGAAACAATTCATTATTGCGAAATGGAAAAAGACCAAGAGAAAGTTTACAATTTTTGGAAAAATTCCATTAGAGCTGAAATACTGAAAGAGATTGAAGAAAAAGGAATAAAAAAAAGCGGCTTCAAAGTTTTGGAAGGATTATTAAGACTGCGTCAAATATGCAATCATCCTGTCCTGGTAAATAATGACTATAATAAAAAATCCGTTAAGTTTGAAGAATTCAAAATGATGTTAAACAAAGTAGTTGCCGAAGGGCATAAGGTACTTGTCTTTTCGCAATTTGTTAAGATGTTAAAAATTATGCAAACTTATTTGGGTAAAGAGGAAATTCAATATGAACTATTAACGGGAAGTACTAGGAAAAGAGAGGAGCATGTTAAAAATTTCAAAGAGAATGATGACATAAAAGTATTTCTAATTAGTCTTAAAGCAGGCGGATTCGGTTTAAATTTAACGGAAGCGGATTATGTTTTTCATTATGATCCCTGGTGGAACCCTGCAGTTGAAACACAAGCTACCGATCGGACACACCGTATAGGACAAAATAAAAATGTGTTTGTTTATAAATTTATCACTAAAAATTCTATAGAAGAAAAAATACTTTACCTGCAAGAAAAAAAACAAAAGATGGTTAAAGAAATAATATCTACCGAATCGAGTTTGTTAAAAAATCTTACAAAAGAAGATATTAGTGGTTTGTTTGAATAAATTGGAGCAGAAATGGATTACTCGGAAGATGCCCAAAATTTCTTTTTAAATGAAGAAAACAAAAAGAAGAAAAAAGAACTAAAAGAAAAATTCGGCGGTGATTTTCATAAACCTGATGATAGTAAACTTACACCGGAACTTGAAAATGAATTCCTTAATTATGTTCAACAATTTGAAGAACAAGCTGCAAGTACCGAATATTTGAAAGTGATTGAATATTTAGGAAATCCGGTATTCAAAAAATTAGAGGCAGTAAATCAAATTGATCTTTCTGAAGAAATTGAAAAAGTGATGCAAATTTATAATACGAATAATATAAACATTCATGTAGTTGAAAATGATGATGTAACCGATGAAGAATTTTACAAATTTATTACAGAAGAATTACCGGAACATGTAATGCAAAATATGCGCATTGAAGGAATGAATACAAATTATATCTACGAAGAATTTCATCCAAACGATAAATTGGATTCCAAAGATACTATTGAACATTTAATTTATGATTTTTTGAATAATTCCGAATATAAGGATTTGCATATAGCAAATGAAAAGCCGTTAAGCATTGCCGGTAAAATAGTTTCAAAAGAAAAATTTATTAAAAGTTTTGCTGCATTATTTGAAGATGTAGATAAACTTATTGTTCGGGAAGAAGTTTTGTTCAATAAAATTGAGATTACGGATAAAAGCAAAGTTGAAGCGGATTTAATTTTAAGATACAAACAAAAAAGTACGTCATCCGAAAAATCCGGTGGAAAAGAAATAAATAAAATATTCAGTTTTGCTTTTGAGTTAGTCCGCAGTGAATACGGTGGGATGGATGTTGTTGGTTATGAATTGGAAATGTAATGGTATTTTTACATAACTTTACATTTTTCAATACTATTGAATATAATTAAAATTATTTTACCTAATCCATATTCAAAATATAAAAAGGAGTTCCCATGATGAAAGAAGGTTTAATTGAACAATTAAAAACTCAAGAAAAGTTTTTTCTTAATACAGTTAGCTGTTTAACGGAAAAAGATTCCGGGTTTAGACCAAATGAAGAAATGTATACTGTCGCTCAACATGTAGGTCATACCGCAGAAACAGTCGACTGGTTTTTTGAAGGTGCTTTCGGCGATAAAGGATTTGATATAAATTTTGAAAACTATGCTGAAAGAATGGGAAAATATACTTCGTTTGATGAATCTGTAAAATATTTCAAAGAAGCTACTGCAAGAGGGATTGAAAGATTGAAAGCTGTTCCGGATGCTGAATTAATGGCGCCGATTACAGATGAGATAATGAAAAGCGCACCGAAAATGTCTGTTGTTGGAGCTGTTGTCGATCATACGGCACATCACAGGGGATCATTAGCAGTTTATGCCAGATTGTTAGGCAAAAAACCTCAAATGCCTTACGGGGAAATGTAGAAAGAATCATTCGTAAAAATCAATTATAACAAACTTGTCCGTCGAAGCGGATCTGCGTTTCATCTTTTCTAAAGTAATAGAAAAATACAATGTATTACTTGCTAAATATGTAATACTTTTTTATATTGTAGTATAAAAATTAAAAGGTACGTCATGGAAGTATCAGTCGTAACAACAAAAGGTCAAGTAGTAATTCCTGCTAAACTACGAAGGAAGTACGGGATTAAGATCGGGACAAAAATACGGTTTGAGGAAGAAAACGGTGAAATTATAATGTTACCGTTAACAGAGGAAACGATCGATAAGAATATTGGATTTCTTGGAACGAAAGGCAAACTACTGCAAAAGTTAATGGCAGAAAAAAAAGTTGAAAGTAAGCTATGAAAAGATTACCTAAATATGTCCTTGATTCTTACTCGCTTATCTCTTACGTGGAGGGAGAGAAAGGTGCACAAAAAGTTTCTGATATTATTAAGCAAGGACTAATAGATAAAGCAGAGATATTCATGAGCGTAATTAATTGGGGTGAAATTTATTATATAGTTTTACGGGAACAGGGGAAGGAAATTGCATCTCTATACCTTAAAACTATTAATAGATATCCGATTAAAATTATTGATGCCGATAAATCTTTAACACTTGAAGCTGCTAATTTTAAAGCGTTCCACAAAATGTCATATGCAGATGCATTTGCTGCTGCATTGGCAAAAGTACAAAAAGCGAAACTCGTTACAGGAGATAAGGAGTTTAAAACTGTAGAGAGTGATATTCGGATAGTATGGATATAGAACTATAAATTTCTTCAACATAATTTATGAACGGCAAAGAACAAAGTAACCTTAAATTTGTTAAAGGACTACTTAAAGAAACCATCTTTTTTAATGGGAATGGTGACGGAACTAAAGTCCAAATAACACATATTCCTATAGCCAACGTGGATTTGACTGTCAGATTCAAAAATATACTGGAAAAAACAAATATTAAAGCACTTCAAGATTTGTTGAATACCTCTCCTTATGAATTACTGGGTATTAGAAATTGTGGTAGAAAAAGTATTCGTGATACTAGAAATGAAATAGAATTTTTTGTAAGTAAACATCCTGAAATTTTTGATGGAAACTATTTTAAAACTCAAGAAGAACTACTAAAAGAAACAAATGTCCCTTTATTTGGCAAAGTTTCCAATGATTTTGCGAACAAGTTATATAAAATTAAAGATATATTCTTATGCCAAATAAATTTACCTATTAGGATTAAAAATTATCTTTTGGATGACACTACATTCAGAACAATTGAAGATTTAATTAAAGTTGATGCGAAAAATTTAATTGTTAAGAAGAATATAGGTAGAGATTCAATTGAACAAATTAAAGAAGAAGTAATAAAGATTACTAATTATGATACAAATAAAATAAATGCATTATTGAATGATCCAAAATATATACTAGACTTATTAGATGATTTTTTAGAGCAATTAAGTCAAATTGAACGGGACATTTGTTTAATGAGGTGGACTAACTATGGAAAAACATCTTTACAAGAAATAGGACAAACATTTAACTTAACTCGAGAAAGAATAAGACAAATTTTATCAGCAATTATAAAAAAACTTAGAGGTAAAATCTTACCAAATGAAAAATTATATATAGAATATTTTCTAAGTTTAATTATTGAGAAACCTAAAGTCATTTCATTTAAAGATATTGAAATAATTCCATTATACCATAGAAAATATGGGAGAAATCTATATCTTGCATTTTTATCAGAACTATTTCCCGAAGTTCCATTTGAAGGTTTTTAAAAAAGAATTTTGAACAATATATATCAAGATATTCGTCTATCGAAAATAGATATGCTTACTATTATGATCAGTTACAAAAAGTTGAAATTCCTTTTAAGCAAATTACTCCGGAAAAATTGTTATTACTAATTAAAACATATTCTATAAAAGATAAGTTAATAATTTTTAAAACT
>BDSW01000354.1 GCA_002898175.1 bacterium BMS3Abin04
TTTTATTCAGAAAGTTGATATTTCAAAATCATTTACAACAGATTTTTTTAGGAACTCCCTTTCGGTAATAATTCCGAAATTAAAAGATCAACCTTTACGCAATTTGCATATCTTCATCCCCGACTATTCCCCTTTTTCAGGTGCTTTTGACAACGAAGAGTATTATTATCAGACATTTGTTGAAGGAATATTGCTCGGGAATTATACTTTCGATATTTATAAAACCGAAGAAAAGAAAGTTACTTCATTCCAAATAACATTTCATTCCGGCAATCCCCATAAAGTGAAAGAATCGATTTCGAAAGCCGAAAAAATGATTTCCGCCGTTTTCTTTGCACGAGATTTAGCAAATGAACCTGCAATTACTTTAACCCCAAATGTGCTGGCACAACGTGCTAAAAAAGAGTTAAGCGAGGCAGGAGTAAAAGTTACAATCTTTAATGATAAAGAATTAAAGAAAAGAAATATGAATGCAATACTTGCAGTGGGAAAAGCAAGCAGTAATCCACCGAGACTGATTATTATGCATTATAAACCAAAATCGAAAGTAAAGAAAAAGATTGTACTTGTAGGTAAAGGTGTAACTTATGATAGTGGTGGACTGTCTATTAAACCGACAGATGGAATGATTGAAATGAAAGCCGATATGGCCGGAGCAGCTGCGGTAATAGGAATTATTAAATCTGCTGCACTACTAAATTTACCTTTTGAGTTAATTGGTGTAGTACCGGCTGTAGAGAATATGATTTCAGGTAATTCATACAAACCCAGCGATATTGTAAGCACAGCTTCCGGTAAAACCATTGAAGTGAAAAACACCGATGCAGAAGGAAGAATTGTACTTGCCGATGCTCTTGAATATGCTTCAAAACAAAAACCGGATGAGATTATTGATTTTGCAACTTTAACCGGAGCTGCCGTTGTTGCTTTAGGTTTACCGACTGCTGCTATTTTTACAAAAAACGAAGAAATGGCGGATTCTTTGTATAAATCCGGTCAAAAAACTTTTGAACGCGTTTGGCGTTTACCTTTATGGGACGAATACGATAAGCTTATCGAAAGCGATATTGCCGATGTTAGTAATCTGGGAGGTCGTTGGGGCGGTGCAATAACAGCTGCAAAATTCCTCGAGCATTTTGTTGATGAAAATATTCCGTGGACGCATATCGACTTAGCCGGTCCTTCAATTAAGCATGATTTTACAAATTATACTAAAAAATATAATACGGGATTCGGCGTTAGACTAATTACCGACTATTTAGAAAAACTAAAATGATTAAAAATTATAATAATGTACCGAATGATTTTCAACTATATCAAAATTTCCCTAATCCATTTAATCCAACTACGAGAATAAAATATGAAATACCAAAAGTAAAGACGCAAAATTTTGCGTCTCCACAATACAATGTAAAATTAATTGTATATGATGTGTTAGGAAGAGAAGTTGCAGTACTTTTAAATAAAAAACAAGCTGCAGGTAATTACTAAGTAAATTTTAGTGCTTCTGATCTTACAATACAAGCGGAATATATTTTTACCAACTACAAGTTTACACGCCGAAGCATGTCGGCAATCATATTAAAACAAAAAAGATGCTACTAATCAAATAGTGCCGAATAATGTCACTATAAAAGTATCTGCAAATTTTAGCCGATATTTTAACTTTTTGCATTTTTTATGCAATGTTATTGGGAAAACTGTAATAGTTACAAACCTAAAGCGGATAGGACACCAACACTAGTTTCTTGTTACTAATTGAATATTAATCCATTTACTTTATAATGTCTTCTCTTTAAATGTTTTAAAGCCACTAAAGTTAATAATAATGTTTCCGATAATAAATAATATCCGTTAAAATCAAAAGAGGTGAAAATGGAATACGTAACGTGGTGTGGTGTATTCAGCGTCAAAAATCCACACATTGATCAGCAGCATAAAAATCTATTTAGTATTGTAAACGAATTTCATAGTGCAGTGAAGCAGAAAAGTAATAAGTCGGAAATTTTTTCAATATTAAATAAACTAATCCAATACACAGAGGCACACTTTAAAGACGAAGAAAAAATTGCTAAAGCATCTCGTTGTCCTGCAAATACTCTTCAAGAACATATAGCGGAACACGAAAAACTAATAGAAGACATTTTTAATCTTAATTCAGAACTTCAAAGCGGTAAAGAAAGGACGTTAAGTCAGTTAGAAGAATTTTTGGATAAATGGCTTATTTTACATGTTTTAGTCCATGACAAGGCATATGCATACTATTTAAAAAAATAATGGTAAGTGACTTTTTTTCTAAGCATTTCTAAATTTATACTGTATTCGAATGCCCAAACTTAAGAAGATACGCTTTAATAAACTTGTTAATATCACCGTCCATTACAGCCTGAACGTTTGATGTTTCTACATTAGTCCTATGGTCTTTTACCATATTGTAAGGATGGAAAACGTACGAACGTATCTGGCTTCCCCATTCAATTTTCATTTTTCCTTTTTCAACTTCATCCTTTTCGGCTTCCTGTTTTTCCAACTCAAGCTGATATAATTTTGCTTTAAGCATTTTCATTGCGTTGGTTTTGTTTTGCAGCTGAGATCTTTCGGTTTGGCAAGCTGCAACCGTATTTGTTGGAATATGCGTTATTCGAACAGCGGTTTCAACTTTATTAACATTCTGCCCGCCTTTTCCGCCGGAACGATACGTATCAACCCTCAAATCCGCAGGATTAATATCAATTTCAATCGAATCATCCACTTCCGGATAAACAAACACCGAAGCAAAAGATGTATGTCTTCGTTTATTGGAATCAAACGGAGAAATTCGTACTAATCTATGTACACCGTTTTCCGCTTTCGCATAACCATAAGCGAAGTCCCCGGTAATTTCCATAGTTACACTTTTAATCCCGGCGCCGTCTCCGTCAAGTCTGTCCAGAATATGTATTTTGAAATTATTTTGTTCAGCCCAGCGCAAGTACATTCTCATTAACATTTCGGCCCAATCCTGAGCTTCAGTTCCACCAGCGCCGGAATGAATCGTCATTAAACAATTTTTGTCATCATCTCTTCCGCTTAACATACTCTTGAATTCTACATCTTCGAGTTTCTTTTTGAGTTGAGCAAACTCGTTTTCAATTTCTTCCAGGTAAGATTCGTCTGCTTCCATCTCTGCCAATTGAATAAATTCATTCAAATTGTTTTGGGCACTATTTACATCTTCCCAAATATTAACCCATTTTTCTAAAGATTTAATTTTTTGCAGAATTGCTTGAGCAGATTTTTGATCATTCCAAAAGTCAGGAATTTCGGACTGTTTCTTTAATTCATTTATTTGAACTTTTTTACCATCTACATCAAAGATAACCCCGTAGATTATCTATTCTTAACTTGAGACCTTCTAAATTTTTTAATTGTTCCTCATACATAATCTTTTTAACTCCATTTTTCAAATATACATTTTCCGAACTATTTCAAGAATAGAATGGAAACAAAATTATAGGAAACGATTTTTGTACCTAGTTTTCAACATCCAATTCTAATCTGAGCAATGCGGCAGCTAATGTTTTACCTTGTGCATCCAATTTTAACGAAACAGTTCCGCCGCCGCCGAGCGTATTGTGCAATACAAAATTCAATGCTCTAATATTGGGAAGCTCATAACGGTCAATATTACCCAAACAAATTCCTTCAAAATGTTTTTTCACAACTTCCTTGGATAAATGATTTTTAATAATCTCATATCCTTTATCATCGTAAGCAATAATTCCAACATTTGCAGCATCGCCTTTATCGCCGCTTCTGCCATGTGCAATATCTAATAATTTTATTTTCATTTTATAACTCCATAATTTCAACTTTTGGTTCAACTAAAGTTTTACGAATAAGTGCAGGCCAATATGCAACTACTTCCCTCGGCTTTGGTCTGCCTCCTGCAAAACCGGTAACACTAGGCGGACCGGTAAGAATAAGCGGGGCAAGTTCTTTCCCAAACCTTTCAACCGATTGATAATCACTTGATCTTACGGAAATCCTCAGCATTATTTCGTTTATTTCATCTTCCGGAATTGAAACTGCCAACGGTCCATGGCAGGCATTATAACCGACAAATTCAGTTCTAATTTCATCAAAACTTAAGTTTAATTTTTCCAATCTTTTACGCAATATTTTATCAGCTGCTTTTGCCTTGGTAAGAGCCTGCGGCCACGAGTACGTTAAAGACCCTGAGGCTGAATACCCGTCGGCATAAGAACACGAAACTTTATAAAATTCCGTTTCCTTATTTCCTGTAATACCATAAACTTTTACACGGTTATTGCCTAAATCTTCTAAATGAATAGAAGTAAAATCAGCAACGCAATCCGGAGTAATATATTCCTTAGGATCTCCAATTTCATAAACCAATTGTTCCGAGACCGTTGCCAAATCGACTTTACCGCCAAGTGACTCATGCTTAGTTATTATTACATCACCGTTAGGAAATGCTTCGGCAATCGGGAAACCTATGTTAGCCATATCTTCCACACTTTGCCAGTCCCCTAAAAAATTACCGCCGGTTGATTGTGCGCCGCATTCCAATATATGCCCTGCAATTGTACCTGCAGAGAGCAGATTGTAATCATCCTTTTCCCATCCAAATTCGTAAATCATAGGCGCTAAGGTTAACCCGGTATCCGTTGTTCTGCCTGTTATTACTATATCGGCTCCTTTCTGCAAAGCTTCAACTATCGGGAAAGCCCCAAAATAAACGTTTGCGCTTAAAAATTTATCTTTAAACTGTTCAATAGCTTCCCCGCTTTCCATATTTTTTAACTCAGCGCCGGTTTCAATCAGATCATCAAGTCTGTCTTTGATATTGTCTCCTAAAACAACGGCAACTTTTAATTTCTTAATATTCAGCTTTTCAGCAACTTTTAAGATTGCATTTGCACAAGCTTCCGGATTTACTCCCCCGCCGTTTGTTATTACTTTAACATTTTTTTCTTTACAAACAGGTAAGATTCTTTCCATAAGTCCGGGAATATCTTTGGCATAACCAAGTTCGGGATTCTTGTTTTTTTGTTTTTGCAGAATTGACATTGTTACTTCAGCTAAATAATCCATCACCAAATAGTCAACATCACCTTCGGTTACTTGATAATACGGTGCATCAATTAAATCGCCCCAAAATCCTTGCCCTGAAGCAATTCTTATTTTTTCTTTCATTTTGTATAAGTTCCGTTAAATGATTAATAATATCTATAATTAAATATATTCAAACAATTTCATTAGAACAAATTACTCCTTTATATTTTGAGTTATCTCCTCGGCAATATCTTCCAATTGATTTGCACTGTCTAAATCAAACCAGACAATCCTTTCATCCTTTCTGAACCACGTCAATTGTCTTTTTGCATAGTGCCTGCTATTACGTTTTATTAAACGGACAGCTTCTTCAAACGAAATTTCATGATTTAAGAATGAAATTATTTCTTTATATCCAACTGTATTTAAAGAGTTTAAGTTTTTACTATAATTTTGATTAAGAATATCTTTAACTTCCTTAATCAGACCATCCTCAAGCATTTTATCAACACGTTT
>BDSW01000355.1 GCA_002898175.1 bacterium BMS3Abin04
TCAAAGTAAAGCGTGGTACAGTCATAAAATACTACGTTTATTTTTTCTTTTAATATTTCTTTTGCATTTGAATATGATTGTAGTTCTATCTTTTCTATTGCCGTTTTATCAAGTTTATCCATCATCTTATAAACGCCTTCTAAGGATAACTTAACTCCAAAATCTTTTTCTAACTGAATTACACTTGAGCGTTTGCTGGTTGGATTCGCTATACGTGCCATTACTATGTTAAAGAGGTTTTTATTTGTTGTTAGGTTTCTTTGCGGACTTTTTATTACTTTATCGAATCCTAGGTCTTTGTATATAGAACCATATACTTCGTGAATACCTAATATTATACGGGATTCTTCCCGTAAGTTTTCAAGATTTACTCTAAGTTCCTTTTCCTCTTGTTTTACCTTTCTTGCCTCTATTGCCATTTCTGCAACAGTCTCCGGGGTAAATAGAGTTGGGTTTGATTCGGATTCTAACCTGACTTTTATAAACTCGGCTATTTCTTTTAATTTTATCAACTCTTCCGTATCGAGTGCAGTACCAACGTGTCTAACTATTTTTTGAGATACCGATTTCCCATTACGAACAGATTTTACAATCTGCACTGATTTTTTGGGACTATTAGGCGATGTTTTAACTCTCACAAACATAGTGCAAATATACTAAAAAATAATTATAAAAGCTAATCCGTATTCTTATTAGGCACTACATCGCCCCATCATCACTTTTTCTTTGTTTTTTGCCGGTTTTCTTAACTTCTTAGTTTAATTGGTTGGAAGTCAGGATTTACTTTTTATAGAACTTTTTTCTTACTTCGCTAACTATATATCTTAGCATGCCAAATTTTAAACGGCACAATGTGAAGATATTTGATAAATCTGTTAGCCGCTGAGTTGCTAATGTATAAATACGAAGCTGGAGATACAATTATTCCAAGTTACTCGGCAGAAGGGCTATTGAAGTGCCCTAAAAAGTAGAGATAAGAGTTAAACCTGCTTACTACTTTTTTACAGTAGGAAACAAGTCAAGTAGATTTAAAAGTTTTATATATGTTTTGAGATGTTCATTAAATAAGAGTTGATTAACTCTGCTCCTTTGTTCGGTCCGTTGTATCCTTTCAATATTTCTTTAAATTTGAGAGCATTTTTTGAACAACTCTCATTTGATAATATTCTATCAACAGCTTGCAAAAGGTGTGAAGGTTTGAATTTTAATTCACTTAAATGAATACCGATACCTAATTCTTCAACTCTGTCAAGATTAAACTCCTGATCATGCATTGTCGGTATTCCAATAATAGGTACGCCTTGTGACATGGCTTGATAAATAGTGCCGTTGCCGCCTTGACAAATTACCACGTTGCTTTTTTCTAGAATTTTACTTCCAGGAGCGTATTTTACAACATAAAAGTTATCAGGAATGTTAGAAAGTTCTACCATGCCGGCTGTTGTCATAATACACTGATATTCTGAATTGCCAAAAATTTCAATAGCTTGTTCAAAAAATCTGGAATATCCGGTACTCCCCATCGTGAAATAGATTGTGGGTTTATCCGAGCCTAACAAATCTAACCATTCCGGCGGTTCGAGTTCAGGCTCCCAAACAATCGGTCCTATATAGTGAAAATTTTCCGGTAGATTTTTTGTAGGTCCGTATTCCGGTATATCAACTATCAGATTTAAATCACCGCGCCAAATATCCCAGATATTTTTACGAGGAGCAAGACCATTTTCTCTCCGGAATTTATTAAATGGGTGGCTATCAATCGAAAGGATGAATTTTTTAATCCACGGAGCAAACAATGTTGCTACGTGTTTATCTAATATTTGAGTAATTCTAAGATGTTCCGGTGCTTTGATTTTTACCGTATAGTAGTTTGTCCAAGCAGCATTTAAGATAACTGCGAGCGGTAAACCAGCAATCTCACATGAAGTACTCAAGGGCAGTCTAAAATCAGTTAGAACTAAGTCCGGTTTTACTTTATAAAATAATTTCAATTCTGCTTCAACACATGTTTTAATTAAATCATAATCATACCAATTCGCCCTGCCGCTTCTCGAGCAACCTAGGACACGATCAGGATCAATAGTTTTGATAGGTAAAATTTGGAAACCTGCTTCGCGCGGTAATTTCATATAGTCACCATCACCGGCGAAGATTGCTTCGTGTCCCATTTCCCTAAGAACTTTGGCAATCTCAAACGGTCTTGAAGTGTGGGAAAGCCAATTGCCGTCTGGCATTACCAGTATTTTATTTTTCACATTAAATTCCTAAATACAATTTTTCAAACAAACGACAGGAACTGAAAAAATTGTTTATTACTGCTTAATTTCTCGCCGGCAATGAAATTTTTACTTCAGGATTTATTTTAGCAATAACATCTTCTTAGTTTGAGCATTGCCCTTTGAATTAAGCCGATAAAAATATACTCCTGTAGCAACATTGTTGTAATTGTTGTCTTTGCCGTCCCATCGGATTTCATATTTCCCTGCAGGTTGTTCCTTGTTCACCAATGTTCGCACTTCTTCACCTAGTGAATTGAAAATTTTTAATTGAACCATTGACGTGTTAGGCAGTTCGTAATTAATTTTAGTCTCAGGATTAAATGGATTAGGGTAATTCTGTTTTAGACCCAATCTTTTGGGTAATTGATTGGTCGTTCCCTTGATATTACCGGTTGTTGTAGATTTTAATCTCTCAGCAATTTTTGCAACTCGTTCTCCGAGTGCACGGGCGTCATCAAGCTCCGATTCACTAACTCCGTCGTCCGGTGGTCCGGTCATTGCGGTTGCTCCAAAAGCTCCGCTTGAAAAGGTTCCGAAATCGTAGGTCGGACCCACGATAACAACGCCTTTCATCATAAGTGCCAGAAGCAGGGATACTACAACGTGCTCTTTCCCACCTGTTTTCATCGCTCCGGTTGAGAATGCTCCACCTACCTTGTCACCCAGATACCAGGGTGTATCGATAAAATCCTTCATTGGTCCGGCAATAGTACCATAATAGGTTGGCGATCCCAGTACAATACCGTCTGCTGCTGCTAGATCATCGTTCGTAACTTCATCTACCTTTTTAAGTGTTGCCGTCGCATTTGAATCTCTTTGGACACCTTCTACAACGCCGTTTGCCATCTGCTGCGTGTTTCCGGTAACAGAATAATAAACTATTAAAATATTAACATTTTGCTGCGCTGTTGAGATTGTTGTTAAAATTAAAACACTTACTATTACTACAATAAATTGAAAAGAGAGATTAAATGTTTTCATGTTATAAGTCCTCCTACGTTTTTTATAATTGTTACTTAGTTGTTTAATGATATACTAATCTTTCATAAGTATTAGATTCTTAAGTAAACTTTTTTAGATGTAAGTTAAATCGGACAATACTTTTTCTTCCTTCGTTACATTCCTGCTTCTTAATTCATTTCAAAACAGTTGAGTAAATAACACACCAAATAAAGTTTTCTTAAATTGATTAATATTTATATAGCTCTTAATTTTATTATATTCATGATGAAAACGTGATAAAGTTGTGAAATTTTAGTTAAGTGCTGATTATGAATGAAAGAGAGAAAATTTATAAATTCGGCAATTTTACTTTTCGGGTAAAAGAATACAACCTGAAGAAGGGAAACGAAGAGCTTCGCCTTCGTCCCAAAACCTACGAAACATTACTGCAGCTTATTGAACATCACGGCGCTATAGTTAAAAAGGATGATTTAATAGAAAATGTATGGTCCGGTACTATAGTTACCGAGAATACCCTAACACAATGCATTAAAGAGATTCGGGAAAAACTTGGAGATAATTCGGCTAATCCTCGATTTATAAAAACAATACCGCGTGTAGGTTACAAATTTATAGCTCCCGTCACGGAATTAACAATATCTCAAAATCTTCCAATCGAAAAATCTAAACCTTACAATACCGGAGGTTTTAAGTTTAATAAAGCAAAGATTAGTATTTTATTTTTAACTGCCTTACTAGCCATTGCTATTGTTTTCTTAATCAGAAATAAAGAGTCAAAATTTAACTTTTCAGAACGCGATTGGGTGCTTATAACAGATCGGAAG
>BDSW01000356.1 GCA_002898175.1 bacterium BMS3Abin04
GTTAATCCAGAGATCCGCTAATCCGAAATTCACAATCCGCCAACCCAATCACATATACCCGCCCCGTCTAAGTGTTTCCAAGCCGCCGCCGTCATCTTTGTCTTGAGCACGACCTGATCTTTCCGCAATATTTTTTAATTGACCGCCTCTTAATTCTTCTATAATCTCATCCACGTTTTTAGAAGTTGATTTAATTGGGGACGTACATGGATAACATCCCAATGAACGGTAACGTTTGCCTTCTCCCTGGTCATAATAAAGTGAAACCGTAGGAATATTTTCCCTTTTAATATATTCCCAAATATTTAGTTCCGTCCAGTCCAATAAAGGATGAATTCGTAAATGTGTACCGGGAGCAAAATCGGTTTTGAATTGGTTCCAAAATTCAGGAGGTTGATCACCTACATCCCATAAATTTGCTGTATCGCGTGGAGAAAAATATCTTTCCTTCGAACGGCTACCTTCTTCATCGGCTCTGGCTCCTACTATTACTCCTGTATACGGTTCTGTATTTTTATCTACTTCGTATTCTTTGGTTTGAAGATTAAGTCTATACCTTTTCCACTTTCCGCTCAAAGTATTGCGAAGAGCATCTGTTTTAAGATACCTGCAGCAAGTAATTCTATCTACGTTTCCATCGGGGAAAGTCCGTTTTGCTTTGAGAGCTTCTTCGTTTTCACCGTAAACCATATTGAGGTTCCATTGCAGTGCAAGCTTATCGCGGTATTCTATCATTTCCGGTATTTTATAGTGTGTATCAATATGCACTAAAGGGAAAGGGACATGTCCGAAAAATGCTTTGCGAGCCAGCCAAAGAAGTACCGTACTATCTTTACCAATTGACCAAAGCATACATAGATTTTTAAAATTTGCATAAGCTTCGCGGAAAATGTGAACGCTTTTATTTTCTAATTGTTGTAAATGATCCATAATATCCTATAAATATTTATTTAAGTAATTAAATATTTTTGCTGCAGCATCTTTATTTGTAATGTTTGTAGTATCAATTTCCAAATCCGGATTTTTAGGTTTTTCATATTCAATGTTTACTCCGGGGAAATTTTTTATTTCACCACTTTTAGCTTTTTTATAAATCCCTTTATTATCCTTTGCTTCGCAAACATCAGCCGGCGTAGAAATATGAACCTCAACAAAATTCCTACAATGATCTCGAACAAATTTTCTCGACTCCTCATACGGAGATAAAAACGATGCTACAACAAATACTCCTTGGCTTTCTAATTTACTTGCTAAATAACCAACTCTTTTTATATGTCGATTCACTTCATCGCGCGAAAAGCCCGTCTGGGGGAATAAATTTCTAACCGAGTGTCCGTCTAAGTGCTCTACTTTCAACCCTTTTTCTAATAATCTTTCAGACAATTCATTTCCAATAGCTGATTTCCCCGACCTTGCTAAACCGGTCAACCATACAACAAACGGTTGAATTTCATGACGGCCAAATTTTATTTTATTCCACGCTCTTTCATGAAAAAAGTAAACCAGCATTTTCAAAAATACTTCAATCCCACCGACAGATAAGGCAATTGCAACATCACCGATAAATATATATACAAGTGTAATAGTAGTAAGTGTAGCAAGGATACGCCAAGAAATAGATTTTACCACAGAACGGGTTTTAGTTTCTTTGTACATAAAAGGAATTTATTTTCCCGTTACAAATTTTAGATAATTCAATTTAATTAATAATTTCCTTATTTTTCAAATAAGACATTAATAATTGAACATTTTTATTCAGGTCAGAATTCTTACCATTATCGATAATTATCTCGGGGTTTTCAGGTCTTTCATAAGGAGATGAAATACCGGTAAAATCATTTATTTCTCCAGCTCTAGCTTTTTGATAAAGCCCTTTCGGATCACGCGATTCACATGTTTCAATATCAGCATCAACAAAAACTTCAATAAATTCATTTTCCCCTAAAATATTTCTAACACGATCTCTATCTTTTTTATAAGGAGAAATAAAAGCCGATAAAACAATTATTCCTGCATCAATAAAAAGTTTAGCAACCTCACCGATACGCCTGATATTTTCAGTTCTATCTTCGGGTGAAAAATCCAAGTTACTATTTAAACCGTGTCTAATATTATCTCCATCAAGAACATAAGTTTTAATCCCCTGATCAAAAAGTTTTTTCTCCAGCGCCATAGCTAAGGTAGATTTTCCGCTTCCGGATAGTCCGGTAAACCAGATGCAACACGATCCATGACCATTTTGTTTCTGGCGGTCGGATTTTGATATTTCACCTTTATGAAGAAAAATATTATTACTTTTTATTTTGTTCACTGTTTCATATTAACTAATAAATAATAAATTTTTTCAAGAATTGTAAATAAAATTTAATAATCTCAATAGTGTATTGATATAGCAAAATGTTTATTTACTACAGATCAATTATTTGAAGCATACGGGCACAGCTTCGCCACGTGAATTACGGGATTCAAAAGTTATATTATTGTAAAATAATACTCTAGCTTATATTACTTAATAATATAATTTAAAAAAGAAATATAATAATAATTTGCAATTATACCATACTTCTGTTTCATCAAATTACTTAAGTGATTTACTTTTCCCGGTTTATAATATTGTAAAGGAATAAACCCGAAAAATTCATAAATTAAATATTTAATTATAGATCAAAAATAAAAGAGATTAAAAAATCGGTTAAATTGTTTTCTGAAGATGATTTTTTCATTCAATAAATAAGGTATTTCCAATCATCTATAGACCTTCTTCAATTATCCTTACAATTCTTTTGGATGCAAGCCCGTCACCATAAGGGTTAACGGCATTCGACATCAGGTTATATACATTTTCATCAATTAAAAGCCTTTTAACTTCATCAAATATTTTATCTTTGTTAGTGCCGACCAGTTTAACCGTACCGGCGGAAAGCGCTTCCGGTCTCTCCGTATTCTCCCGCATTACCAAAACAGGTTTGCCGAAGCTCGGTGCTTCTTCCTGCACTCCACCGGAATCGGTAAGGATAATATGAGCTTTATACATCAACGCAACAAAAGGCAAGTAACTTAACGGTTCAATCAGATAAATGTTCTTTTTCTCCGATAAATATTTCTTAACAGGTTTTCTAACATTTGGATTAAGGTGAACCGGGTAAATAAAATCGACATCAGGAAACTCCTCGGAAAGTTTACTAACAGCACTACAGATAGATTCAAATCCTTTTCCAAAATTCTCCCGTCTATGACCGGTTATTAAAATAAAATTTCTTTTACTTTCTAATACATCAAAAGGCAACAAAGGTATTTTAGGAAAGTTATTCTCAATCTTCCCTTTTGCTAAATAAAGGGCATCAATCACAGTATTTCCGGTAACAAAAATTTGATTTTCCTTAATTCCCTCTTGTAATAGATTATTCTTCGATGTATCTGTCGGCGCCAAATGAAAATCTGCAACTCGGGATGTTAAAACTCTATTTATTTCCTCAGGGAAAGGTGAATACTTATTCCATGTTCTTAATCCGGCTTCAACATGTGCAATTTTTATCTTTTTATAAAACGCTACTAAGGAAACGGCAAAAACCGTTGTGGTATCTCCTTGTACAAAAACTATATCGGGTTTATATTTTTCTAAATAAGGATCAATTGAAGTAATAACTTTTGACGTTAATCCGGAAAGTGTTTGATTCGGTTGCATTAAATTTAAATCAAGGTCAGGTACAATCTCGAAAATTTCAAGTACTTGGTCAAGCATTTCCCTATGCTGAGCAGTTACACAAACGTTTATCTCAAAATTACTGTTTTTTTTGAATTCCAGAATAAGAGGAGCCAACTTAATAGCCTCGGGACGCGTACCAAAAATAAATGAAAGTTTTTTCACAAATTTATTATATTTAATAATTAACTATTCGGATTATATTTTTAAGATATTAAACTTAAAACTAATAAATAATGCTCTCCAAATCAATGAAATTATTCTAATTTACTTTAATTATTAGTATTACGAAAATCAAGATAATAACTATTCCATTTTAGCTGTATAAACGTGCTTTTCATCACAGCGATTCTTATTTAGGTTCACCTACTTTGTAATTAACGATACAATAAAAAGACAAAATGTTTTATTAAAACTTAACCAAATAATATCTGAGATTAGAATGGGAACTATAAATGTTTTAAAAAACGATCTTTCATTTACATTAAAAATGAAACATCCGGGAACAATAACAGTCGGTAAAGAAATGCATGAGTCGTTTTTTATTTCAAAACCTGTTGGTACAGCGTACTATGTTTTACCTGCATATAACGAAGAAGATACATTACCGCATCTTTTAAAAAGAATTGCCAAACTGCAAGCAAAGGTCA
>BDSW01000357.1 GCA_002898175.1 bacterium BMS3Abin04
GCTTTTGCGGCATTTTCTGCCGTTTTATCAGTTGAATTATTATTAACTACAATTACTTCATGAACAATATCCCTTGGTATATCCGCTACTATTTTACCAATTGATTTTTCTTCATTATACGCGGGAATAATAACGGCAGTTTTCATTAACTCTTTAGAAGGCAAATATATGACTCTCGTAACTTTTCAATTCTATAAAAAGACCAATAGTTATAATTTCTTCTTTCGATCTTAAATATTTTTTATTGTGCAATAAATCGTTAAATTCTATTTTGTCTGAATATTCATTTACATTAAATTTTATTCTGGTTTGGGAAGTTGAGTCTGTATAATTTATCACAATTAATCTTTTCTCATTTTCATCTTGCCACATCCAAATTAAAATGTTTTCATAAGTGAAATCATCATCCCAAGCAGGTAGAGCTTCTAAAAATGTCCATTTCCCTTTTTTGAAGACTTTATTATTTGTTATAGAAAGCAAAGTATCGTAAAATTTTTTAATTGAAGCATTTACTTTTTCAATTGGAGCGCGGCCAAGTTGTACGGGAAGTTTAATTTTCTTTCCTTCAAACTGACCGTCGTAGAAAAAATGCATACCAAGAAGCGTGCTTGTCACAATAGCTGCCGTTTTAGACTTGTTTTGACCAAATGCCGCTAACGCTCTTTCTTCATCATGATTTTCCAGAAACCGTACTAGCTTTTTCTGGTAATCTTCTTCGGCTCGCAGATGCGATTTAATTTCCGATACATAACCGGTCAACAATCGTTCTGTTAATCTTTTGTCGTAAGTATAATCAAAACCGAGCTGCTGTAAATCCCACCCCAAATCCCAGTAAGCTTCCGCAATAAATAAAAAGTCTTTCCTCTTTTCTTTAGCTTTTCGGATTGCGATTTTCCAGAATTCTTTCTCAGGTTTTTTAAATCCTGTTTTAGATAAAACACCTCCCCAAGTATTCTCGAAAATGTTATTCAGGTTCAGCATTGCCATATCGCATCGTATTCCGTCACATACATTAACCAAATCCAAAATTATCTTTGTCATAAATTCTCTTGCAGCAGGATTGAAATAATTAACTTGAATTGTATCTTGCCATGCCGGGAAAAACGGGTCGCGACCGTGTGCAAACACTTTATTAGGATTTTGAGAGGAGACAAAGAATGTATGCGAATCTTCTTTGAACGTGTCAAAATCAGTTTCTAAAAAAATATTAGGATGGGTTTTTATTAGCGAGCTATCTGCACTAAAATGATTCGGTACAAAATCGAGAATTAATTTTAATCCGAAAGAATGGAGCATGTCTCTTAGTTTTTGCAAATTTCCCGGATCTATTAAAATAGGATTCGGTTCATATCTATCAATGGAATACGGCGAACCTATTACATCATCTCTTTTCCAATCACTTAATGCCCTGCTGTAATCTTCAATTAGTCCTTCTTCGAAACAATATTTATCAATTACGCTTTCGTTGGTTTTCCAAATTCCCATTAACCAGACAAAGTCCATTCCTTTGTCGGCAAGTTCTTGCCAAACAGATGACGGTACGGAATGCAATTTAGTGTCTTTACCAAACTGTTTTATCCATACTCTTGTATTTATTTCGTAAAGATTAGGATTGAACGACATAATAAAAAATTACTCCTCCGGATTTAATAATTGTTTTCTTTCTTCTTGTAGTACTTTTATAGAGTTTAAGACTTCTACAATTTCAGAGTTTTCATTTAATTTTGAAATCTGAGCATTTTTCTCGCCGATTAATTTTTCCAATCGTTTTAAGTTAAATTTTTTAATAACGTCTTTCGTAAACTTAATTATATTAATTTCCACTTTCCCATCGGAAGAATAATTTTCCCAGCGTGTACTAATGGGAGTATCCCCCAATGACAGGGAAAGAATAAAATCACGGCTTTCTTCATCTTCAATTTTATCGACAAGCGCTGCCGGCAATATGTCATTTTCCTGGTAACCTTCGTAAACAATATTTGCCAACTCTTTTAATTTGGGATTTTCCAAATCATCGGGATGAATACTATCGAAAATTAGCTCAACAATTTCTTTGTTACCTTCGTATAACAGCGAAATAATTTCTTTTTCCAGATGATTCATTTTCCTGTTTAGCAAAACATTCGTCTCCAAATCGGCTAACCCGGCTTTACGTGCAGTTGTTATACTTCTTTTATTATCTTCCGAGCGTTTCCTCAATTTAAGATATCGCTCCAATTCCGTTTCAATTAACTTTTCTCTTAAACTAAATTTTCGTGCAATGGATTTTAGAAGTATACTTCTTTTTAAATCATCGCGTACGAGCGAAGCGCTTTTAATCAGTTCTCTTATTGCTTCTGCCTGTTGTCCCGGATCTTTAAACGCTCCTTTTGCTTCATATTGTGCAGTTTGATATTCTAAAAAATTTCTAGCTCTTTGTAAAATTTCTTCAAATTGTTCCTTCCCGTTTTTGTTAATATATGAGTCAGGATCATCACCTTCGGGAAGACTTAAAACTTTAATTTCGAAATCCTGCTTAAGAAGCAGTTCAATACTGCGCATTGCTGCATTTTGTCCGGCTATGTCCGCATCAAAAAGGACAACTATATTTTTTGTATATCGCGAGAGTAATCTGATTTGGTCTTCCGTTAACGACGTGCCGGATGAAGCAACGACATTTTTAATACCGTTTTGGTAAAGCGAAATTAAATCCATATAGCCTTCAACCAGAATTGCTTTATTCATCTTTCTTATTTCTTCTTTCGAATGATAAAGTCCGTAAAGCGACTTGCGTTTTAGGTAAATAATTGATTCAGGTGAATTTAAATATTTTGCGGCATTTTTATCATTCTGCAGAATTCTACCGCCGAATGCAACAACTCTTCCGTTTGGAGAAAAAATCGGGAAAATTATTCTATCTCTAAATTTATCGTAAAATTGTCCGCCGTCTTTTGCATCAATAAGACCGAGTGTTTTAGCTTTTGCCAAATCAATTTTATTTTCCCGGAAATAATTGAGTAAATTATCCCAAGACGGAAGAGCATAACCCAGACCGAAAACTTTTTGTGTTTGAATTTTTATTTTTCTTTTTTCGAAATAATTCCTCGCAACTTCACCCGCCGGTTCTTTTAATAATATTTTAGAAAAATACTTAGCTGCCTGTAAATTTATTTCGTATAGTTCTTCCTGCAGACTTTGCTTTTCACTATCTTCTTTCCCCTGGTAAGAAAGCTGAATACCGCCAAACTCGGCAACTTCCTGTACCGATTCAACGAATGAAATATTTTTGAAATCCATAAGAAACTTAAAAATATTCCCGCCTGCGTGGCAACCAAAACAGTGATATATCTGTTTGTCCTCACTTACCGTAAAAGAAGCTGTTTTTTCCTGATGGAACGGGCAAAGACCGATATAATTTTTTCCGCGTTTTTTAAGTTGAACGAAACCGGAAATAAAATCAACTATACTTACGCTGTTTCTTATTTCATCTATCTTTTCTTCTGGAATTGTCATACATCTAATATATATTTTGAAGTCGGAAAATCAAATAAATAATAGCCGATTAAAGCAATATTTTTCATTTATTGTTATAATAGTTATTCCAAATTTAAAAAATAATTTTCAATGGTATATAAAAACAGCATATTAATTATTCTGCCTGCAACAAACTTTAACGAGCTTGAGTATTTGTCTGTTAAAACTGTTTTTGAAAATTCCGGGTTTAATACATTTACAGCTTCGGATGCAAACGGATTGTGTGTTGGAGAAAACGGAGTAAAAGTTAAAGCAGACGTTTCTTTCTTTAATATGCATGAAAGTAATTTCATTGCAATAGTATTTATCGGCGGTCCGGGAATTAAAAAATACTGGAGTAACCCGTCACTCCATTCTATAGCGAATAAATTTCTAAGGAAAAACAAAATTGTTGGAGCAATCTGCAGTTCCCCAGTAATTTTAGCAAAAGCCGGCTTATTATCCGGTTATGAAGCAACTTGCTTTGAAAATGACAAACAAGAATTGGAAAAAGAAGGTGTAG
>BDSW01000358.1 GCA_002898175.1 bacterium BMS3Abin04
GGAGTAATTGATACAACAAGACGAGAAGGTGTTGTTTGTTCATTTGTTTTTGATGCCGGCAATTTTACTTTTACACCGGTGTTTATAACAAACTGCGAAGTGAGAAGAAAAAACACCAGAAGCAGAAAGACTATATCCGTTAACGACGAATAGCTGAAAATTGTAAGCGGTTTTCTTGATGTTTCAAATTTCATACTTTCACCTATAACTCAATTTCTAAATCTTTTTCATCCGTTTCCAACTCACCGCCGGAAATTTCGTCCAATATATCAACTACATTATTCGAAACTACTTCCATATCCAAAACCAGTTTATTTACTTTTGAAACGAAATAATTATAATATGTGTACGCGATTATACCAACGGCTAAACCGAATGCTGTGGTTATTAACGCTTCCCAAATTCCGCCGGCTAAATCACTTGGGTTTGCCGCACCTTGTAAATCTTGAATTCGCATAAAAGCGGAGATCATTCCCGTTACCGTTCCAAGAAAGCCGAGCAAAGGAGCTACACCGGCAATAGTTGCAAGAACAGCTAATCCCTTTTCCAATTTGCTGACCTCTTGTCGACCGGCATTTTCTATTGCTTCCTGAACTCTTTCCCTACCCAGATGGTACTTTTTCAATCCTCTTTTAATAATGTTTGCTGTTGGAGATTTTTCCTCGATACAATAACTTATTGCACCCGAAATATCCTTCCTTTTTACCATACCTCTTATTTTAACAAGGAATGCCGGAACGTTCATTTTTGATTTTCTAATAACTCTATACCGATCTACTATTATTCCCAATGCAATGATTGATGAAAGTAGAATAAACCACATCAACCATCCGCCCTTCATAAAAATTTCTAATAAATTCATTTTCTACCTATTATTTTTTACCGAATAGATTATTTTTAATAGACTGTGCTTCTTTTAAACTTTTAATATTTTTTATTCTAACCCTATACCATATTCCACGACTGCCAAGATCAGCCTTAACAACGGAGGCATTTATGCCTTTCTTTTTTAACTTCCCAATTTCAATCTTTGCATTTTCTGGCTTCCTCCATGAAGAAACTTGCACCGAATAATTGAGTCCGTTAAAATAAATATAATCTTCTACTTCAAGATCTTTACCGGCAACAGTTTTTACAGGTTTGGCTATTTTGTTGTTTTTATCATTAGATACATTTTCTTCTACAACAGGTTTAGCCGGTTGGTTCTCTATCTTTTCTGCAACAGGTAAATTTGCCTTATCTTGAATGTTTGCTTTTTTAATATCCGGTTTATTAACAATTTCTTTTTTTACGGCAATCTTTGCAGGTTGAGAATTATTACTACTAATGAAGAAATAGTAAATTCCGATAACACCCAACAAAACAAATGCAATCACTAACATCCAGAAAGTTTGCTTAGAATAATTGATATCAATATCATCTTCTTCCGGTTTTTCCGACTTTGGAGAAGTATCGTTATTCCCGGAATTTTCTTCCTCTATAATTTCTTCAATTTTATTTACAGCTTCTAATGATTCTTCACTTCCGGTTTCATCTACTAAATTATCATTGCCGGTTAAAGCGCTTTCACTATAGGAAGCAACATCTTTAAGCGCCTCAGAAGAGTTACTAATTTCATCATTCATATTTTCATTTAACTCATTAATATCCTCAATAATATTATTTTCATTTAATTCAATATTTTCAGATTCTTCAAGAAATACTTCAATGTTGCCGTGTTCAGAAGGAACTTCTATTTCATCCTCACCAGAAACGGATTCCGTATTATCCGCTGCGGCATTTGTAGTTTCACTATTATCATTATCTTCTGTACTTTCTTCATTTACAATATTTTTATTATTCAATTTTGTTGATTCTTCCTCGAAATTTTCATGTATTTCGTCATTCTTAAAAGCCGGTTCACTCCTTTTTAAATCCGTAATTGCATTTCCCAGTTCATTAAATTTCGAATTATCTTTAGGAACCGGTTGAATATTTTCAGAAGGAGTCAGTCTTTGACGACTAAGATAATCATCCCATAAATCAAAATTTTCCAACTTCTCCGCTTGCGAAAGTAGTTCCGCAATTCTAGCTTGAATTGATTTTTGAAAATAAATATCGGAAGTATCACCGGCAGAATACGATCCATTGTCGACAATCGGGATTAGTGGTTTTCCGACACCGAGACTAAAAATTTTCTCGTCAAGGATTTCACTTGCCCTGTTTTGTTCATCGACATTAATTGTTAGAAACAGCGAGACTTTTTCTTCTTCACCTGTATTATAAGTCGGGGAGAAAATGATTCTACTGCTCTTGTTAAAAGCCGTTTCTTTATTTCTACCCTTTTTTTTACTACCCTTTTTGAGCTGGAAAATTCCAATTTCGGGAATTTTTAACGCTTCACCATAGTTGAGAATGTTAGTAACTTTATTAATGAAGATCTTAAAAGCTAAATCCTTCTGGGTTCTTGAAACCCCCAAGTTTTCTGCCATTTTCTGGATCAGACTTTGCTTATTCATGTTTGGGATCCTCGTAAGTTAATTTATTTTCACTTAATTACCACTTATATTCAAAACTGCCGTAGATATCAATTGTTTTCGCACGATAATTTTCGAACAAGTAATTTTTTCTATCGAGTAAATTTTCTGCGGAAAATGTTATTACTAAATTTTTAGATAATTTATAATTTAAGTAAATAGAGAAGTCCAAATAATTATTTAAACTATTTTTATTTGCCAAATCCATATAGATTCCGGAAGAATAATTTAATCTTGCTTTTGCGTTAAGATTCGGAGTAAAGGGATAGCCGTAATTTAGATCAACGGTAAATTCCGGGTAATACGGAACTTGATTTCCGTCGGCATCCAAAACACTTTGGTAGTTAGCCGAGCCGTATAACTCGCCGCTTGGACCTCGAAAGAAAAGCAAATTCAAAAATAATTTTGTTCTATCAACACGGTTAAGAGTCGACAAATTAAAATCTCCAAAACCGGATTGATAAACAAAATAAGGTAAGTTGTCAATTCTTATATAACTCCCGCCGACCGAGATTTGAAAATACTTTAAATATTTATATATTAACGCTGCTTTCATTTTATATTTTTCTTTCAGATAAATATTATCGGTATTATTAAGCTTATAAAATCTATTCATCGATATTAAATCTTTCTGACTTAAAAATGTAGTGGTTGGAGAAAACTCACCTGTTAGAAAAACTTTATCGGAAAATTTCATTGTTAAAACAGCTTGCGGAGAAAAGAATTTATTATCTCCTTGAGCTGAGTAAAAAAGTCCACCGCTAATTTCAATAGGTTTAAGTAATTTAAGTTTAATGCTGGCAGATAAAGAATAATAATTATAACTTCCTATCCCGGACAAATTATTCTGCATACTCTGATGTTTAACTTGTCCGTCAGCTCTAAAATTAAATCCATTTATAGGAAAACTTAAAAATGCAGAAGTATTAAATAAATTTTCCGAAAGATTATTCTCCCGGAACTTTTTCAAATCTGAAGTTAAATTCACTCCATATTTTACAGTGGTAAACTTGTTAAAAAACGCAATTCCTATACGACCATTGTCGGTTTCTCTTGTAAAGCTTGGATTTCGGGAACCGTAAAGATTGTAAGAATTCAATAAGTATCCAGCATTAAAAGCTATCCCTAAACCCGGCAGTACTTCCGCTGTATGATTAACAAAATATTTTGCTCCA
>BDSW01000359.1 GCA_002898175.1 bacterium BMS3Abin04
CTGACCTTTGATTACAAAAACGTTGTCGTCGGAATATTCTGAAAAGCCACCTGCTTTGTTTATATAATACATATAGTCTGCACCATCTTTAAAAGTTATTTTCCCGGTTTTAGCCACTTGCCCGAAAACTTGCACTGTATTATCTTTTTGAGGTATTATGATAATATCGCCGTCTTTTACCAAAAAATTAGCTGCTTTTGAATCCTTTTTCATTACGGTTGTGAAATCAATATTATTTCCGTCTAATAATAACCTAAGTTGGTTTTCTACTAAAAAATAGGAAGTGTCTTGTTCAGTTAGATTGGACATTCTTGCCATAAGCATATCTTCTATCTTGATAAATTTATCACTAATTAAAACAGGATTTAATTTTGATAATTTTCCCATTTTTAGTCCGAATTCATTATAAATTATGTATGAAGCAACGTTACCGCTTATTAGCCTTGCTCTTCTTAGTGAGCCGGTCGTTTTAATTCCTCCGGTTCTTTTTAACACTTCGTATAAATTTGTACTGTCTTTCGTAATCGGTATGTAACCTGGTATTTCAACTTCACCAATAACCAGTACCTTAAAGTCTTCTCGCTTCGGTTCAATGGCAAGAATTCTTATTTGATCGCCTCGTTGTAAAGGGATGTTACTGTCTATACTTGTTTTAATTAATTTAATTTTATTTCCACTGTAATTAAGACGGCTAATTTCCGCTCCTTTTATATTTTCGTAGGCTTTGTTTATACCTTGTGCTAATTCAATAGCATCAGAAAGTTTATCTCCTTCAACAAAATAAAATTTTCCGGGTTTGTTTACAGCACCGTTGATAGTAAAAAAATTCTTATCTTTGTCAAGTGGCGGAAAAATAAGGACATCATCATTTTTAAGATAAGGATTGTTTTTAAAGTCTCCGTTCAATCTAAACTTTAGCAAATCGATATTTAATATTTCACCCGAGGCTCTTTTTAGTTTTATTCCCCTGATAGAATATTCTTTAAATTGTCTGTTAATTTCGGCAATTAACTTTGGGTCTCTTATATTGCCAAGAGCTTTTGTATATGCTTGGTTATAAATTCTTGTTATAAACTGGTCAACTCTTTCAGTGAAGGTGGAAGGAAAAGAACCGGTAATTGCAAAATCACCGCCGACGGTAACCGAAATTATATTTGACGTAACAAACGGGTTACTTTTTAAGTCCTCTTTGGTTTGAGCAAATAATGTATTTACTAATAAAATTATAGTTAAAAGATTAAAAATCTTTTTCATCATAAAATCCTTTAATTATTATACAGTTTTTGGTAGTATTCCATATATTCTCCTGAAATTATCCTATTCCACCAATCTTTGTTATTAATATACCAATCTATTGTTTTTATTATAGCATCTTCAAAAGAATTTTTCGGACTCCATCCAAGCGTTGTTTTAATTTTTGAAGAATCGATAGCGTAACGCCTGTCGTGTCCTAATCTGTCTTGCACATATTCAATTAGAGATTCTGATTTTTTTAGATAATCTAAAATAAGCTTTACAATTTCAATATTCTCCATTTCAGTAGATGTGCCAATATTATATACTCCGCCGTTTTCTCCTTTTTCAAAAACCAATTCGATGGCTCGACAATGGTCGGTTACGTAAATCCAATCCCGTACATTTTTACCATCTCCGTACACCGGAAGTTCTTTATCGTGTAGAGCATTGATAATCATAAGTGGGATCAATTTTTCTGGAAATTGATATGGCCCGTAATTATTAGAGCAGCGTGTAATTACTACCGGTAAACCATAAGTATGGTAATTTGCAATTGCAAGCATATCGGCACTTGCTTTACTTGATGAATAAGGACTGTTCGGCGAAAGGGGAGTATCTTCTGTAAAAAAGCCTTCTTTGCCCAAACTTCCGTAAACTTCATCGGTTGAAATTTGAATGAATTTTTTTACGTTAAATTTTCTTGCAACATCAAGTAAAGTGTTTGTACCCGAAACATTTGTCGTTACAAATTCTTTTGAACTTAATATGCTTCTGTCTACGTGCGACTCGGCAGCAAAATTAATTACATATTCCAATTCATATTTTTCAAATAAATAATTAATAAGATCGGAGTTTGTTATATCACCGTGAATAAATTTATAATTTTTTTTATCCTGTGATGGGATCAGATTTTCAAGATTTCCGGCATAAGTTAGTTTATCAATATTCACAATGTTGTAGTCGGGATTCTTTTCTAAAATATAGTTGATAAAATTACTTCCGATAAATCCTGCTCCACCTGTTACTAAAATATTTTTCATCTGTTTATAATTTAAGTTTTTTCGTTTCAAACCTTCGAGGTTTTGGAAACCTCGAAGGTTTTTTTACAATCATTTCCTCCCGCAGAAGCCGGATGTTCCATTGTGTGTCTGCTTGCAATCATGGATGTTTCATATCATCAAAAAGAGAAAAATCCTATATAAATTCCGGTTTGTATAAAATATGAATTTGCATCTAACCCAGATGGAGCACCTGTAACATCAATGTCATTATCAACAGTCCAATTATCACCAAATGTAATTTGATAACCTGTGCCAATCCTAAAAGTTATAAATCTGTTAAGAGGAATATCTACATTTATTGTAGGTATTATAAACCAGTATGAGTTTTTCAGACTTCTGTTTATGTTCCGAGAATAAAAAAGAGTAGTTGGGTTAGCGTTTAGCTCGCTCCAAATATTACTCCAGCTAATGCTTCCTCTATTTTGAAAAAGTTCTAATTCCATACTTCCTCTTCCTAATATTGTTCCGACTGAAATACCCCAATCTCTAACGTAAGGTAGAGTATATTCTATTGAAATACCTCCGCCGCTTAAAGAATAAATCGCTTCTTTATTTATTCCTGCAATTGAAATATTTCTTGAAGTTGAACCTCCGAATCCGATGCCTCCTAATCTTATATGTTTTAAAAATCCCAAATACATAAAACCGCTAATTCCCGAAGTATAAAAACCGCTGTTTGAAAATCCCGGGATGCCGAGAGATTTTAATTGAGAATTGATAATATCCAAATTGGGGATCATCCATCCGGAATTATAACCGATTCCTCCGCCAAAGGGAGCATCAAAATATTCATCGGTCTGTGAATAAATACTTGTGAGACTAAAAAATATTATAATTGTGATAAAGTGGATTTTTTTCATAAACATAAATTAAAATATAGGAATAAAATTTAAGAATTCGGATTTAAAATGTTTTTTTTTACTTACTGTTGTAAGTAATAATTAAATCGGCTAACTCCCTAAATGCACCTTGACCTCCGGGTTTGCTGCTTATAAAATTTACACAATCTTTTACTGCTTTAATTGCGTCACTCGGACAAGCGCTTAGTCCTATGTTTTTTAGAACTTCCAAATCAATTTCGTCATCACCCATATATGCAATTTCTTCCTTAGTTACAGTTTCGGATAAACAAATTTTTTCTATTATTTTAGTCTTATTTTCGACACCATAGAACACAAAATCCATTTTTAGTTTATCGGCTCTTGCCTCAGCAATAGGCGATTTATCGGAAGAAATAATTCCGACTTTATATCCTTTTTCTTTAAGCTTAACAGCGCCCATTCCGTCTTTTACGTTAAATTTTTTCATTTGTAGACCTTCG
>BDSW01000360.1 GCA_002898175.1 bacterium BMS3Abin04
CAGCTCAATGGATTACTCACCCTTATGAATCTACTTTGGACTAAGGAGTTTTTCTTTTGAAAAAAGTTTAATACGATATTTGTGAGACTAAGTTTTAAGCTAAAATATTGCTTAGATTAAGAACAACAAATATATTAATAGATAAAGATTTTGCCCATTAATAGGAATGATAATTTCTTAAGTGATTAATCTAATCTCATATCAGACAAAAATCGTTTTGCGACATGCTAAGCCTATCCAATTATCATCAGTTGATTAGTAAAAATCTACAAAAAGTTATTCTACTATTAATAATTTACAAACAAATCAACTTAAGTTTGAATTTACCAATTTAATTTGTAACTTAGTATACCAAGTATATTCTTATGGGGCAGCGTTGAAAAGTTACATATTCTTTTTTACAATAATCTTTTGTATTATATTATTTGCACAAAAAAATATTACTGCACAAACAAATCCTACACAGAGTACCTCTTTGCATTTTAATTTTGGAAGTACAAACCAAATACAGTTGAAAAGCTATTCTAATGTAGATACTAAAACATTTTATAATGATAAACGAGGATACGGACTCCTAACAAAACAAGTATTTCCAATTAAGAAATCAAAAAAATGGACGGATTTAATTCCTGCATTAAAAAGCGGAGTAAAAAGTGAAGATCAGATTAAATTTAAAACAAAGATCAGACCCGGAGAATATTATATAGAAATTTTAATGGATGGCGGAAATACCGGGCATTGGCAAGGGAAGATTAAGATTAACGATTCTCTTATAGTTAATGAAATATACTCTTTTACATCTGATCCGGAATCAGACCAGCCACCGGACTATTGGGCAGTTATAAAAAAAATAAAAGTTAGAAAGAATAATCTGCTCTTTTCCATTCAAGCTGCAAATCAGCTTTCAACAATTTTAGCTTTGTCAATATTGCCTATTGTAAAAAGTAAAATAAATTTAGTTGATGGAAAAATTACAGCGGATAAAAATTTCTTTGCACCAAATTACAAATTGAGTATTAACTTAATTAATAAAGGTAATATAAAAGAGGCTTTGCGGTATATTGATGCAATTCCGGAAATAATGTTTCCATACCAAAAGGCAAAACTTTTACTTTCCGCAGCGGGAAGGTTGGAAACTGAAAATCCAAGACAATTGATTGAAAACGCATTAAGAATTTTGAGTGATTTGGAGAATAAAGATAATTCGCCGGAGATATTAATAGATATAAAAACGGCTGAACTTTACATTTACGCTGATCAAATTTTCAAGAGCGGTGGTTGGGATTGGACTAAAGAGTATACTCAATCCGGAATTTTTAATCATATAAATTTCGCAGGAATGGCGTTTGAAGAAATGACTAAATTTGAAAATCATCCGCTGCAGCTTAGAGCAATGTACGAATTAGCTAAAGTCTGTTATTGGAATTGGGTTGAACAGAATAATGATCTCCTAATTGAAAAAGCAGATAAATATTTTAAGTTAGTAAAAAAATATTATCCCGGAAATAAAATTCTTAATATGTATTTAGGTGAAAGAATTGTTTCGGTAGATTATCCTCCTAAAGATACACGTATACCGCAATGGGCATATTTGGAGAAGAAAGCTTTGGATGGAGTTACGGATATTATACATTATTGGGTAGAAAACCGGCAAGCAGAGAATGGAGAATTTGGCGGTAAGTATGACGATGATGTTGAAATGATGCGTTGGTGGCCTATTTCGCGCATTGCAGCTAATGATTCTGTTACTTTACTTGGAATGAAAAGATTGGTCGATGGAATCTGGAAAAGTAAATGGATTAAAAATGGGTGGTCTAGAAGATTAAGAGACGTTGAACATTCTTCGGAACCTATTGCGGATACGCAACCTATGATGATAGGATTTGATTACGGTAATCCTGTTTATATTGAAAGATGCATGCAGACACTAAACAAAATTAATTTATGGACTGGAATTAACTTAAAAAAGCATAGGCATTTTAAATCAAGTTGGTATTCTGCAACAGCTATAGATACAACATCTCCAAAAGATTGTGATGTTGAAATGAACACGCGTACAGTAAAAGCAATTCGGTGGTTAGCATGGTATAATCGTCATCCCTTAGCAATGAAATTTTTAAGAGAGTGGACAGATGCATGGTATGATGATTGCATGAGAACCGATAAAGGCAAACCGAAAGGAATTGTTCCCGCAGCAATACGATATAAAGATGATGAAATATGCGGTTATACTGATAACTGGTATGATTCCGGAATGTTTTGGGGATATTATAATTTTACCGGCGGTACGAAAATGCTTAAAGAATTTCTGGTAAGTTATTTGTTATTTAGAGATAAAAAGTATTTGGAACCTGTTGATCTAAATCTTCAATTAGTAAATAAATATTTTGGAAAGAATTTATTAAATAGTAAACCGGGAAGTGAGAAGTGGACAGCAAATATTTTATTACAATCGAATAATTTCAGAGAGACGATAGAATTATGGCGCCTCATAACCGGGGATCCCAAATATGATGAGTTGATAAAAATGATCGGATCGGATTACATTAAATTCAGATTAACAAATAATGAAGAGTATTTAAAACAAGGATGTAAAAATATTATAGATAATTCTTACGTAGATAGAGAACTGATAACAACAGAGGCGTATTTTACAGATAGAGTTGAAATTAGAAATTTACGAGGCGGCCCTGATTATGGTTCTACTCACCTGGAATCAATGTATGCGGGAAGTCCGTTAGCAAACGCTTTTTATCCGTTCCAGGCAATTTCATGGCGAGGTTTTGGGAATAATTTTGCAGCAATAGTCTTGGACTCCTCACCTCATAATCTAAAAATTAGAATAATCAATTTGAGAAAGAATGAAATTAACGGATCGATTGTATTTCATCAGCTGGAAAACGGGAAATATAAATTTAAGCTTACTTCGCCGGATTCTGGTCAAAGTGAATCGGAATCGACATTCGAAGTAAGGAGGAGAAATTCCGAATTGAATATCTTTTTACCGGCATTGAGGGAAAAAATTATTAATATTACACAAATTGAAAAATATCCATCAGAAAATTTTGAACTTGCAGATTTGGCAATAACAAAATCCGAACTAAAATTAACTGACTTGAAAAACGGAAAAATTGCTGTTTCGATTCCAATTCATAATATTGGAATCCGGGATGCTGAACATGTAGAAATCAGTCTACTCTTAAAACAAGGAAACAGATTAAAAGAAATAGATCGGAAAATAATAGTAAAATTAAAAGCTCCGCTCGATTTGCTTGCTAAAGTTAAAAAGATAGAATTTATAATTTCGAAAAATACAGGTATATATGAGATCCGGATTGACGAGAATTCTACAGTTGATGAAATAACTAAATTAAATAATAAAATAAGATTTAGTATAAATTAAAGGAAAAATCACATGAAAAAGATATTTCACTACTTTCTTATCCTTTCGTTTTTCGCTCTTAGTTTTTCTGTGCTCGCTCAATCGGAAGCCAACAAGGGGAAAATAATTCAAGCTATTAAAGACGGAGCTGATTACACAATAAATGTTTTAATTGACTCTAGCGGTAAATCTAAATGTGATTATGATTTACTAACAGGCAAATGGTATGATTATGAACCTGCTTGGCATACCGGTCAATTGATTTACGCTTTGGATAGAGCTTATCAGTTAACTCGTATCGAAAAATATTTGAAGAGTGCAGTTAAAGCAGGCAATTGGTGGATAAGCTTAAAAATTACAGAGAATCCAAAACTAAACGGAATGCTGAGAGCAATCCACGGTAACGGAATAAATTATATTGTATTCGCTACAATCACAGACGGTTCTGCCGGTTTGTTTAGATTAAGCAAAATAACTGGGGATAAAAAATATGCAGAAACAGCTACCGCAGCAGGTGAGTGGATGTACAAGAATATGTGGAACCCTGAATACCGCGTTTTTTATGATGTGGTTGATCCTACAACAGGGGAAGTACAGAAACAGCATAGTCCATTTTGGAATAAAAAGAATCAATCGATTTATGATGTAGCACGCCCAAATAATGAAGGATCAATTTTCAAAGATATGTATGAATTTACAGGAAACGAAAAATACAAGAAAAGATTTCTTGAAGTATGTGAGAGTTTGCTGGATAAACAAGGTACTCAAGGAATTTGGATGGACTTTACCCCAAATGATAAAGAACAAGGTTACTTCCATCCGCGATTTAATATTTGGTATGCTGAATCTTTGCTTGAAGGATACGATTTAACAGGAGACAGAAGATATCTTGATGCGGCACTTAAAGTGGGGCAGTTTTATAAAAAGTTTCAATTAAAAAATGGTGCTTTTTATTATAGAAACTTCTTAGATGGCAGAGCTGACAAATATTCTATAAGCGGTTCTACTTCATCATTTGCCGGAATACTTTGGCTGCGTTTACTAAAATATGGTGTTGGTGATGAATTTAAAGGTAACATAGAAAAATCATTGCAATGGGTATTAAAATATCGGTATTCCAAAAGTCATCCGGATAAAAATCTTGCGGGCGGGTTTATGGAAATTCGCTCAAAAAGTAAAAAGGGTAAATTAAAAATTAGAAACAGAGATATTGCAACTGCTTTTGGTATTAGATTTCTGTGCGATTACTATGATTATCATTTTAATAAATGAGATCTACTTTTTAAACAAAGTGCATAAACAATGGGAAAAATAAAACTCTCAATAGTTGTTCTTATAATCTTGATGATAATCTCAGGATGTCAATCTAATAGAAAGAGAACGATAGATTTGAGATCAGAGCTGTCAAGCACTCTTATAACTCTTGATAAAGCATTATTAAAGCTTCAGATTACTGATAAATCGGATTCAAATTTTGGTGCGATAAAATGTGTTCACTGTAATGTTTTACACACCCGAGCTGCAGAAACGGTTTATCCTTTTGCCGTAGCATATAAAATTACAAATGACAAAAAATATTTAAGAGCGGCAATCAATTTAGGGAATTGGTTAATTCACCGGCAGGAGAACAATGGTTCGTGGAAAGAAACGCCTGAAGAATGGACCGGTACAACTACCGATCAACTTTTAATGATGACTCTTGCTTATCCTATTTTAAAAAAAAACCTCCCTTTAGATTTGCAAAAAAGTTGGATTAAATCGATAAAAGCTGCAGCTGATTATTTGTATGATGTAATGAAACCGGAGTTTGCCAGTATTAATTATGTTGCAACTACTAGCGCTTCACTTGCAGCGGTATACAATTTATTAAAAGAAGAAAAATATTTGCTAAAAGCAAAGAAATTGGCACACCGGACAATTTCAAAAATGGATGAAGACGGATTTATAATGGGCGAGGGCGGACGTGTTTTAGGAAATAAATATGGAGTAGATTTGGGATACGATATGGAAATGTCTTTATGGGGCTTAGGTTATTATGCAAAACTTACCAAGGATAATCTCGTTAATAAATATGTTAAA
>BDSW01000361.1 GCA_002898175.1 bacterium BMS3Abin04
GACAACCGTTCCCGAGATGTGTAAACATAGCTAACCCATTGTCAATAGCCCCTTTTAAAATACTTAAAGAGGCATTTGAATGACCGGCGGAAACCAAAACATTTTCTTTGTTAAGCATTCGTATTACATTAAAACTTTGATCTATTTCCGGTGCGAGTGTTACTAATTTTATCAATCCGCCTCCGGCGTCAAGAATTCCTCCCATCTCTTTTTCACTTGCCATTCGCACATAATTTAGAGGATGCGCTCCCCTGTAACCATCTTTACTATTTATAAACGGTCCTTCGATATGAAGCCCGTAAATAATTTTTTGAATTAAGGAATCTTCATTTCTAAAGCGAACTATTCTCTTAATTCGTTTTTTCATTAATTCCAAATCATCGGTGATTATTGTAGCTAAAATTCCTTTAACGTTATCGGCTTCCAGTTTTTCACATGCAAACCTAAGTTGATCGATTGTTAAATGTTCATCATTAAAATCAACACCTGCATAACCATTTACTTGCAAGTCAAAATATTTATACTTGTTATGAGTCATTAATTTATCCTTTGTTTAAAAATGACGCACTTTCTCTATCTAAAAATAAAATCGTATCGTTATGTTTCCTTAAAATAGTTGCAGGAACAATTGGTGAAATTTCTGCGGTTACGGTTTTGAAGACAGCTTCAGCTTTTCGTTTATCGGGAACAGTGCAAATAATTGATTTTGATTTTAATATCTGCTTAATCGACATACTGATTGCTTTATCCGGTACACTTTCCAAGTTAGGAAACCAGCCTTCGCCTAACTGCTGCATTCTGCACTTCTTATCAAGCTCAACAATAATATAAGGCTCTTCCGTTTCAAAATCTGCCGGTGGATCGTTAAAAGCCAAATGCCCGTTTTCACCGATGCCAATAAACGCTACATCAATAGGATATCGTTTAATAATTTCATTAATTCTTTTACACTCTTGTTTTGGATTGTTCTCTCCCTTAATAAAATAGAAAGAGTTAACATTAACTTTATGTGCAAATCTTTCCTTCAAATATTTCCTAAAAGATGCGGCATGTGATTCTGGTAAACCAATATATTCATCCAGATGGAAGCAATTAACTTTGCTCCACTCAACATTTTGTTGTACAAGATTATCAAGCATCTCAAATTGTGAAGCACCCGTTGCAAGGATTATATTAGCAAAGCCTTTTTCATCAATTACCTCACTTACTTTCTTCGCTCCGTATTCGGCTGCTATTTTACCGAGCTCATTTTTTGTATGTTTAATTATTATTTCCATTTTTGATCATCCAAATTAATTTTTACCGTATAGACACAAGGCGTACCCGTTCTATCAGTCCCAAATATTATTTTTTTACCCTCCGGACTAAAATGCGGATGTGGATGAGAAGGTTGCCCATTCCAGCTTGAATTATGTCGAAATAATTTTTCCTCTTTTATAACTTTTCCTCTGTCAAATGTCCATAAAGTAAGAATCATTCCGTTATTTTGATCTGCAACCCAGTGTTTGTTATCTTTATAAATTTGTGAATGAGCCGGACCGACGGGAGCTTTGAACATAAAGTTATCGCTTCCATCCGGTTTACAAGAACCGAGATATTGTTTACCAAGATTAGGTCCGAATTTATAACGAGCGGAATAACCTATCCTCTTTCCGTCGTATGTCCAAAATTCATGAGTTCTGTGAAGTCCGAACTCTTGAGGACCAACCGGACCTCCCTTTGTTCCTTTTATGTTAACCCACCATATTCGAATTGGTGTATTACCGACAATTCCCGAACTGCCGGGTCTGTATCTGTGCTGCCAAGCATAAATGATAATATCAGGGTTAACCGGGTTTGCTTGCACATGGCTAATTATAAACCCATAATCAGGTGTTATTTGCTTCAAACTTCCATCTGTTAGTCCGAATCTAAATATAGCATACGGACCTGTACTGCAGTTATCGGAAAAGCCAGGATTTTTATTTACTGAAAAAACTAAATATTTTTTATTTACCGTAATACTAAACGACTTAATTTCCAAAGAGTCGGTTTGGAAAACTACTTTATTTTCAAACGTTTCCGAATTTAACGAGTGAATTGTATTCCCGATTTTGTACCATAGAATTTTATACTTAGGAATATACCACACACTTCCACTGATATTTCCTTTCTCATTTGTCATCTGAACCATTGTCCCATTAATTAAATCAAGACGAAATAAATTAATACCGCCGCTTCTGTTTGAGTAAATGATAACATGATTTTTATCTATAAAAGATTCAACGTCAAAATAAAGGGGCCAACTTCTGTATTTATCTGAAGTCCATTTTGTGATTTCATGACCAAATTCTTTGTCAATCCAGGTTACTTTTTCCGACTTCCACACCTTTCCAACATATCCCCCTTGATCTACGGCATTCAAATTATTCTCAAGGGTGACAAACAAGACTATAAATAATATTTTAAATACTTTATTCTTCATAATATTTTTCATTTTATAATTGTGAAATATTTACCGGATTATTCAATTCATCCAAAATATCTTCCAAATATTTTTTGAACTCTTTGATATTTTTTATCCCATTAGGTTCTTGCTGCCAGCAAGCGGCAAAATAATAATCAATCTTTCCATTGACCGGTTTTAGTATAATAATTTTACTTAATTCGTCTTCGGTTAATTTTATTTTTTGTTTGTTATTGTAAAATATAGCTGTCCCAAGTTCATCATTCGCTCCGGCAAGCGATTGCTTTCCCCACAGCGCAATATAATTCCAGTGATTGTCTGATTTATCATTCGACAATAAAAATGTAGTGTTTGGATGGTTGGCTATGCCTGTACAAAATTGATTGTAATCAGTCTGAATGTAAAATGAATAGTGTGTTAGCCGGCTACCGGCAATGATTTGTATATTTGAATTTAGGTCGGATTTTCCTTTCCCAAAATTCCATCCGAAATATTTAATATTAATCGACGCAACAATCGGGCCGTCATTTGTTATAATACATATTGTACTATCTGTTTTCGATACTTTTTCAACCTTCCCATTAATCCATGCTCCGAACGTTCCTATTCCAAGAGAATTACCGACTTTATATATGTCCATTCCCCAATCCGACATTGTGTGGTAACTATCGTGCCCTTTTGAATCCTTTGTATGCCCAACGTTTGGCAAAACACTATCGGCTACTTTTTTACCAAATACATCAACAGAATTTCTCCAGTCCAAATATAAACGATAACCAACTCTATCCGATTCCCAACAAGGTCCTTCGCATTTGTAGTAATAATTATGATCAATATGTCCCGGTGGAGTTGTGGTTGTTTTTACTGATTTAAAATAACCCCCGGTATAAACACCATCGATAAGTTTGTAGCCACGCTTTTCCGATACTTCAGCATGAGCTCTTTTCACAAAATGTCTTTTTATTTTTTGTTCTTTAATTTTAATCGTTTTTATCTCTCCGGCTTTTAAGTCAACAAGAAAAGTTAACATATCAAGCTTTCCATCCGAGTCGGAATCAATCAACTGTGACGGTAATTCTTTACCATCAAAAAAAACGCCTAATTTTTGCGGATTTATACCTTTAAGTTTATTAAGTTTAATTTTTACTAAATTATTTAACACATTGTTATTAAGAGGATTCTTAACTTGTATTTTGAAAGATTCAACATTCGGACTGCATCCGAGTAAAAAAAGTAAAGATATAATTTTAACAAACCATTT
>BDSW01000362.1 GCA_002898175.1 bacterium BMS3Abin04
TTCGTATAATTTATTTTAATCCTTTTGTAAAAAAATATTTTCCGGATATTACAGAAAAAACAAATCTTGATAAATATTTACCGGAAAATATTATTCATAAAATATCGGGAATAGCTCAAAACGATTTATCTTTTTCTTCCTTTAGATGTAATAATTTTATCAAAACCACTAATAATGATTATATTTGTACTATTTCGAAGTTTCTAAGTAACGAAGCAATTTTATTTTCCATTTCTTTTCTACCGGAAGATTTAAAAACACCTAAAACTTCAATTTTTATTGTTGAGCCTAACTGGTCTAAGATTCCTATTTCCGAAGAAATAAAAGAAATAGTAGAGTTCGTTGAAAATGATTTTCCTTTTTCAACAGTTGAAAAGGAAATCTTTATGGAAAGAATAAACAAATTTAACGGTGTTATATGGATAAAGGGAAATGATTCAAAGTACAAAATTGTTAATAATAAACTTTCAAAATCACTCGGTGTGAAAGAAAATGAAATAATTGACCGTAGAGAACGTGAAATATTACCTTTGCAGGAAGGATATCTTTACGAAAATATAGATAATTATATTTTTTCAACCGGACAAGCTATTATAATAGAAAAAAGAAAAGAGTCCGGGAAAAGTGACCTGGATCAAAAAAAATGGTTACTGAAACACCCTATTTGGAACAGTAAAAATAATAATATAAGTATTATTTCACTGGGCTTTGAAGTAAAGACTAAAATACCGGAAATATCTTCGGTACTAGAGTTAAAAGTTACTTCATCATTTAATCAAATTTCTAAATCCGGACTAACTGATAATATGGTTGAAAATCTAATTACTCATTTAACCGAGCCAATAATAATTTACGATGCAGAGAATCTGAATTTATTATCATGCAATAAGCATGCGTTGGAATTATACGGTTATTCTTGGGATGAATTATCTGAGAAATCCATTGTTGATCTTTTTGATTTCGAAGACGTTCAAACCCTTCTTAATAAAGAGAACCGGGAAGAAAATGAATTCACCGAAGTAGGACCGGTTAAACACGTTAAAAAGGACGGGGATTCTTTTTTAGTTAAAATTCAAAGTACTAATTTTGTTTATAAAGGTAAAAAAGCAATCTTAAATATCTTAGAAGATTTATCGGGAAATATAAATACTAAGAAAGAGAATATATTCCCGGTAAGTATTTTAGACGATTTTAGTGATTATGTAATTCAAACCGATGAAAACGGGTTTATAACATTTGTAAATAAAAAAGCAAAAGAAATATTAAATTATACGGATATTCAATTTAATAGCAGACCGATTGTAAGCATGGTCTCCAAAGAAGATAAGGATAAACTGAATTTATTATATGCCGAAGTACTTAAAAACGGTGTGACGGGTTTTGCTGAAATTCATCTAAAAAATTCCGATAACGAAATAATTAAAACGAACTTAAAAGCGATTGCCAACTTTTCAAAAACTACTAGAGCATTTTCTATACTTTTCATATTCAAGAAAATTCAGGGTCCTAAAGAAAATTATAAATCGGAAGAGAAAATAAATATTGTACAAAAGGATAATGCATTAAGCATTTCCTTTTTATCCGACTTATTTCACGAATTGTTAACACCCGTAAATGTAATTTTAGGATTTGTTCATGAAATAATAGACAGTATTGAAAAACCGACTGAAGAACAGCTTGAATCAGCCGATATTATTGCACAGAATCAAAAGATGCTTCTTCAAATTTTAGATGCTGCAAGTCAATATGCACAATTAGAAAGTGGGAATTATAAGCTGCAAACGGAAGAAGTTGCCGTTAAAAATTTACTGAATGAAATAAAAAATAATTTGCTTCCTGCCTTGGATAATAAAGAAATTGCTCTACCCGGAAATGATTCGGTAATTACCACCGATAGAATAAAACTTAAAGTTATATTATTTAATATATTAAAGTATTCATTCCTCTCAACAAATGCTGAAAAGTTGTTTATTACCGAACGTTCCGAAGATGATAAGCTAATAATTGAAATAAAAGATAAACAGAGCGGGATTTCGCCGGAATTAGCCGAAAAATTGCGAATAGCATTTTTAACTTCCGAATTTGCAAACAGTACAAATTACGGTTTCCCCGAAATTGTAGTTAAACTTACCCGGAAACTTATTAAAATTCTAAAAGCAAGCTGCAGTGTATTAATGAGTAGTGGAAATCCCTCTGAATTTATAGTTAGTGTTCCCCTGAAATTGGAAGATGATTTTTCTAAAACTCAAATCCGTAAAGAAGAGAAAGAAGTCACTCCTTCCGAACCTATCGTAGCTGCTAAGATTGAAGATAAAATTGAAAAGAAAGAAATTTCCGAAACACCAAAGATTATTGAGAAAGAAGAAATTTCCGGAATGCCTGAAGTTGTTGAGAAAGAAGAAATATCTGAAATTATTAAGGAAGAAAAAGGCGAAGTTGAAAAGCGTGATATTCCAAAGATACAGCTTACAGATGAAGCACTCAACTTAACTGGTTTTTCATGCTTTTATTTAGAAGACCAATTCGATTCCCAGCTTTTAATAAGCTCGCAGTTAAAGGACTTAAAAAACATTGAATTTGCTACCAGTCTGGAAAATGCACTTCCTATTCTGAGTAGATCAAGATTCGATTTTATAATTATGGATATTAAATTGGAAGGAGACTTTGACGGGTTTGATGCACTAAAAATAATCCGTAAACTGCCCGGATATGAAAATATACCTATTATAGCAGTCACGGCATATTCACTTCCAAGCGAGCATGCAAAATTTTTAAGCGCCGGATTTAATGCTTACCTTCCGAAACCGTTCCTTAGAGATGATATATTAAACTCTCTGACAAAAGTTTTGTAAATATATTTTTTGCCCGTAATTTTTTGAAACCCTACACATTTTTCTCTTGATAAAAACCATTGCGTTTTTTACTTTTACCATACAAATGTATGGTATTCCCTGATCGTACTCTTTGTCTTAATCTTGCTCTTACTCAAAACATAAAAACTAATTAAAATTAAGAAAAAAGAGTATGATTAAGAAAGTCCGACGAAATAG
>BDSW01000363.1 GCA_002898175.1 bacterium BMS3Abin04
TACAAAGGTGTTCATTAAAAAACCATATCCGCCGCCAGCCGTTGTACTACCTACTAACCCGGATATATCATAATTCCCCCAACGACCGGCAATAACCCCCCAGCCGGTTCGCCCGTCACTGGCAGTAACACCATCAAATGTCCAATTAATAATTTTAGTGATATCGTAGTTGGTTCCCTGTTCGGCATTTAACCTTGCTGCCACATAAGCACCGAATGGCATCAGCACTTCATAAAAACGGCTTTCCTTTTGATTCAGAAGTGCTTTTATAGCCGATTTTGCCCCATTCAGATATCTAGTGTCGCCAAATTTTTTGTACGCTTCATACAAAACATAGGCATGTCCGGCTGCTGCATCCTGCTCATAAGGAATATCATTCCTCATCCCTTTCATGGTAGCATAGTTAAACCAGGAATAGTCATAGTCCCCGTTCAGAACGGAATCTGCCTGATAAAATTTTTTAGCAATAGATTTTAAAATACGATCTGATCCATCAACATCAGGAAATAAATCAGAAACCGCATAATATGATACATTCAGAAAAACTTCATACCACCAGTCATGCTCGAATCCTCTGCCAACAACCTCCGGGTTGGTAGTATTCAGGATAATATTCCAATCGTTATCAGTATTGAAATAGTTTTGAACCATTTTTACATAGTTATAACCATTTTGATATTTTTTATTAATACCCACTAATCCGGCACTCATAAGAGCTCCGAGGGAAGTAATGGCCTCATGATACTCTCCGTTGTGATGGTCATGACCCTGTCTGATATCGCCTATAGCCGTATATATTCCAAACGTTTCCTGATCAATATTCCTTCTGGCATTGTCGAGCCAAATAAAAGGAGAGTATTTCCTCTTAACATTAAAATTAAAAACGACTCGATCAAAATTTACGGACATCTTATGCCAGTCCAGCATTTTATATGGCTGGGGCATGTTGGACATTGTTTCTATCTTGCTAATAGTGATCTGTTTTATATCACCATTATTGATTGAACATGAGGTTAATAGTAAGCTTAACAGGAACCAAGGAACGAGTCTTATTTTCATTTTATTTCGTTTTTGTCCTTTGTTGGAGTGTTTGAAAATGTTATTGGCAACAGGTATCACAATTATTGGAATAAGCACTATCCCTAAAAGGGCTGTATCTTCTTGAATACAGCCCTTTTATTCCCCCTAATATCCGGGATTTTGAAGTAGTACTCCTCCTGACTTATCAACCTCACCTTGAGGAATTGGGTAAAGGTAATTACGGCCTTGAAAATTTATTCCAAGTGCTGTAAGAAAAGTTTTGGCCGTTCCCCATCTTTTCAAGTCATTAAATCTTTGACTCTCAAAACCTAGTTCAACTCTTCTTTCATGCATTATCCAACCCATTATTTGAGCTTTATCAGTTGAACTTCCTCTATCTGGTAGTGTCCCCGCTGGTACTACAGACCCATCGTCAGTAGGGGTGTTTCTGGCTCTTGTTCTTATTTGATTAATAATAGCAATAGCAGCAGAATAGTCTCCCAATTCATTGAGCGCTTCTGCTTTCCAAAGTAACACATCCGCATAGCGTATATAAACTTTATCGCCATAATCAATTAAAGTAGTGGTTGATCCTATTATTTTAGGTGAAAACTTCCTTATTGTATCAATGGTATATGCCAATCTTGGGTCATTTGGTTCAAAGGCCTTAATGAAATTAGCAGTAGGAGCAAAAAAGCCCCATCCACTTACAAAGCGAAGTCCGTTATTATTATTAGGAATTTGATTTGAAGTATGATCGTAAGCGAAAATCACTTCCTGGTCGGTAAATTTTTTATCCGCATCAAAGCTATCAAAATAGTTAGAATTGAGACTGTAAAAACCATATCCATCCAGTTCGGAAATTAAACTAATCACTTTTGCCCAATGTTTATTATACAATGCAACCTTAGCTTGTAAACTAATAACTGCACCTATTGAAACCCTCCATTTTGCTGAAAGATCAGGATATTTTACCTTTGGTAATAATGTTCTGGCTTTTGATAAATCTGAATTTATCTGTGACCAAACTGTATCAGCTGGTACTCTCACTACATCCTTAAAAGCTTCTGTGAAAGATTGAGGTGGTGAAAGTATTAATGGTACACCACCAAAATTATTTACCAGATCAAAATAGTAGAAAGCTCTTAAAAAATAAACTTCTCCTAATAAACGATTTTTGAGTACATCAGTCATTCCTGTCATCTGAACTACTTTAGAGTTTGTTAAAGAGTTTATCGCAAGGTTTGTTCTACTTATACCTTCGTAATCATATACCCATATTCCGTTAAATGCTGGATTTTGAGATGTAAAAGTGAAATTACCTATTTTGTCCATCCACGCCTGATCTCCATCCGGATGCCATTTTTTTAGCATATCATTAGATGCAATGTCTTGTAAAATGATATCATTTCTAAATACAGTTCCACCACTCCAGTTCCAATGACCTACAACATTTAAAGTACTTGCAAGTAGTTGGTATGAGGAGTTCACCGAAGACACTAATTCAGCCTTTGTTGGGTTAGAATTAATTTCATTCACAGTAAGAAGCCCTATCGGGGGTCTTGTTAAATCCTTTGTACAACTTAAAAGACCTGCCAATAAGAATACAACAATTAAACTATTATATATTTTTTTCATGATTAATGTTTTTTAATATTAAAACTCAGCCTTCACTCCTAACAGAAATGACCTTGATGACGGATAGGTTCCCATATCCATTAATCCGGTAGTTTCCGGATCTAATCCAGTGTATTTCGTTACTGTAAATAAATTTTGTCCGGATATATAAAAGCGTATTGATTGAACCACTTTCTTAAATTTTAGTGTATATCCAATTTCAACATTTTTAAGACGTAAATAAGAGGCGTCTTCAACAAAAACACTAGACACTTTACTACCTCCCATATCTTCAAATGTCAATCTCGGAATTGTATTACTGGTACCTGCTCCATGCCAGGCTCCTGAGACACGTGCTGCGGTATAATTAAATGGGCGAGTATCATAATCCACAATTTTTTTCCCGTCGTTGTACCTATTAACTCCTTCTACACCTATTAAAAGCAGTGCAATATCAAATCCTTTATATTGCCCAATAAAAGAAAAACCATAAGTAAGGTCTGGTATTGATTTTCCAAGAAATTCTCTGTCTTTAGAATTAATTACACCATCGCCATTTAGATCTGCAAATTTAATATCTCCCGGTTTTACACTTGGATTTAGCGTTCCATTTAAATAGCTGTCTATTTCAGCCTGAGTTTGGTAAATACCAATCATCTTATATCCATAATAGGAATTCATTGGATGCCCTACTTCTGTTCTGGTAACGTTACCAATAATAGCAGGTAAATTTGGATACAGTTTTACAACATTGTTTTTCAAAGTTGCCAAATTTGCATTAAAACTATATTTAAATTTGTGATTGTAATTCCTGTAATTTAAGGTAAATTCGAACCCTTTGTTACTAACTTCACCAGCGTTCACAATAGTAGCTTGTACGTTTCCAACTGTACTTGGTATACTAATCGGCAGCAAAATGCCTGTTGTATTTTTCCAAAAATATTCTGCTGACATTGCTATTTTATTATTAAATAGGCCAATATCAACACCTATATTTGATTGAGTAGTGGTCTCCCATTTCAAATCAGGATTCCCAAAACGGTTTATTACAACTTTACCACCTACTTGACTAATTAAAGTCAAATATGCATAATCAGGAATCTCTTGATTTCCTACTTTTCCCCAACTCCCTCTTAATTTTAAATTGGACAACCACTTAATACCACTCAAAAACTTTTCGTTAGAGATTTTCCACCCAGCAGAAATAGAAGGAAAATATCCCCAACGATTTTTTTCAGCAAATCTTGAAGAAGCGTCAGCTCTCATATTCGCAGTAACCATATATTTATTATCAAATACATACGTTGCTGACCCGAAGTAAGACATTAATGCATATTCCGAGGCTGTTCCACTATTCCATAAATCAAGATCAGAACGCCCGTAATCTAAATATCTGAATGCTTTATTAGAAAAAGCATAACGTTCTCTGCTGGCACCTATTGAAGACTCGTAATTGTGAATATATTCTGTACCTATCAACGCATGAAAGTAATTTTTAGCATTGAATTTCTTAACATAGTTCAGTACATTATTAAACGTATATGTAAATGCTTCTCCTCTTGATTCATTTAAACTACTTGGCCTGTTTTGCCTGCCCAATCCTTTATCAATTGCAGATCCACCACCATCAGGGTCACCATAGTTTTGTCTAAATGCCTTATTGTGAAAAAAGGATAAATCTATACCAAGATTCGTTCTGAAAGTTAATTCTTTGTGTTTCAAAAACGAATATTCTCCATACACATTTCCAAACGTTCTATAAATTTTTCGCGTGTCATCTGTAAAATATGCAATCGCAATTGGGTTTTGTGACATTTCATACAATCCTCTTTCTAATCCCACATCATACCCCGGACTTATAAAAAAGGGCATATCAGTAAAAGGATCGCTCTTTGAATAGGTAGGATCATTAACATCTTTGTAAACCGCCAAAACCGGAGGCCTTATTAAAGCGTGTCTAATTACACCAGGCTCATCTCCTGAAGAAGATAATGCATCTTGTGTTGAACCCGATAACAATAAATTGGTTCCAACTTTAAAACGATCCGTTAAATCAGAAGTAATATTGATTCTATAATCAAATCTCTGATATTGATCATTGTTAAATATTACAATCCCATTTTTATGATAATAATTTAATGACATGAAAAATTGTGTTTTAGCATTTCCTCCATTAGCACTAAACTGTAAGTTATTCGATTTTCCGACTGTAAACAATTCATTAAGCCAATCGGTATTGGCAAGAGCAAAACCATTTCTTCCCTTCCCTGATGTATAAGGGTTTGCACCTGTTCGATCAGAATTGTTCCAGGCTGTTGTTACAGCATTCATATACTGTTTAGCATTACACATTTTAGGAAGATGGCCAACATAAGACAATCCTGTATAGTAGCTTACAAAAAAGCTTGTTTTTCCTTCTATTCCCCTTTTAGTGGTAATTAATATTACACCATTAGAAGCTCTTGAACCATAAATTGCAGCAGCAGCAGCATCTTTCAAAACAGTCATGGATTTAATATCCGCCGAATTTAAAAAGGTAATATCACGCGTAGGAGTACCATCTACTATATATAACGGATTATTATTTCCAATAGTTCCGTTTCCACGAATACGTATTTGTACGGGATCACCAGGAGCTCCGGTGCTTGATGTTACCAGCACCCCTGCAACTTGTCCTTGCATGGCTTGTGCAACATTTGGTACCCTTGCTTTTTCAATATCTGGCATATTAACAATAGATACAGCACCTGTCAAAGTAGATTTCTTTCTTTGCGAATATCCGATAACTACTATCTCGTTTAATCCGGTAATAGCAGGTTTCATAATAACATTAATGGTCTTTTTTTGGCCGACAACAATTGTTTGTGCCTCGTATCCAACAAATGAAAAAACTAACTCGGCACCAACCTTCACTTTAAGTGAATAATGACCATTTAAACCGGTAACTGTACCCATCGCTGTATTCTTTACCTTAACGGTAACTCCCGGAAGCGATGCACCATTTTCACCGGTAACTTTTCCAGTAACAAGAATTTGACCGGAAACGGCATTGATAATAAAGAAAAATGTAAGACCTAACACTCCTCTTTTGAATAATGAAAATAAATAAAATTTCATAATTTTAAATTTAAATTAAACTTAACTAAGAATTTTTCAAAAGTATTATCCATTTTACTAGTTCCATACGACTATAATTTCACATTATAAGACTATATTATCCATCAATGTATTTTTTTATTACATTTGAGGCAAAATAGTAAGACTTCTAATGATCTTTCACATGAAGGCAGAATTTCAGTATGTTATCAAGGCAGCAAATGATTCGTTTCTAATGAAAATCGTTGAAAGACAAAAACGTCCTGTCTTAAAAGGTGCGTGGCACTACCATCCGGATGTTGAAATTACCTTAACCCTCAAAGGCAGGGGTAAACGATTTGTGGGAAATGATATTTCAAACTATAGAGAAGGAGATCTGGTTATGCTCGGGAAAAATTTACCACACTGCTGGTTAACAAAAAGTCAATCGAAACAGGTGGTGATTCAAATACCGGAAAGTTTTTATTTAGGCCCTTTTTTTAGACGTCCGGAGATGAAAGAGATTAGCCTCCTTTTTAATAAATGCATCAAGGGAATCCGTTTTCATGGAAAAACAAAAGAGGGGGCTATAGATAAAATTTATGACCTGCTTAAATTAAAAGGATATCCCAAATTAATAGCCCTCCTGGACTTACTTCACTATTTTTCTGCATCAGAAGAATTTAAATTTTTAACCCCGATAGAATACAATCCTGAACTAAACTTACTTAAATCAGAGCGCATACAAAAATTTTACTCCTTTGTTCTGAATAATTATATGAATGATATTACATTAGAAGATGCTTCTAACCTGTTGAGTATGACTAAAACATCACTTTGCAGATTCCTGAAGAACAATACTCAAAAATCCTTTTCAAAAATTCTTAATGAGGTGAAAGTCTCTCATGCCTGCAAAAAACTAATTGAAACAGACATGCAAGTTATTGGAATATGTTACGAGAGCGGTTTCAACGATGTTACTAATTTCAATCGGCGGTTTAAAGAGTTAATAAAATTAACGCCTCTTGAGTACAGAAAAAGATTCTCGAAAAAAGTATAAAAGTTACTGACCCCAACAATAAAACCCGGCTTTTAACCGGGTTTGTTGCTATAGATATACTTTAGGGGACTTCTAATAATTCCTTTCTTTCAAGAAACAAATGTGATGAACAAGATGCCTGCCTTGCCGGTCAGGCAGGCAAGGCATAAATTTTTCTGAATAGCCGTAGCTATTGAGAAAAATTTTAACGCAGTCAGATTGTTTATCACATTTGTTCCCATAGGGTTTCCAGAGTTTTTCATATACTTCTTCAAACTTTCTTGCATTATCCCGATAGTGCATCAAAAATTTTCATCGTCTATAAAAAACTCTGAAAATCTTGATGCGAAGTAATTATTAGAAGTCCCCTAAAAGCTTTGGAACCGCTTGCCGGTAAAGGATATTGCCCTGTGTTTTCCGGTTAGAACCATTGAAGGAAATCTTTCAGGGAAAAAATATGCAGCCTTTGGAAACTTTTTT
>BDSW01000364.1 GCA_002898175.1 bacterium BMS3Abin04
TATAACGGCGGACTGCAAGGAGAAGTATACAACGGTAAAGAGTATCCCCAGCTAAAAGGGAGACAAGTTCCCGGGTATTGGGGAGCAAAACCTTTTAACGGGAATTATGCCAGTATGGGAATGATCCTTTTCCTTTTCGCTATTATCGGTGCAATTTACTATAGAAAAGATAAATTTGTTATTGCTTTGGCGGTGTTTATAGTTTTTTCTATTTTGCTTTCTTTCGGAAGACACTTCCCGGAATTTTATAAATTATTTTTTTACTACGTTCCCTATTTTTCCAAGTTCAGAGCACCTTCCATGATTCTTAACGTAACTTTTATTATGACCCTAATACTTTCCGGGTACGGATTAAAAGCAGTGGTAGAAGGCGTTAAGGATAAAGATTTTAAGTGGATTATGTCTGTTTTTGGTATTGCAATAGTTATTGTGGGCGGAATTTTATTGTTAAGCAACACTTTTAACTATATGACGTCAATCGAACCTCAACGGTACGATGCAAATACGATGAAAGTTATTAAAACCATTAGAAGAGAATTTTTAGTTTCCGATACGCGAACATTATTAATATTTTTAATAGTAATAGCGGGAATCGTTGCGGCATATCTAAAAAAGAAGATTAAAATTGAGGTGTTTTCTATTTTAGTATTATTGGCTGCCGGATTGGAGATTTTTACTGTTTCCAATAGAGCGCACAAGTACATACATTTAGGCAATCCTAAAAAACTTGAACAATCGGAATTTAAAGCGACTCCAATAAGCAAGGTTTTGTCAAGTGCAGATGATTCTCAGCGGGCAATTGTTTTGGGAAGGGATTTTACCAGTAACCATTACGCATATTTTTATCCATTGATAAATGGTTATAGTGCAATAAAATTGCAGGTAATTCAGGATGTTATTGCTCACAACTTAAATAATGCTCCTACTCAAGACAAAATAAACTGGAATATAATTAATATGCTTAACGGTAAGTATATTATTTCCCCCGCGCAGCTTAACGAAGGGTTTTTAACAGGAATAGCGGCTGATCAGGGACGAAAACAAATAATGTATAAAAATTCTAACTCCCTCCCGAAAGCCTGGTTTGTAAAAACTGTTAAAAAGTTTTCCACACCGGAAAGTTTAGTCCTATTTATGAACGACACAACGTTTAATCCGGCAAGTGAAGCGCTGGTAGTTGGCAATAACAAAGATGAAACATTCACCGGCAGCGGAAATATTAAATTACTTAAAAAAGATCCAAACTCATTGACTTTCGATATTAAAACGGACTCACCCCAGTTTTTGGTTTTGTCGGAGACTTATTATCCCAAAGGGTGGATTGCTAAAGTCAACGATAAAGAACTTAGGGTATTACAAGTAAACCATATTTTAAGAGGTGTTGAAGTTCCCAAAGGTGAATACAAATTAACATTTAATTTTCACCCAGAAACATACTTTGCCAGCGTAACGGCTGTTTGGGTTGGCGATATTTTAATTTGGCTTATCATATTGTTAGGAATTTATTCAGTTTATAAAAGAAAGAAAAAGTTAACATAGGATATTAAATGAAAAATTTTGGCTTAACCGGAGTAGCCGGTTATATTGCTCCGAGACACTTAAAAGCAATAAAAGATACGGGAAACAACTTAATTGCAGCTTTAGATCCGCACGATTCCGTTGGAATTTTGGACAGGTATTTTAGAAACACTCAATATTTTAGTGATTTCGACAGGTTTGACAGACACCTTGAAAAGCTAAAACGGGATAAAAGCAAACAACCGGTTGATTATTTAAGCATTTGCTCGCCAAACCATTTACACGATGCACATATCCGCCTAGCATTAAGAGTTGGCGCCGATGCAATTTGTGAGAAGCCTATTGTTTTAAATCCTTGGAATTTAGATCTCCTTCAAGAATTGGAAGAAGAAACGGGAAAGCGTGTTTATACAATTCTACAGCTTCGCGTGCACCCCTCTTTAATAGCGCTTAAGGAAAAAATATCGAACGATAAATCGAACAGGAAGCATGAAGTTAATTTGACTTATATTACTTCCCGTGGTCCTTGGTATGGCTTCTCCTGGAAAGGCGATCCGTCTAAGTCGGGTGGAGTCGCAACCAACATCGGGGTTCACTTTTTCGATTTGTTAATTTGGCTATTCGGTGATGCTCAAATAACAAAAGTACATTTAAATGAAAAAGATAAAATGAGCGGATTTGTAGAGTTTAAAGATGCAACGGTTAAATGGTATTTATCTATTGATAGAAACGATTTACCCGAAGAGGTAGTTGCTCAAGGCAAACCGACTTTCCGTTCTATCAAAATCGATAACGAGGAAATAGAGTTTACTGAAGGATTTACAGATTTACATACCAGGGTTTACGAGCGGACGCTTAGCGGCAACGGATTTGGAATTGACATTGCAAGACCTTCAATACAGCTTGTATATAAAATAAGAAATAAAGCTCTATCTCGGGATAGAGAAACAATGCATCCAATATTGCTTAACAAATAGGAATTAAAATGGACTACTTTAAACACGAATCCGCCTACATTGATGATAATGTTGAAATAGGCGAAGGAACAAAGGTTTGGCATTTTTCACATGTTCAATCCGGATCTAAAATCGGTAAAAAATGTGTGTTGGGGCAGAACGTAAATGTTGGAAACAATGTAACAATTGGTAATTTCGTGAAAATACAAAATAATGTTTCTGTTTATGAAGGAGTTACATTGGAAGATTACGTTTTTTGCGGTCCCTCGATGGTTTTCACAAATATATTAGATCCGAGAAGCAAATATCCGCAAGTCGGAGCAAAATACTATATAAAAACTTTAGTGAAAGAAGGTGCTTCGCTCGGAGCAAATTCCACAATTGTTTGCGGGCATACAATCGGGCGATTTGCATTTGTAGGCGCCGGATCCGTAGTGACAAAGGATGTACCGGATTTTGCATTGGTTGTTGGTAATCCTGCACGAATTGTCGGCTGGTTTAGTGAAGCCGGGAAAAAATTGGTCTTTGACGAAAATAATATTGCCTATTGTGAAAAATCCGGGAAGAAATATAAATTTGAAAATGACCATGTTGTTGAGCTATAAACGGGGAGTTAAGAACGAAAACAATAAATTTTCTCTTTCCTTTTAAACTTTTTCCATTATATTTCGAGTAATAAAATTACTCGTTATGTTAAAATCAATAATTACATCGGAAACAAGAATTAAACTCTTGTTTAAGTTTTTTCTTAACCCAAAGACGAAGGGATATTTACGTCAGCTTAGTTCGGAGTTTAATGAATCGACTAACGGTATCCGGGTTGAACTAAACAAGTTGGAAGAAGCTAAAATTCTCATATCCGAATTTAAAGGGCGGAACAAAATCTATAAAGCAAATTCTTCGCATCCGCTTTTTAATGAATTAAGAAATATTGTTTTAAAATCTACCGGAATTGATAAAGTTATTTCGAATATAATTAACAAGATTGGAGATGTTGGTACGGCATTCATTCGCGGTGATTATGCAGTTGGAAACGACAGCGGTTTAATTGATTTGGTACTAGTCGGTTCTAATTTAAATAACAAAGAAATAAACAGAGTAAAAAACAAAACGGAAAAACTAATCGATAGAAAAATATCAATACTTGTTTTAACACCCGCGGAATATAAGAACTTAAAGCACAATTTTGAAAAAGAACCGACCTTCGTCTTGCTTAAAGGAAAGAAGCGATGAATATAGGAATGCTATTGGATAAAGAATTTTACGGCGACCTGAGAGTAGAAAATGAAGTGCAAGCTTTATCGGCAGCAGGTTTTAAGGTTTATGTTTATTGTTTTGCATTCAACGGAACCTTCCATGAAGACGATTATCATGGTGCCTCTATTATAAATATTCCCGTCTCTAAAAAATTTATTTATAAATTAAGAGGATTAACAAATACCGTTTTAAATTTCTATCCGAGTTATTTAGTTAGATTAATTAAAAAATATATTACTCAACATCAAATAGATGCTTTGCATATACATGATTTGTATTTATTTGAAACCGGATTAAAAGCCAAAAATCTGTTTAAGAACATTGTTCTAATTGGAGACTTGCATGAAAATTATGTTGAGGGATTAAAACATTATAAATTTTCAAATACATTTCCTGGAAACGTTTTAATATCAATAAAGAAATGGCAAGCTTCTGAAGTTGAATGGTGCAATAAATTTGATTATTTAATTACTGTTATTGAAGAAGCTGTTGATAGATATAAAAGCTTGGGTATTCCGGAGAATAAGTTTTCGGTGGTTCCTAATTACGTAAATCTCGATACATTTTTAACTGACGAAATTGATAAATCAATTGTCCTAAGATTTAAGGATAACTTTAGTGTAATGTATGTTGGAGGTTTTGATGTTCATCGGGGATTAGAAGTTGCTATAAAAGCCGTTCCCTTTGTTGTTGATAAAATAGAAAATTTTAAATTGGTTTTGGTCGGTAAAGGAAGAAATTTCGATGATTTAGTAAATTTAGCCAAAAGTTTGAATATTGAAAAATATATTTCATTCGAGGGATGGCAGCCTGTTGCAAAATTGTCTTCATATATCGAAGCAAGCAGCGTTTGCTTAATACCCCACTTAAAAACTCAGCATACAGATAACACAATCCCACATAAACTATTTCAATACATGGTATTTGAAAAACCGGTAATTGTATCCAACTGTAAACCGTTAGAAAGAATATTAAACAAAGAAAATGCCGGATTAATTTATAACGCAAATAATTCGGAAGAATTAGCAAAAAGCATTTTAACTTTATATGAAAATCCGGAGCTGAGAAAAGAAATGGGCAAGCGTGGAAAAGAAGCCGTTATAAGCGAGTACAACTGGAGCAACGCTTCGAAAAGCTTAATTTCATTATATCAAAATATTAAATAAAAAAGAGTAAGCACAAATGTTACAAGCAATAGTTAAAAAGGGAATGGTTTTAGGAGAAAACGTCCCGTCCCCCACGGTTTCGGAAAATTCTGTGTTAATTAAGGTTGTAAACAGTTGCATCTCAACCGGGACTGAAACAAAAAGCATAACCGACAGCGGTAAAACCCTTATACAAAAAGCAAAAGAGAAACCTGAAAAAGTAGCTAAGGTATTCAACAAATTAAAATCGGATGGATTGAAAAGCACTCTTTCAATGGTGAAAAATGAGTTAGGAACGGGTTCCCCAACAGGTTATTCATTAAGCGGCATTGTGATTGAAACCGGCAAAGGAGTAGAAAATATTGAAGTCGGAGATTATGTTGCTGCTGCCGGCGCAGGTCATGCAGAGGTCGTCAATGTTCCTGTTAATTTGGTATGCAAATTGCCGGATGGTTTAAGTTTTGAAAAAGCATCTTCTGTAGCATTGGGCGCAATAGCAATGCAGGGTGTTAGAAGAGCAAATCTTCAATTTGGTGAGACCTGTGTTGTTCTGGGCGCCGGGATTATTGGTCTTCTTGCCATACAAATGCTTAATAATGCAGGCATCAGAGTTGCCGCTATCGATCTCGATAACGAAAGATTAAAATTAGCGAAAAAACTAGGCGCTGAGATAACTTTTTATGGAAATGAAGATACCGTTAAATCGGTTAATCAATGGTCTGGTGGTTATGGCGTTGATGCAGTCCTTTTTACTGCTGCAACAAACAGCAGTCTTCCGCTTGCTCAATCTTTTCAAATGTGCAAGAAGAAAGGCGAAGTCATATTGGTCGGTGTTTCCGGAATGACAATTAACAGAGCGGATATTTATTCTAAAGAACTAGACTTTAAAATTTCCACTTCTTATGGTCCCGGAAGGTACGACAGTAAATATGAACAAGAGGGTGTTGATTACCCGTTCGCTTATGTTCGGTGGACAGAAAACAGAAACATGCAAGAATATCTTAGACTGTTAACTTCAGGAAAAATAAGGATTGACGATTTAATTACGCATAAATTTAATATTAAAAATATTTCCAAAGCTTATGAATTAATTCGCAGCAACGAATCAAAACCTTTGATGATCGTTGTTAGTTATAGTAATCATAAATTAGAAAATATTTTAACCAAAAGAGTAGAATTAAAAAGCAAAACTGTTAACAGAGAAAAAATAAATATTGCTCTTATTGGTGCAGGCAGCTTTGCTAAGAGCGTTCACTTACCAAATATTGAAAAGCTGAACAAAAAATATAACCTTTATACGGTAATGAATAAAAGCGGTTATAAAGGCAAAGCTTTAGCAAAACATTTCGGAGCCAATTATGTAACTACCGAATATGAGGAAATATTAAATGACGACAATGTGGATTTGGTTCTTATATCAACAAGACATGATAGCCATGCCGAGCTTACTATTAGAGCTTTGAAAAGAGGAAAGAATGTTTTTGTTGAGAAACCCTTGGCAACAAATAAAGAAGAACTTCAACCAATAATAGATTTTTATGATTCGGATATAAACAATAAACCGGTTTTAATGGTTGGCTTTAATAGAAGGTTCAGCAAATACATTCAAGAAATTAAGAAGCATACAGACAAAAGAATTAATCCCTTAATCATATATTATAGAATGAATGCCGGATTTGTGCCCCTTGACCATTGGATACATGAAAACGGAGGACGCATTGTTGGAGAGGCTTGCCACATCATTGACCTAATCACAAGTTTAACTGATTCAAAAATAAAAAGTATAAGTTTTGAAAATATTACTCCGGCAAATAATATTTTTTCAAAAAGCGATAATAAAAATATCTTGTTAAAGTATGATGACGGCTCGATTGCTACAATTTCATATTTTGCCGTAGGTTCAAAACAGCTGCCGAAAGAGTATATGGAGATTCACTTTGATGAGAAATCAATTATACTTGACGATTATAAATCCATGAAAGGATTTGGATTTAGCATGAAACAAATTACAACAAATAATAGCGATAAAGGTCATCTTGAAGAGTTGGAGGCTAT
>BDSW01000365.1 GCA_002898175.1 bacterium BMS3Abin04
AATAAGTAACAATAAAATCCAATAAATTATTGAACCCAATTCCCTTTTCAGCAGAAACCGCAAAAACCGGGACAAAACTTCTGTTAACTATAGCTTTTTTTAAGCCGTCAGTTAAATCGGTCTCATCTAAAGTTTCGTTTTCAAAAAACTTTTCCATTAACTCTTCAGATGATTCCGCTACTTTTTCAATTAACTCTTTTCTCATTCTTTCAGCTTTTTCTTTTACTTCAGCAGGGATGTCAAGTTCTTCAACTTTTTTTGACCCCGCTTCACCAAACTTTAAAGCTTTCATTTTTATTATATCAATAACAGTATCGGAATTGGTACCCTCTTTAAGCGGAAAGCTAATTATTGTTGCATCAGGACTTAGTCTGTCCTTACACATATTAACTGTTTCATCAAACTTGGAATGTTCATTATCAATCTTATTTACTATTATTGCCGAAGGGAGATTTTGTTTTTTTACAAAGCTCCACGTTGCTTCTGTACCAACTTCTACACCCTCCGCACCCTTTACAATTGCAAATACCGTATCGGCAACGTGCAGACTTGCATTAACATGACCAATAAAATCAGTATATCCCGGAGTATCTAAAAAATTTATTTTTGAATTTTTCCATTCAACATGCAAAGCTGTAGATGAAATTGAGATTTGTCGTTCAATTTCATTAGGTGTAAAATCGGATATTGTATTTCCTTCTTCTATTTTACCAATTCTGTTAGTTTCTCCTGCCGTATAAAGTAATAACTCACAAATAGATGTTTTACCACTTCCACCATGACCAATGAATGCAATATTTCTAATTGATTCAGCACCAAACTCTTTCAAAATTCCTCCGCATAAAATTTAGTTCAAAAATTCATCCTTTTAATTTATGCCAAAATGCAGCTATCCCTTTAGATAAAGCAGAAACATTTTCTATTAAGTCTAGAGCCGGATTAACAGTTTTTGTTTTTACATTTTTAAAGGATAGCTTTGCAACAGTCTCTTTAACGTTCTCAATAGAGCTACTAATATTTCTAACTTGTTCTTGAGCTTGTTCAATAACAGAAACAGCTTTTTGCGAGACAATTTCTAAATTACTTAAAATAGGATTTACTTTCCCACTTAATTCTTTTAGATTATTATCAACATCATTCAGAGTTCTATTAAGATTTCTTAAAGAAACAATCAAATAAATGCCTAAAATTATTGCTACAATAATCAGGACAATCAAAAGAACATCAATAATCGTCATACTGATTAAGCTTTTTCTTTGGCAGACTTATAAGTCTCAACACCTGCCTTAATTGCGCTCTTAAGCTTTTCACTTTCTTTTTCTACTTTATCCTTACTCGTATCGAGTGATGTTATAGTTTTAGATTTAGCATCTTTAAGAATCTTCTCGGCTTCTTTTAAGAGAGCATCTACTTTAACTTTAGCATCATCAACTAATTTTTCCGACTTTTTCTTACCATCATTTATTAGTTCATTCGCTCTTCCTCGAGCTTGTTCGATATAGTTTTCAGCATCTTCAAAAAAGTCGTCTGATTTTACTCTTAAATCGCTTCTTAATTCTCTGCCTGACTTAGGAGCATATAATAAAGCAATTAATGAGCCTACTACCGTACCGGTTAAAAAGCCTAGTATGAGACCTTTTCCAATTCCATTATCTTCTTCCATGATACACCTCCAAATTTTGATTATTTTCGATAAAATAATAATACTAACAGGTCACAATAAAATCAAGACTATTTCATATTCTTTACTAATTCTTTAGCAAATTGTGAACATTTTACTTTCTTTGCACCTTTCATTTGTCTAGCAAAATCATACGTAACAACTTTTGATTTAATCGTCCTCTTCATGGAATTCTCAACCATTGTACCAGCTTTTTTCCAACCCAAATATTCTAACATCATAACACCGGAAAGGATTAATGAACCCGGATTTACTTTATCCATACCGGCATATTTAGGAGCTGTTCCGTGTGTGGCTTCAAACAAACCATAATGGTAACTCATGTTTGATCCCGGTGCAATACCCAAGCCTCCAACCTGTGCCGCACAAGCATCCGATAAGAAATCGCCGTTTAAGTTTGGAGTAGCCAGAATTTCATATTCAGTAGGTCTTAATAATACTTGCTGAAATATGCTATCGGCAATTCTATCTTTTATTAGAATTTTACCTTCAGGAAGTTTACCGTCATATTTATCCCATAAATCAGCTTCCGTTACAATTTTATTAGGAAAATATTTTTTTGCAGCTTGGTATCCCCAATCTTTAAACGCTCCTTCGGTAAATTTCATAATGTTGCCTTTGTGAACCAAAGTTACACTTTTACGACCGTATTCTATTGCATATTCAATTGCTTTTTTCACTAACCTTTCCGTACCAAATTTGCTAATCGGTTTAATACCTATACCCGAACCGCTTCTGATGTGCTTTTTGTATTTAGTACTTAATAATTCAATTAACTCCTTTGCTGCTTTTGTATTAGCTTTAAATTCAATACCTGCATAAACATCTTCCGTGTTCTCTCTAAAAATTACAACATTTAAATCTTGAGGACGTTTAACGGGACTTGGCGTTCCGGGATAATATTTTACCGGTCGAACACATGCAAAAAGATCAAGTTTTTGTCTTAAAGTTACATTCAAACTTCTTATTCCGCCACCGATAGGTGTTGTTAACGGACCTTTAATAGCAACAACATAATCTTTAATTGCTTGTACAGTCTCTTTAGGTAACCATTGATTTTTACCATAAACTTTAACAGCTTTATCACCTGCGAAAATTTCCATCCATATAATTTTTTTAGTTCCTTTGTATGCTTTTTCTACTGCTGCATCGAGTACCATTTGTGTTGCTTTCCAAATGTCAGGACCTATACCATCCCCTTCTATAAAAGGAATAATAGGATCATCAGGAACAACTATTTTATCTTTTTCAACCGTAATTTTAGTACCGGTTTTAGGTACTTTAATTTTTTTGTACTTTGCCATTTTATTCTCCTTGTTTAAGATTAAAAGTTATTTTTTCACCATATCTTTTTTTATAAAATATCATTGCTATTAAACCCAAAATAATAGAGAACCATAGAGTTACCAAGCGGATTAAAAAAGTACTAACAACTGCTAAATCCTTTGGGATACCATGTTCGACAAGCATATACAGAAGCGAACCCTCGGTAGCTCCTATTCCTGCCGGCAACATAGTAACGGCTCCAATAATTATTGAAAGAGCATAAACAAAAGTTGCCCAAAACATCGAAATTTGAGTATTAAAGTTACTTAGAATTAAATAAAATCCAAAACATTCAATAACCCAAGCAAACAAAGTTAATATTGTCATTGCAATTAGCGGCTTAGGTTTGAGCATAATGTAAGTGCCTTCATAAATATTATGAATTTTGTGCAAATATTTTGAAAATATTTTTATCCTTTCTAACGAGCTGATTATTCTAAGAGAAAGTTTTTTATTACTTACTACAGTAAGTAACAAAACAAACAAAACTATTAATATAATAACTTCAACTTTCCCATAATCATATATAAAAACACCTAATATTGCTATGAGTATAAGGGAAATCATATCGGTAATTCTTTCTGCAAAAATTATAGGAATAGTTTTACTTACGGAATGTCCTTCAATAGCATTTAACATGTAAGACTTTATTAAATCACCCATCTTACCAGGTGTAAGACCAAGGGATAAACTCGCCATAAAAATACCGATTGAATCTTTTTTGTCTATCGGCAATTTCAGAATTCCTAAATAATATTCCCACTTTAAGAAGCGGATAAATAAATTTATGCATGTTAGTGAAAGAAGTATGGGAAGCAAAAACCAATTAAATTTTTCAAAGGAAATCAGGATGGATTCAAAGTCGGCATAAATTGAGAATACTAAAAATATTATTGCTGTTACAATAAGAGAAATGATAATATTCTTTTTAAGTTTATCCAACTTAACGTATAGATTTAAGATAGGAATATAATTTTTCCAACGGCAGACCCATCACGTTATAAAAACAACCGTTTACTTTCTTAATAAATACAGCACCGAAATCTTGTATCCCATAAGCACCGGCTTTATCTAACGGATTTTGTGTGTTTACGTAATCTTTAATTTCTTTTATATTTAGTTTCCTAAAAATCACGGCAGTTTTTTGATAGTCTGTAATGAGCTTATTTGTTAACGAGTTATAAATAGCAAAACCTGTATAAACATAATGAGTTCGGTTGCTTAAAGATTTCAGTATCCTTACGGCATCTGCTTTATCCTTAGGCTTCCCAATAATTTTACGGTTTAAAACGACAATAGTATCCGCTGTTATTATTATTCCATTTCTAACTTTTAATTTAGCTAATTCCATTTTTTCAGCAGCTAATCTTTTAACTGTTCTAACCGGATATTCGCCATCATAGAATTCTTCTACTAGGTCAATTTCCAATATTTTAAATTTAAGGTTTACCTGCTTCAGTAATTTTGCTCTACGAGGAGATTTGGAAGCTAAGTATAATTGAGTTTTGAATTCCATCATTTAATGGATACTGAATATTTAAGATGGTGAGATTTCTTTTGAAAAAATTATCTAAAGAGGGCTTTTATACTTCCCCAAGTTCTTTTAACACTGGATACTCCATTGTGTGTAACAAAAGCAAACATCGGTTCGGATCTCGTTCCGTCTTTATCTATAATAACTAATGCATAAGCATAAAAAGAATCATTTGTTTTATAAGCATTTTCATCAGTAAAAGAATAAACCGAGTTAGAACCTTTTGCTAAGATTGAAGCAATTTTAGCCAAATGGTCTTTATCGGCTCCCCGTAAAACTTCAAATTCTTTTACATTGGTTTCATCAGATGTTTGCCAGGTAAGCACTATATTGTCTCCACTACTGGATGCATGAAAAAATTGAATGAAAGCTCCTGCAAATAAAACAATTTGCAGAATTAATAAAAACGATAGAATTCCAATTAAATTAAATTTTTTCATAACCCTAATATATTTTACTAAACCAAGTTTGTCAAGTTTTCTTAAAAAAAACTTTAATTTCTTAACAAACAGGTCTAAAATCCTAAGTTAATTAAAAAATTATAATTATTTTATATATTCGTATAAAATTATTAAAACTTAAAAATGAATTTATTTTTGCCTATGATAATCTAAAATTATTTACTAAATTGAAATTTAGTACATAATAGAATTGAATTATTTACTTTCATACTACTACTTAGTAATAATTAGTGATGGAAGTTTGAGAGTAAAAAACTTTATTCCTCACTGTTCTTATTTATTATATGATTGGCAGACTTTGTTTTGATTAACTTAAAAATAAAAATGTTTTTTATAAATCAATTGCTAAATTTTAACAAACTAATCTATTGTTTTTCAATAAATTAAGATCCTTAAGTGTCATAATTTATTAAGAAATTGCTTTAAAATACTAATAATACTAAACTTGACTTTTTATTTATAATTTACATATTTTTAATAATTGTAATTCTCACCTAAGTAAGGAGTGTACTATGAATAATCGTTACTTTAATTTTTTGATCATTTTTTTCCTTTTTGTCTTCTATAATTTTTCTAGCGCCCAAACTTTTGATGGACACTGGAGCGCGGATTATGTTACCAATGATGATGCCGCAAATGGAACAGGCAACAGAACGTTAGCAGTCGCCACATTAGAAGAAAATTCTTTTGTTGCACTTGTAACAAGATCTGCAAATAAAACATTTTATATTGTTGGTTATAGAAATGCCGATTCTACTCATGGACGCCTAGGCAATTATGGTTATGGTAGTGGTGTCGACAGCTTTCAAACAAGATGGATTTCTGGATTCAGTCAAACTGATTTATTTCAATCTAAGGGAATTGCTGCAAAGGATGGAATTATATATGTGACTAATAACGGGCCCGATCATTTCATTTTGACATTTGAGCTTGGTACTGATTCAATAGTTACACATGATGCAAGACTATCAACCGGCGATCAAAATATTTGGGCAATAGATATTGACAATAATGGAAAGGTTTATGTAACCCGCGAAGGCGATTCTACTCATGCAGGTTCTATTCTTATATACAACAATCTTACAGACGAACCGGGCTGGACTTCCGGCAACAATATTGGAACTCCGTTACAAACTATTCAACTTCCCGACCCAGGTTCCGCAAGAGGAATAGCTGTTAATGAAGATGGAAGTGTGATTTATGTATCTAACTATTTAACAAAGAAAATATATTGTTTTACTGGCGACCCTATTAATGGATATACACTTTACAATGGTTTTAATTTTAACGTTGATACTACTTTCACAGCAAGTGACTCTACTACGTTTTCAGTTGGACCATTTGGATTGGCTTATTTAAGAGGAAATAATCTTTTATTTGTTGCACATGATGCTGATTTTCATACAGGTACCGGCTATGAATATGGGAGGATATACATAGCAGATCCTAATACAGGAAGTGTACTTGATACTATTGATGTAGCAGGGTGGAATATTCTTATTAATGGTTCTACAACTAATCACAATACTGGAATTGCATCCGGATTTGCATCCGTTTATTCTGTTGACTTTGATATTAATAAAAATGTATATAGTCAATCCTACTATGGTTGGACAGTTGATAAATGGAGATATTCAGGAACTTTACCTACTGTTGAACTTACTATTACCGCTGTTGAGAAAGTGGCAAATAGTTTACCTGCTAATTTTTCATTGACACAAAATTATCCTAATCCGTTTAACCCGACAACTACTATTAAATTTACTGTCCCGGAAAAATCCGAGTTATCTATCAGCGTATTTGATATCACAGGTAAACTGGTTTCTAAGTTAATCGACAATGCAGAGTTTTCGGCAGGAGAATATAAAGTTACTTTCGATGCATCCAATTTAGCGTCGGGGACATATATTTATAGAATGCGAACGAAATCTCAGAACATCAGTAAAAAAATGATTCTAATAAAATAATATTTACTAACTCACTCATTCATAACCTAATTAGGAGGTACAATGAAACTATTAAAAATTGCCATACTTTCGGCAATGACAATTCTCACAACCAGTATTTTTGCCCAAACGGATATTTTTACTCGTGGTCAACAAATACCCGTTCCCAAAGTAGATATTGGCGGCTTTGGTAATTTTATTGCCGGTGTCGATTTAGACGGCGATAACAAACTGGAAATTTATACCGTAAATGATGACTGGTATGATGCTGCCGGGACTCATGAATTGATTCCTACTCTTTACAAGTATGAATTTAACACTAATACTTTTCAGTATGATTCCGTATGGAGTACCGAACTTGATATCCCACTACAAAATACTTGGCCTACGATGCAATGGGGTGATTTAGACAAAGACGGGAGAAAAGAAATTATTTGGTGCCCTGTAAACAATTTAAGTGATGCTAATCCTAATCCACCCAGAATAGTTGTATTTGAAGATGATGGAAATACTGGTGACAACGCCATGGGTGTTTTTGACGGTACTAAATATCAACCTAATGCCGAATGGACTATTTTACCTGCCACAAGTGTAAAAGAAGATATGAGACCGTTCAGATCTAAGTTAGCTGATGTTGACGGAGACGGGAAGACTGAATTTATATTTTCCGACAGAAAGAACCTATTAGGATTTGGAGTTGTTTCGGTTAGTGATATTCCTGACAACGGCGATGGTTCGGAAGTTTGGGATTTAGAATTAAGCGGTAAAGACACACTTAATGTCTTTGGTGTTGATACAGCAGCAGTACTTACCGGAGGAACATCATATATGGATCTCGCTGTTCTTGATAATACCATTTATCTCATCAATAATATTGGAGACGTTTTAGGTGTTAGATATATAGTTGATCATTGGGAATACCTGCCGGTTCAGAAAGGTCTTGTAACGTGGTCATGGAAAAGTGCACAAGTAGCTGATATTGATGGTGATGGAAACAAAGAAATAGTAGTTACTAATTTTTATCGTGGCGATGGTGAAGTTTTCCTACTGCAACAAGACAGTGACACTCTTGTAGTTTCACAAATTGCAGATTTAAGTTTGCTTGGTGGTTCAAGAACCGCAGGGAGTGCACAAGGAGATATTGATGGCGATGGTAATATCGACTTTGTTTTTGGATCTAGAGATTCCAGTCCAAAAACCGCTGTATTCCGTTTAGAATATCAAGGTGGAGATATTACAGATCCTGCCAGTTGGCAAACATCTGTTATTGATAACCAAGTAGTTGAGGGTGCAAGACAGAATGATATGCTGGCAATTGCTAATGTAAATCTTAGCCCAACAAAAGAAGTACTTTATACCGGGATACCGAGAGGTTTAAGCCAAGACGGTGAGAAACTCCCTGTTACAATTTTAAACCTAATGCAATTTTCCGGCTCTGTTTTCCCAATAGCAGACGTTCGAGTTGATGCCGATAGTGATTTTGTACCTGATAATAATGGGACTCAATTTTCGGTAATTGGAGTTGTTAATTCAGTAAACTTCACCGCAAGTTCAAACCGATTTACATATTATATTCAAGACGAAACCGGCGGTATTGATATTACTAAAGGTAATGAGACCGGCGGAGGTACTGTTTATAATATTGGTGATAGACTTTTGGTTACAGGTACAGTTAACAATTTTAGAGGAACAACTGAACTTGATATAGCTGATTTAGCAGCTGACATCACATTTTTAGATGGAGGAAGATTACTTACTTCTAAAACTATGACTCTTGATGCATTCCTGGCAGATCCTGAATCGTATGAAGGACAATTAGTTACTATTACAGGTATTGCTCCTACTGCTACTTCCCCTGCATGGCCAACAGCCGGTAATGATGCTAATATGATAATGTGGAACGGTTCACCAATGACTCTAACTATGAGAGTTGATAAAGATACCGATTTACCGGATAGTGTTGCTCCTGCTTATCCTATCAATGTAACGGGAGTCGCAACACAATACTCATTCAGTACTCCTCCAAATGACGGTTACCAAGTTACTCCTAATTTCTATTCCGATATTACACAGAACGTTCCTGCTCCTCCTTCACCATACTTCTCAATGGTAGAGCCTACAGATGGATCTACTTTAGCGCTTAATGATTCCAGTGATACTTGGACATTTACTTGGAACAAACCGGTTGACTTAAACGGAGA
>BDSW01000366.1 GCA_002898175.1 bacterium BMS3Abin04
AAAGTGAACGGCGTTATAACCAAAAAGTGGATTTACCAAGACCAGCTTAATCCTGTTGCCGAGCTTGACAGGGCAAATAACATAGTTGCACGTTTTGTTTATGGTACACGTGCTAATGTTCCTGAATACTTGATTAAAGATGGAAATACATACAGAATAATTAGCGATCATCTCGGTTCGGTTAGATTAGTAGTAAACATTGCGGATGGTACAATTGCACAGCGAATAGATTACAATGAATATGGAGTTGAGTTGGTTAATACTAATATTGGTTTTCAGCCGTTTAGCTACGCCGGCGGTTTAAGTGATGAACAGACCGGATTAGTCAGATTTGGAGCTCGTGATTATGATGCATTAACCGGAAGATGGACAAGCAAAGACCCAATACTCTTTGCCGGCGGACAAAGCAACCTTTACGAGTATGTGCTGAATGATCCGGTGAAGAAAATTATGAAGAATATTTAAATTTGGCTATTTCCATTTCGCCTTATTTGGATCCCAGATTTTGTCTTTATTTAATTTATTACAAGCCGGTTGAATAAAATTTTGAATAAAATCTATTATATTATTAAATGACAAGGGTTCTTTCAATTTGTTCCTTGCTAGGAAAATATTCCAAAGATTACTCTTGTTATGATCATTTTTGAAATTATTATTAAAAATAAAATCACAATCCTTAATTGATGTTGATCTGTTTTCAAATGTTGTTGTTATTGCTTTATTCAATTTAGCAAGTTCAAAAGAATTATTGCTCGCAATAAAATAAATATCATAAAAATCTTTCATTCTGCTTGTTAAAAGTTGAAGTGAAACAATGGTTTCAAATTTTTCCGATATTGCAGTTTCTAAAGAATATACTTTTAATTTTGGTGCCGGTAAATCTAAAAGTGTTGGAAATTCTATTTCAATAGGACCGGCTGTGATTTTATCACCAAAACCAATGTCAATTTGTATCCTTTCTTTAACAGACCCAAGTTTTGTATTAATTTTAACCCTTACACCATGATATTCTCCATCTTGAATAATATCATTAACTTCAATGTTTTTATTGTCAAATATCAACCCATCTTCATAGTTTAGCGATACCACGGTTTTCATAATATTTTTTATATCTTTTGCGCTGTTGGAAATAGAAGTGCCGAGAAAATCAATATCTCTTGTTGGTCTGGTTCTGCTTATGCCGTATGCTAAGAATAGAAACGCCCCTTTTAGAATGAAATTTTCGGAATAACTTGATTTGGATAACCTGTAAAGGAATCTTTCTTGAACATATTGTCTTAAGATTTTGTTGAAATCTTTACCGGAATTAGCAGAAATATTTTTAAGTTTTTTCCCTTATTGACGCCTGAATATTAATGACTACTTTTGACATTACAACATACCTTTAAGCAGAGGCTGCAGTTTGTTTGTTACTTTATGTATTTCGGCATATTCAAGAAGCTTTGGTATGCTTCTATTTTTTCTATCTCTGATGTATGTTTTGAGAGATTCAAGTATAAGATCTTCGCCAATTTTTTTTTGATATCTAAAAAGATCGCAAATTGTTTTTTCTTTGTTGTAAATATTAAAAACACCGCTTTTTGTTTTAATAGATTCTATACCTTCTGAATAATATATTTTACTAAAGTAATAAATTTTTGTCGGTGGGTAATCAAGATTAAATTTACCGGTATTCATTGGAACAGCAACATCTGTTTGATTAGGGATATAAGTAGTAAGTTCCCAATAAGCTGCTGCCGATAGAAGACAAATTACAGCTTTTTTATTTGCATTGTAAATATCAACAAAAGTTTCATGTTCATCCCATGGGTAATCCACAAGCTTATATAGACCAGGTTTTATTTTTTCAATAGTTCCATTATCTACAGCTTTTTTTATCGATCTGGTATGAATGCCCTTTTTTTTCATTTCAAGCATTCTTGCATAACCTTTTTGTTCTTTAAATATTTTAATAATTTTATCCACTTTTATCCTTGGTTCTTTTACAAGGTAAATATACTAAAATTACCTTAAAAACGAACCATAAAACAACAGTAGTTTTAGATTTTGTAACAACTACAGTAAAGAAATTCGCAAATTTTTTCATCATTGATAAATATTCCAATGCTGCCGAGGTACACACCTCGGCAGTTTAGTTTCTCGTTTGGTGTAAATGGCAGTCGAGATAAGTCCTCTACTGCAAAGGACTCAATTATTTTACCGGATGGTACGATAATTGATTAAATTATTGACGGACAAAACAGAAGAGCATGCAAAAAAGTGAACGAAGAAACAAACAAAATAATCTTATTCGTGTCGATGCATAAAACTCGATAACCGTAAAATGAAATACTAGTGCATTTTTTATCTATTTAACTTAGGTTAGTTGCTAAGGCAATATATCACTTTAAAATGGCTTATAACTTAAAAAAATCTTGCTAATTATAAAAAGATTCATCATCTTATTAAAGTTATTTAAAGATTGGGTGAAATATTAGAAAAATAAAGCATATAATATTCTTGTTTGGCTTGTTAAACGTTTTGGTTTTTTATACAACAGCAGCGCAAACAGGTAAAATCTCTTTGACTTCTCCAACAGGAAATAAATCCTATAAAAGTAATTCCCAATTAGTTGTTACTTGGTCTTCCGTAAACGTAAAGAATATTAACCTGGATTATTCTATCGACAGCGGAAAAACCTGGTTGGAAATAGCTGCAAATCAACCCGCGTTCCCGGCTTACTATATTTGGAAATTACCCGAATATTCATATCAAAAAGTATGGATCCGTATAAGTGACGCAAAAAACTTATCTTTGAATTATGTGAGTTCTCAACCATTTATAATTTTGAACGGAATAAATAAACTGCAAAAATTACAAGGGGAGGTTAATAAAACTTCCGGCGTCATTCGGATTATGCCTCTCGGTAATTCAATAACCGAAGGAGTTGTGGGTAGTACTAATGATACCGGTTACAGACGGGTATTGGATTCATTACTCAATAATCATGCATATTCTTTTAACTTTGTCGGCTCTCAGCAAACAGGTATTCCAAATGATTTTGATAAGGATCATGAAGGACACGGAGGCTGGCATGCAGATCACCCGAACAAAACTTCCCTATCAATTGTGGATAGTGTCTATACTTGGTTAACAAAAAATCCTACCGATTACATTTTGTTACATATTTGCACAAATGATTTAGGCGAGCTCGAATATTTTAATCAGAATAATACACAGCAGGTTAATGATGTCAGCGCTATACTTGATTCTATTGATAAATATGAGATTAATAATGCGGTTACAATACCGGTGTTTCTTGCAAGAATAATTAACAGAGTAGACAACGGAAGTACTTCTACCGTTAATGAAACAGATACTACTACTGCTTTTAACCTTGAGCTTCAGCAAATGGCGGAATCCCGTATTGCTATCGGCGATAAAATAATAATGTTAAATCAAGAAGCGGCTTTGCAGTATCCTAACGATTTGGATGACGGAATTCATCCGAATGATGCCGGATATAGTAAGATGGCATATAAATGGTTTGTCTCGCTTAATTCGTATTTTCAAAATTGTCCGGAAAATACAATCTCATATTGGAAAATGAATGAGACCGGAACTATTTCAATAATTGAAGATAAGTTGGGATTAAATAACGGAAGTTGTACAGGTTCTAATTGTCCGCAGCCTGCTAATGGGATGAACTTTGGTGCATTGAGTTTCGACGGGATAGATGATGTTATTCAAGTTAACAACAATAATAATTTGAGTTGGAGCAATGTACTTAATTTCACTGAAGAGGTTTGGGTCAAAACGACCCAGACAGGCAATGGAAATAAAGTTTTTATTGGTAAATATGACGGTAATTCTGCTTGGTGGATTGGTTTTAATGCTTCAGATGGGAAAGCACGTTTTAGTTTTAGATCATCAACCGGTGATGATCTTTTTGAAATTAGTAGTATTAGTATAATAAATGATGGGTTCTGGCACCAAATAGTGGGAGTAAAAAGTTTTGATAATTCTTC
>BDSW01000367.1 GCA_002898175.1 bacterium BMS3Abin04
TTCTTTAACCAAAATTTCAGCCAGCACTCCTACTACCGGCGATGGAACCTCCGTATCAACCTTATCCGTACTAATCTCAAAAAGAGTTTCATCCCGTTTAACTTTATCACCAACTTTCTTGTACCATTTAATTACAGTCCCTTCCGTAACGGACTCTCCCATTTTAGGCATTGGAATATCTACCAAATTTTCACTTTCCGATTTTACAGCTTCCTGTTCCCTACTTACATCTTCATTCTTTACAGGCTCGCTTTTTTCCGTACCGGTTCCTTCGGTTTCTAAAATAGCAACGACTGTTCCAACATCAACCGTTTCATTTTCGCTAAATTTAATTTCAGATAAAACTCCATCTTCCGGAGACGGGATTTCAGTATCGACCTTATCCGTACTAATTTCATAAAGTATCTCGTCTTTTTTTACACTTTCGCCAACTTTTTTGTACCACTTTATTATTGTTCCTTCCGTAATACTTTCACCCATTTGAGGCATTACAATTTCTTTTTTCATTTAATTCTCCTTCAAATGCTTAATAAGCAACTAAATCTTTAAGTGATTCATAAATTTTATTTCTATTGGGAAGAACGTATTTTTCCAATGTTGAAGCAAACGGAATAAATGTATCCAAACCGGCTACTCTTTTTACCGGTCCGTCTAAGTATTCAAAAGCTTTATCCGAAATTCTTGCTGCAATCTCTGCCCCAAATCCCGATGTTAAAGTATCTTCATGTATAAGAGCAACTTTGCCGGTCTTTTTTATTGATTTAATAATGGTTTCTTCATCAAGCGGATTGATGGTTCTGATATCAACTATTTCTACGGAGAATCCGTCTTCTTCCAATTTCTTAGCTGCAAAATTACTTTCGTGCACCATAGCGCCATAAGTAACTACGGTTAGGTCATCTCCTTCACGAACAACATTTGCTTTCCCGAACGGTAAAAGATAATTCTCGTCCGGTTCGGGTGAAGAAGCGTAGCTCTGACGATATAAACCTTTATGTTCTAAGAATAATACGGGGTCGTTCAATCGCAGTGCGGTTTTCAGCAGCCCCTTGGCATCGGCGGCACTAGAGGGATAAGCAATTAACAAACCCGGTATATGCGCAAAAAAACCTTCAATATTCTGACTGTGATAAAGTCCGCCGTGAATAAAACCTCCAATGGCTGTCCTGGTAACTACCGGTGTGCTCCACGCATTATTTGAACGATAGCGATAAGTAGCAAGTTCATTTCTCATCTGCATAAATGCAGGCCAAATATAATCACCAAATTGAATTTCTACACAAGGTTTCACTCCAGTCAACGCCATCCCAACGGCAACTCCTTCAATACTGGCTTCCGCAAGCGGAGAATTAAAAACTCGTTCATTTCCAAACTTTGTAGATAAACCTTTTGTTGCAGTAAATACACCGCCTTTACCGTCTGCAATATCTTCACCGAAGACATAAATTTTATCATTGCGCTCCATCTCTTCGTGCAGAGCATGATTTATTGCATCAACCATAACTACTTTATCTCCGGACGGTTTAGACGCTTCATACTCAAGTTCATCGCGTAGACCGGATTCATCCAATACATATTTAATTGCAGTTTCGGGTTCCGGATCACTTTGAGCTAAAGCCCAATCCGCTACATCGTTTATTTCATCATGTAAATCATTCCGCATTTTCTCAAACGCACTTTTTGTAAGCATATTTTTCTTAATCATATAATCAGAAAGAATATCAATCGGGTCCTTTTTCAAATCTTCTTCCAAAGAATCTTTCGGTCTGTATTTTTTCTGATCGTCGGATGAAGAATGGGAAAACAGTCTTACAACACTTGCTTCAACAAGAACGGGTCCTTTTCCGCTTTCGGCATAATTATAAGCTTGCTCGGCTATTTTTTTCATTTCCAAATAGCTCGTACCATTTGCTTTTAATCTTAAAAGATTTTGATAACCGCTCATCATTTCCAAAACGGAGGCATTTTTACCTGCCGTTTGATCTTCCACCGGGACCGAAATTGCCCATTTATTATTTTGAATAACAAAAATAACAGGTAACTTTGCTCTTGATGCCCAATTGACGGCTTCATGAAATTCACCTTGGCTTGAAGTCCCTTCGCCCGAACTTACATAAACTATTCTGTTCTTACCTTCTTTTCTTAATGCCATAGCCGTACCTACAGCCTGCAGAAACTGTGTACCGGTCGGACTTGATTGGGATGGAATATTAAACTCTTTAGAACCCCAATGATTCGGCATTTGCCTGCCGCCGTTACCCGGATCATCTGCTTTGCCCAGCATTTCCAGCATAATATTTTTAGGTGTTACACCCAAAGCCAATAAAACCGCTTGATCACGATAATACGGATATGCCCAGTCTGCTTTAGGTTTAAGAATTTCCCCAAATGCAACTTGCGCAGCTTCGTGACCAGCGCCGGCAATAATAAAATGTGCTTTCCCCTGTTTCAGAAGTGTAAGTACTTTATTGTCAATAGTACGTGAAAGCAGCATTGTTTTAAGACCTTTAAGTAGGTCGTTTTTTGACAATTTTATTGATTTATTTGTGTTGCTCATTTTTTTATCTTTTGTTTTTGTTAAATTACTTTTACCGTCCCTTACCATTTTTTCTTATTCCTTTCTAAATATTTACCGATAAAACTTTATTATCGATTTGCATATTAATAATTTTATCATATCCAAAAATATTTTTAAATTGTTCCGTAATAGTTTTCTTTACTTCAGATATGTCCATTTCCTTACCAATTTCTTTTTTTAATGAAGTAACTTCTTTACCGGCAATACCGCACGGAATTATACCGTTAAATAAACTCAAATCCGTATTCACATTTAGTGCGAATCCATGCATTGTTATCCACCTGCTCACTTTAATGCCGATTGCACAAATCTTCCTATCATCAATCCAAACACCGGTGTATTTCGGCTTTCTTCCGCAGCTTAATCCGAAACTGGAGCAAGTTTGAATTATAACATCTTCAAGCGCCCGGAGGTATTTGTCAGTATCTTCTTTCCATTCCGATAAACTTAAGATTGCGTACCCAACAATCTGTCCGGGACCGTGATAAGTAACATCCCCGCCGCGATCAATATCATATACAGAAATTTTATTTTTCCTTAAGTAAGATTCGGAACTTATAAGATTTTTTCTGTCGGCGGTTTTACCGAATGTATAAGTATGCGGATGTTCTAAAAGCAATAAAGTATCAGGGATTACTCCATCCAATCTTTTCTGAAAAAGTTCCTTTTGATAATCCCATGCTTTTTTATAATCAATACTATTTAGATTATAATAATTTAAATTTCTAGATATCAATTGCTTGCCCGTTTGCATCTTCCGCAGCTTCCATAATCATTTCGGAAAGTGTAGGATGAGCATGAACAGTCTTGGCAATAGACTCAAAATCACCTTCCAATGTTTTGGCAATGCCCAGCTCCGCAATCATTTCCGTAGCTTGATCGCCTATAATATGCGCACCCAACAGCTCACCGTATTCTTCGTCAAAAATCAGCTTAACAAATCCTTCCCTATCTCCTGCCGCGGTAGCTTTTCCGCTTGCGGAGTAAGGAAATTTACCGACTTTAATTTTGTAACCTTTTTTAACGGCAATTTCCTCTGTAAAACCAATGCTTGCAATCTGGGGATGACAGTATGTACATCCGGGGATAGAATTGTAATCCAACGCAGGAGTTTTAAGTCCCTTAATTCCTTCAACGCAGTGTATACCCTCGTGAGAGGCAACATGTGCTAACCACGGCGGACCAATAACATCACCCACTGCATAAATATTATCAATATTTGTTTTGTATGTCTTCTTATCCACTACAATGCTATTTCTTTCAACCTTTACGCCTAATTTTTCCAGACCGAATCCTTCAACGTTACCCACAACTCCAACGGCTGAAAGAACAATATCCGCTTTCAATTGTTTTTTACCATCTTCATTAGATATATTAACATCTACTTTTCTTCCTTTTACTTGAGCATTTTCAACTTTAGCGGAAGTATAAATTTCAATCCCTCGCTTAGCAAAACTTCTTTTAAGCGTCTCAGAAACTTCAGAATCTTCCACCGGCACTATTCTATCCAACATTTCAACAAGAGTTACTTTTGTACCAAGTACATTGTAGAAGTATGCAAATTCAACTCCTATAGCTCCGGCGCCAACTATTATCATTTCCTTCGGAAGTTTTTCAAGAGTCATTGCTTCCGTACTGGTAATAATTTTTTCCCTATCAACAGGGATAGAATTAAATATTCTTGTTCTTGCGCCGGTTGCGATAATAAGATTTGTAAATGAAACTTTTTCAATTTCCTTTTTGTTATCGTCTAAAATTGAAATTGTATTCTTCGAAATTATTTTACCGAAACCTCTTTTTACATCAATCTTATTTTTCTTCATCAAATAGTCAACACCTTTTGTAACTCTACGGGAGACATTTCGGCTTCTTTTGATAATCTTTTCAAAATCAAAATCTATATCCTTAACATTAATTCCTAAATCATGCGAATGGTTTTTCATTAAATCATAAGATTCCGCACTTTTAAGCAAAGCTTTTGTCGGGATACAGCCCCAGTTAAGACATACTCCGCCTAAAGTTTTTCCCTTTTCAATTACTACCGTTTTAAAACCCAACTGCGAAGCTCTTATGGCGGCAACATAACCTCCGGGTCCACCGCCTAAAACAGCAATATCGTACTTATTATTCATACATCTTGTCCATTTTTATTTTATAGAATTTTAAATATACAGAAATTTATATTTTATTTTGATGATTTCGCAAAAAACAAAATTGATCCGGAAGTAAAACAATATATTAGAATTTCAATTTAAGGGATAAATAATTCTGCAGAAGTTATACATTATCGAGAAGCATAAAACTTCTTGATTTTGCATTACTTTTCTTTTCAAAAGATTTATTTTCAAACTTACAAATTTTTTCTAACGGACAAATACTACAACTAGGGTTCGTAGGCTTACAAATTTCTCTTCCCAGTCTAATTAAATTAGTGTGGAAAGAATGAGCTATTCCGCTTGGGAAATTTTGATTTAATTTATAAAATGTTTTTGCAGGCGCCGAAGTATGTACTAAACCAATTCTATTTAAAGTTCTGTGCACATGAGTATCCACCGGACAAACATCTCTATCTAAAGCAAAAAGCAATACACAGCTGGCGGTTTTTACTCCGATGCCGTTATATTTTGTTAACTCGTTTATTGCGTTTATATTTTCCATTTTATTTAGGTGATTCAAATTTAATTTGTTCGTTGTTTTATACAGACCCGTTATAAAATTTTTTATTGCTTTCGATTTTTGTTTCCCAAGTCCCGCAATTCTTATTTCCTTTTCTATACCGGATGTACGCGCTTTCAGCAGCATTTCCCACTTGGGATAACGCTTCCGCAAATTTTGATAAGCCTTATATGAATTATTATCATTCGTATTTTGTGAAAGGATTGTCGCAATAAGCATATCAACAGGATCCGGTAATTCTTTAGCTCTTGGCGGAATACCAAAATGCTTGATAAGAATATTATTAATTGTTTCAATTTTTTTAATCACAAAAGGAGCTTTGATGTTAGAGTTAAATTGATTTGAATAAAAATAATAAATTAACCGGAAAAGATTTTAAATATGAAGAAAAAACCTTCGAGGAATATATAAATACCTCGAAGGTTTTAAATTTTTAGAAAATTAGTCCTAAATCAAAAAATTGCACATTCTCTAAGCGTCCGTAATCAGCGTAGCCGTAGTTTATATATATTCCCAAATTATCATTAAATCTATATTTTATTCCACCACCCAAAGTTAAACCTTGTTCTGAATTATCCAGGAATAGTGATTTGTACCCTACTCTAAAAAATAAAAGTTCATCATAAGCAAATTCAAGTCCGCTGTTTATATACTCGGTATTATCATTTGGATGTGTTGCATCAAGAGCTGCGGTAATTCTTATAAATCTTTCTTTTACAACATCCATTGCAAGACCTATTCTAAAAGTCAGAGGTAAATCGAAATCATCCATTCTGTATTGTGCCGGAATGTTATTAGGACCGGTATCGGGATTATTATTAGGATCATCATTGAATAAAATGTCTCGACCATCGAGTTTCATGGTTGAACCGAAGTGACTAATGGCGGCGCCGATCATTAAGTTATTAAACGGAGTTCTATATAAAGTACCAACATCTATTGCAAACCCTGAAGCGCTTGAATTCCATATCCCTTCATGAATATATTTGAAATTAAACCCAATCGAGAACCGGTCGGTTAGTTCTTTTGCATAACCAAGTCCGATAGCAATAGAATTGGCATCCCAAACCCTGCCGTCCCCTTCAGGATTATCGAAAGTCCTAACTTTATCTTCCGGTACTCTAAACGTAGTGAGATTAGCAAAGACTGTCCCAAGTCCTTCTATCCTAATCGCGCCGGCAGCAAAATCATAACTCATATCAGCAAGCCAGTTTGCATGGTTAAATGCTATTTGCGCAGAATGCGGACTGGTAGCAATACCGGCAGGGTTCCAATAAACGGAATAAATATCATTACCAATCGCAGTAAAAGCGCCGCCCATTCCAATGGCACGTGCACCCGCTCCGATTTTTAGAAACTGTCCTGCTGTTGTACCGACCTTAGTGGTACTTCTAAACAATTGCGCTTCGGATGTAGAAACAATTCCAAAGGTAAAAACAATTGTAAAAATTAAACCAAATATCTTTTTCATAAAATAACACCTCCAATTAAGCACAGGAACAAAGAGTTATATCCTGTTCCATTATTTAATTAAAGCAAATCTTCCAATTTTTTCTCCAACTCCCGGTGCGTCTACATGGAAAATGTAAATACCGTAAGCTACTCTCTGCCCTTCAAACGATAATAAATCCCAGCTAACCATGTTTGTCATATCGTCTTTTTCTATTGTCTGAACCAGCTCGCCTGTAATAGTATAAATTCTTATTGTACATTTTGGCGGAAGATTTCTGAACTGGAGAACCTTATCCCCTCTTTTACCGGAAGTTCTTCCGGGTTCTTCTGCAATATCATAAGCTACCCAAGGATTAGGAACAACATAAATATCATTCAATTGTGGTTTAGCTTCAGCGCCTTTAAATTCAACAGGCGTTGTTTCAAATGTATATTTATCTCCCTTCATGAAAGGTTTTTTAGTTTTGACAAAATAGATGTCGCCTTTTATCGGAAGTCTGGGTTTAACCGTAGAATCCCTTGGTAACATAAAATCTAAGAAATATGATACTTCAGCAAACGAGTTTGGTTCTGTTGGTCTGAGTATTATACCTTCCCCCCAATCCCATTTACCGTTATTTGCAGTTTTCGGGTTTGTTTCATTTATCAAATAATTTGCGGGGACGTTTTCGGTAACATTCCAAATTGTAAAAGGAGCCACAATCTTTTGCGAAAAAGAAGGCAACTGAATTACCGTATCTCCGGGTTCAGCCCAGGAGCCGTCATCTAAAGTATCTAAATTATTCCACCTTACTTCCCAATCGGCTCTATATAAAACTTTAGGGTTACCCGGATAGTTACCATTAGGATTGTACAATAAGGAGTCAACTATATTAACATCAGCTTCCGGATCAAATTTGGAGTTCTCAACATCTAATTGCAATGGATCATTTTGAACATAAACCCGTAAACCGTCAAACGTGGCGTTAGCATCTTCACCATTAATATAATTACTTTTAAAAACAGGATAATACCTATACTTGACAGTGAATTTCTCAGTCGGCGGTAAAGAATTATGTGATGTTCCTCTTATTTTTCCAAATTCCGAATTTACAAAATATTTAGACGGATCAACCAGATTATTGCCTCCGTCATAAACTTGTACGCTGCTCAGTTCAATATTAGGATAGCCAAGATCGGTAAAAACCGTATCCTTGGAAGTAAGTTCTTCTTCAACACCTGTAGAATCAAGAACATTATAAATGCTGTCAGTTAAAAATTCCAAAGAATATAGCTTATCTTGTACCGACAAATCATCCAAAACCTTTACATCAATATTACCGGTTGATGAAACCCATGGAGCAGGATGAGGTTTACCGTTTATACCGGCACTTGCGTTTTCCAATCCGGCACCGAGCTCTCCGGGAGTAACTTGCACGGTATTCGGATCAAAAGTTAATTCACCTGTGATAGGGTCTCTTAGAATGACGGCTTTGTTTTCAGTTGGAGGAATGGCATTGGTTCCGAAATCGTAAGCTACAACCGCATAGAAGTAACTAACACCGTCGGTTACAGTGCTATCAACATACTGATGAACCAGACCGGTATTATCACCCAAGTAAAATTTTACAGCTCTTCCGGCATATTCAACCGGATGAAAACCACTATGAGAATCGATCAAATCGAACTGGGCTAACGGCTTACCTAAGAAAGGATTCCCCTTTCCGTCCGTAATTGTAAAGACATCGGAAAAAGTGTAATCTCTGCTTCTATAAATTTTATAACCTTCAAAATCTTTTATACCTGAAAGCGGATCAACGGATTGTTCTGCTTTTGTATCCCAAAAAAGAGTTACCCTTCCTTTGCCGGGGACTGCTTTAACAATCGGTTTAGCAGGAGGTTGGGCAAATCTATAATCAGCTTCTAAAATTCTTGTTGATGTTTCGGCATTTAATACTAAATAATTTAAATCGTTACCAAATAAAATACACATTGAAAATCTTTGAGTCTCACCAACATCTAAACTTAATGGTCCCGTACCGAAATTAAAAACATTATCACCGGGTGCACTTAATAATTCCTGTGATGCATCAATTGTATCGGCAGACAGCCATTGCCACATCAAAGGATCATTTTTAGGTACATTCGGTAATGAGTTGGTATAAGTTGCAGCATGGAAACTTGATAATCCAATTTGATCCGATTCGGATATATCTCTTAAACCAAAGTTGGGTTCGGAACCCGCCCACTTATACCCGGGCAGCTTTTCAAGCGATAGAGGTTCACCTTCTTCATAAGTCCCATTTCCATCCGTATCGAAAAACCAAGCTTGTGAAGGTACGCCATCTCCTTCGCCTAAGTCCGGTCCCGGATAATTAGGCGAATCAGGTCCAATTCCATCAATACCAATATCATTTTTATCGGCAGCCCAATCACCATCTTCATCACCTTGGAATCTGGGTTTTGGGGCTCCGAAAACTGCAGTATATTTCTGCACGTCACTTATTCCCGTTGTTAGCGGGGTATTAATACCGTCTATAAAATTACCATGGCTATTCTCAGGAGATTCGTCCGTTATTCCGTCGTCGTCGTTATCTATACCATCAACAGCATTTGACGGAGATTCCAAAAATTTCCAACCAAAATAGCCGGTTTTTCTTCCGAACATTCCAACACCGTCTCCATCCCAAGAATAAACCATATTCCTAGAGCGTTGTGGAAAATTGCTACCTTGGAGTGAAAATCCTTTAGCATCAATATAGCCTGATAAATCATCACCATAATCAGCAGGACCGCCAACATGCGGATCACCGTGCATTCCAAAATATGATCTTTCAATCGGTTTTTCGCTGGCATTTGTCACTTGGTAAACTAAAAACATTATGTTGTCTGCAAGAGGATTATTGAATTGTATTATTCTCACTTCCATATCCAAGCCAAGACCTTTTTTCGAAGTATCACTGGGGAAGGGAGTATAAGGGAATTCCGCATTAGTAAAATCATCAACTACAAAATAAACTTCTTCATCAGGCGCAGTTGCTTGATCGCCTAAAAATGCAGGCCATAAATACTTCCCGGCGCCGGGTGAATACCAACTCTGAGGCCATGAATCCGGTTTACCGTCTCCGTTTTTATCACCAATGTTCAATCGTGCAATTTCATTTTGAG
>BDSW01000368.1 GCA_002898175.1 bacterium BMS3Abin04
TTTTCTTTCCGGTTATTTTATCAGTATTACCCCATATATCTTTTATATCAGTTTCAATCCCGCTCTCTATCTTCGTCCATTGGCTGCCGTTGTAATGGGCTATGTTGCCGTTATTACCTACTGCATAAAAATCTTTGCTTGATGTGCCCCACATTGAATTAATTGTAAACCTATCTTTCCAAGCAAAGCCCATTTTAATAATTTGATAATTTCCATTTGCATCAAAAATTGCTGTTTGTACATTGCTTGAAATAGCTAATTTACTATCGCTAAAAACAAAACAAGTTTGGCAAGGTGATGAAGTTTCGCCTGAACTTGGTTGATCTTGGTCAATGTAAAACATTATCTTCTTCAATTCCCACTTATTCCCATTCCAATGAATTGCATTGTAAGGCTGCACCCAAACACCGTTACTGTCATATTGGTCTGTTGCAGCTGTGTGTATTTCTCCAACCGCCCAAATATCGTTTTCGTTTATTATTGCAACATCTCTTAATATACTGCTGCCGTTTACCCCGCCAAAAGTAAATGTTTGCCAAGTAAAGTTATGGCTCGTTGTATCCATTGTAGCTGCTGTTATACTTTTGCTTTGCAGCTCAAGGTCTCCTAATTTTACCGCTGCTCTAAATGTATATGTTTTATTGGGCAACAAATTATCTTGGTATATTACGCTGTCTTTGCTTGTTAAGTTTATGTTTTTACTTAGTTTATTGTTTTTGTACACGCTTACTTCGGCAGGTAAATCAAGTCCGTTCGTATTAAGCTTCATCCATACTTCCGTAGAAGATGCATCTTCAAAATTAAGTGTAATTCCCGGTTGTCTTCCGGGTTCTGTGGTGTTGCAAGAAGTTAGGAGCAAGGAGCAAGTAGCTAGGAGTAAGGAGAAAAAAGCAATACCACAGGCATCCCTTAGAGAGAAGGTAGAAGGAAAAAGCTTCGCTGTAATTAAACGGTGTTTTTTGTTATTTGGTCTCATTCTGGTTATCCTCTTTATGCAGTAATAATTATTCTCTTTAGGTTCTAATATAATCTCTAAAGGTTAAAATAAAAATACATTAATAATGTGTTATTTTTGTCAACTCATGGTAACCTCCAAATTAAGTTTGTGAACAGAAAAATGTTTTAATGAACAGAGAGGAGACTGTGAAAGTACATTAAACTTAAGCATGAATCATGCCTAATTAAAATATTTGCTTTTGGCTTGTATTGTGAGTCGTGTCACTTTAAGCGGTAATTTTTACTGGTAAAAAGGTTGTCAAGCGGTAATTATTGTCAAGAAATATTCCATTGATAAGCCTGATTGATAAAATCATTTCTTCTAAAATCTAAAATTGTTAATTCTTGTTCTATAAGGCAGATTCAATTTATAAGTGCGACAGTTGGGGAAAATTACTGAATAAAATCTTAGAAGGAGAATAAAAAATCAATTTTTCATTCCCATGGAAACCTGCTTTTGTCGGCAGACAGGCAGAAATCTATTGAATTTTTCAGTATTCCCACTTTCGTGGAAATTACCGAGCGTTAATTTTTCAGAGGTCTCTTTTACTAAAATAAATATAAAACAATGAATTGGAAATTTTAGTAATTTATTTTCCACAAAATTACAAAAGTAAAACTAAGGTGCAAAATGAATTTGAATTATTTTAAATTGAAACTCATTCTTTTCCTAATACTAATATCCGGAGTTTTATATTCGCAGAATTCCAACTCTATTCAAGCTAGATATAAAAAAGCGGAATATAAGATTGAAATGCGCGACGGAGTAAAACTGTTTACTTCCGTCTACACTCCTAAAGATAAATCCGAGCCTCATCCTATTTTAATTTGGCGGACTCCGTACAGCTGTGCCCCTTACGGCAAAGATAAATTCAGCAGATATATTAAGATTTATAAGCATTTTACCGATGAAAATTATATTCTGGTTATTCAAGATGTCCGTGGACGTTTTATGTCGGAAGGTGAATTTGTAGATATGCGACCTTACATCCCGGATAAGAAAACTAAGTACGATACTGACGAAGCTTCGGATGCTTACGATACCGTTGATTGGTTAATTAAAAATATTCCTAATAATAACGGCAAAGTTGGGTTCTGGGGAATTTCATATCCCGGGTTTTATGCTGCAATGGCAGCAATGGCAAATCATCCGGCAATAAAAGCGGTCTCACCGCAAGCGCCGATTGCCAATTGGTTTGTGGATGATGACATGCATCATAACGGAGCTTTTACTTTATTGATGGCTTTTAATTTTTTCAAGGTGTTTGGTCAACCGAGAGATAGCTTAACCACAAAATGGCCAACGCCGCCTCAGTATGCATCGCCCGATGCGTATACTTTTTTCTTGAATTTGGGGCCTCTAAAAAATGCAGATGAAAAATATTTTCATCACAAAATTAAATTTTGGAACGATGCATTTAAACACGGCTCTTACGATAAATTTTGGCAAGCGCGAAATACAACGCAATATTTTCAAAATGTAAAACCGGCGGTAATGACCGTCGGCGGTTGGTTCGATAGCGAAGATCTTTATGGAGCTTTGCATACTTACAGCGCAATAGAAAAAAAGAATCCCAATGATTTTAATATTTTAGTAATGGGTCCTTGGCCGCACGGAGCATGGGGAAGAGGAAATGTTTCATCTTTCGGTGATATGAATTTTGAATCGAATACAAGTGAATTCTATAGAAAAAATATTGAAGCTCCGTTTTTTAATTATTACCTGAAAGGCAAAGGTCAGCTGAATCTGCCGGAAGCTTATGTTTATGAAACGGGAAACAACAAATGGCGTAGTTTTGATGAATGGCCTCCCAAGAATGTTGAAAAAACTAATCTGTATTTTCATTCCAATGAAAAATTATCCTTTTCAAAACCGAGAGTGGGAAAAAGTGAGTTTGATGAATATTTAAGCGATCCGAATAAACCGGTGCCTTACACAGCAAAAATTTTAGATTCGAGAAGATTCTATAACCGGACTTATATGGACGAGGATCAGCGATTTGCTGCTGAACGTCCTGATGTTTTAGTTTATGAGTCTGCACCGCTTGACAGCAGCATCACAATTGCCGGACCGGTTAAAGTTGATCTGTTTGTATCAACAACCGGGACGGATGCCGATTGGGTTGTAAAAATAATTGATGTTTTCCCGGATAGTGCGAAAAATCCGGTTCCGAATCCGAACGGAATTAAAATGGGTGGATATCAAATGATGATTCGTTACGATATTTTCAGAGGAAAATTCAGAGAAAGTTTTGAAAATCCCAAACCGTTTATTCCTAATCATGTGACGGAAGTTAAATTTGATCTGCAGGATGTTCTGCATACATTTAAAAAAGATCATAAAATAATGGTGCAAGTACAAAGCAGCTTTTTCCCGTTTTTCGATAGGAATCCTCAAACATACACGGATATTTATCATGCTGAAGCAAAAGATTTTGTGAAAGCATTTCACAAAGTTTATCATTCCGAAAAATATCCGTCGTCTGTAATCGTAAATGTTTTGAAATGAAGTGAGGAATAAGTAAAGATAAAATTTTAAATTGTTGAATGGTTATCATCTGTCTAAAAAAACAGAAAGAGTTAAAAGAA
>BDSW01000369.1 GCA_002898175.1 bacterium BMS3Abin04
AAAAACCGGCGCAGGTAGAGAATTTCTTAAGAAGAACGTACCGGATTATTAGCGGTTGCAGGTTCAATCCGCCGCGGCGGACTGTCCCCGCTACTAAGAAAAGCCAATTACGTTCGTGATTGGTTTTTTAGTTTAAATTAATTGTAACATTTAGTATATGATGCAATTGGTGTTTTGAAACACCTAATTTTCAATTTAACTACCACTCTCCTATGACTTATATAAATTGTTGTAGGGCGTTTCTAATCAAATTTCATCATATTTTCAAAAGGTCTTACCCTTTGTTTTGTCAGTTTAATATATTCTTCACTTATTTCAAAACCTACATAATTTCTATTACTTTTTAAGGCCGCAATAGCTGTTGTTCCGCTTCCCATAAACGGGTCGAGAATAATATCGGTTTTAAATGAGTAAAGTTGAATTAATCTATATGGTAAATCAACCGGAAAAGGTGCGGGATGTCCAACTCTTCGGGCAGATTCCGCATTGAATGTCCATATCGATTTTGTCCATTCCATAAATTCTTCTTTGGATATGGTGTTTTGTTTACTTTCTTTTTCCTGTTTTTTTCTATCACGCTTATAATCACCTTTTGAAAAAACAAGAATATATTCGTGAATATCTCTTAAAATAGGATTTGAAGCACTCATCCAACTACCCCAAGCTGTAGATGGACTCGCACTTGCCGCCTTGTTCCAAATTATTTCTCCACGCATATTAAATCCGATTTCTATCATAATTTGCGAAATATAATCGGATAAAGGAATGTATGGTTTTCTACCAAGATTGGCAACATTTATGCAAGCACGCCCACCATTTACCAAAACTCTATATGTTTCTGTAAAAACTTTTCGCAACATTTCCAAATATTCTTTTAACGACAAATCTTCGTCGTATTCTTTGGATACATTATAAGGCGGTGAAGTTATCATCAGATGTAATGAATTATCGGGTATCATTGACATATCTTCGGCGGAACCAAGTATCGTGTTGTTTAATAACTCACCTGGAAATTCATTTACTTCTTTATTTACTTCTTTATTTTGATTTAAGTCTTTGTATAATTTTGAATCGTAAAATTTACTTGAATCGTGATTAATTCGTCCGTTTGTGCCGAATGAACTTGTTTTTGTTCCGTATATTTTTGTATTTCTCATCGTTTTTACTCGTTTATTAGTGTTAAAAATCTTTCAGCTTTTGAAATGTCATCTTTTTCTTTGGCTGAAATAGTTATAATTTGACCTAACTTTTTCTTTGGTAACATTGATGAGAAAAAGTTCAAATCTGATTTTACTAAGTCAATGATAAAATTCGATAATTTATCATAATAATCAAAAGTTTGAAAACCTTTACTATCAGTCTCTTTAACGTAATCGTTTGTTGGATTTGGATAAGTAGAAATAAATCCTTGTATTATTCCCGCTTGTTTTAAAAAATCAACTTTCTTTTTATAGTTTTTTGTTATGGGGCTATTGCCAAGTATCAAAATTGGAATTTTTGTAGATTCTTTTCCCGAAACTCTGATGTTAATTGATTTTCCAATAGCTTTAAGCATTGAATCTGAGCGTAATATGGAAGGATTTCCTTTGTGGGTTTTATAATCCCCAATAAATTTTACTTTGTTGTTCTCAAATTTGTAATTATTTACAATACTCATCTTAATTTCAAAGAGTAATTTAATATTTTTAGGCTTTTGATGAGTTTTATTAGTTGTGCAAAATGCTAAATCTGCATCGCTTTGAGTTGTTAGTCCGAGTTCCGGACAAACAACACTATTTACAGCAAATAATCCTAGACTTTCAGCAATTGGTTGGAAAAAGTCTTTACTCCACTTTTCTGATGTATTGTCCAATTAGCGAATTTCTACTTTGTAATGTTTGACCTTCTGCACTTTTCCCTTTTGGGACGTAAGCATAATATCCGTCAGTCAGATTGTAAAATAATTGTTCAGGGGAAGCAAAACTCTTTAATGCGTCTGTGAAAAATCTTTTTTCTGTTTCTATGTTCCAAAATTTCATTTAATCTCTTTCTATTGTAGAATACAAATCTACAAAGAAATTATGTGTTTTCAATTTGAAATAACATTTTTTCTTTGAATGCCCAACAACATTATTAAATTAGTCTCGGCGAATTACAAATGACTTTTTAGACTCATAACCCGGAGGCTATTAGTCCGGCAACCGACGAATTGCATGTTCAATCCTGCTACGTAACACCTTCGTTACAAAGAAAAGCTAATTACTAATGTTCGTTCCTTTTTATATGTTGCTGCCCGGTAAATTATATTTGAATAAAATATAAATTATTTGCGAAAATTGTTTTGCACCCCTGTTACATTTTTAAAAGACAAAATTGATAAAACCTAATTAAGGGCAAATTTTTAGTACCGTATTGTTTTATTTGATTGATATAATTATTTTGGGAAAAAGATTAAATTATCTTATTAAGAATTCAATAAGTTTTACTGATTATGATTTTTATATTAAAATATAAAAGTCATATAGGATAGTAGTCTCGATTAATATTGTAAGCAATTGAAAATTCACTTCAGATATTCTGCAGTGATTTTGTATTGAGATATTTATTGAATTTTATTCTCTCATTTATAAAGGAGGCTAACAATGAAACCAATATCCCTTATTGTTGCATTAATCTTTTTCTATTCAAATGTTATTGCTCAAATTGATACGATAATTACAAAGAAAGGGGATATTTATCCGTGCACTATAATTGGTTTTGATGATGAAAATATAAATACGCTTGATCCCCATGAACAAAAACTAATTGTTAATTTGGCTTTAATAAAGTCGGCTTTTTTTGACGGCTATGGACAAATATATTCAAGTGACAGCGGATATTTAGTAAGTATTGATACACTGGAACAAGCTCTTAAAAGGAGACAAGAGATAATTGAGAAAGCGAACGAGCTGTCAGATAGAATAATGAAAGGAAAGGAAGTAGTGACAGGAAAAAATTGGGAAAATGAGAAAAGACCAAAATTTTCATTCGGAATATTTTATATCCCGAATTCACTTGAGAAACAAATTATTCACTTCGATGACAACAGCAATATGTATTCTACAATTGAAGAATATTCCCCGCAGATAGAATCTCAATTTTCGTTCAATCTGCATAAACGGTTGTATTTAACTTTTAATCTTGCCTATAATTCTGCTTTTATAAAAAATAAAAGTGTTGTACAAGAATTAAATACCAATCCTGTGAATACAAACAACTATGGTTCTGAAAGTGAACAAACATTAAAATTATTTACAGTTGAACTTGGTTTTAAATATTACCTTATAGATTTGTTTTCTAACAAAGTAAGCGCTTATGTACTAGCTGGAATTGGAAAAACCTTTGCATGGGCTAAAGACGAGAAAAAATATTTATTTCAAGAAGTTAATCCGAATAATACTATTATAAATAATAGATCCGAATATCTCGAGGATTTAAGTTCACCGTTTTTATTTCAAGTAGGATTTGGTACCGAATACTTTTTTAACAATTATTTATCTGTTCATTCAAGCATCAAATTATATTACAGTACAATTAGTGCGAGTTATAATGAGAAAATTACGTATGAGAACTATCAAAGAACGGAAAAGCGTGAAATTAATAAATCGGATATAGTTACAAAGGTTGGAATCGGACTGAACTTTTATTTCTAGTAACATACTCCTTTATTATAATATTGTTAAATAATCCTTGCCAATTTAGGAGAGATTAAATGAGTAACCCGTTAAGGCAAATCATTTTTACACTATTATTTTTTCTCAGTCTTGATATTTATGCGCAGAAAGTTAATATAAATAATATTTACTATCCTGATGAAAAAGTAATTATTGATAGCGGTAATGCATCACTGCTGAAACAAACTAAAAATAATACAATACTCAATTCGGAATTTGAAATAATCAAACCGGATTTTCTTGTTAACTCCATCTCAGGTGAAAGCAGAGCGAATAAATACAGACCAAATATTGCATCGGACGGCAGTGGCAATGTAATTACATGCTGGGTCGATTATAGAAACGGAAGGAAGGATTTATACGCACAATTTTATAATTCAAATACGAAGTTTATTGGGAAAAATATTCTTATTACGAATATTCCCACTGACTGGAACTTATGGCCCTCGGTTGCAGCTAATAAAAAAGGTGATTTTATAATTACATGGGCACAATCAAGCAGTGAAATTTTTGCACAGAGATTATATAAAGACGGCAGTAAAGTTGGTAACAATTTTAAAGTGAATTCCCAAGATGGTTGGAATTTAAATTATCCATCAGCAGCAATAGACAATGACGGAAATTTTATAATTATATGGACTTACAATGATCGTTACAGGTATTCACGTTTGTTTAACAATTCCGGGACGCCACAAAGTTCCGACATCTTAATTTCAGAAAATAAATATTCAAATACATCCAGTTTAGGAGAAGTAAGACAGTCCGCTGTTGATCAGCAAGGGAATTTTGCAACAGTTTGGAGTTCTTACTATAACAATGTTTCTGAAATCATTTTTCAAATGATCGATCAATATGGAAATAAAATAGGGAACAATTTAATAGTTAGCGACCTAGACAAAGGTTATAATTCTTACTTCCCTTCAATATCGGCAACTGACTCAGGTTATTACTTTATCACTTGGGATGTTGACAGCTCCTGGGAAAGCCGGGAAAACGGAGGCAGAATTATTAATAAAGACGGATCCTTCGTTACAGGACAATTATTATTTGGGAATGGAAATTCAAATTTTTCCGTTGCAAGCAATTGGAAAGATAAGTTTGTTTTTTGCTGGCTTGGGAACACCTATAGTTCCAGTCAAAATATCTATATCCAAAATATGTATGGCCAAATTATTGGCAATAATGGAAGTTTAATTGGGAATTCACAAATTATTGATTACGGTAAAACCAAAAATAATTGGCTAAACTCCTTTGCAATATCAAATATGTCGGCGAATGGATTTTATTTAACTTTTGATGACTACCATGACGTTTATATACAGCGATTTGATTCACTGTTTAAACCTTTAACAAATGAAATAAGAGTTAATGACGACGTAGCTAGTTCATTTCAATATGATCCTGAGGTTTGTTATAATAATAATGGGCAGTCAATAATTATTTGGAAAGATGAAAGAAATGGTAAAATTGATATTTACGGAAGAGTTTTTGATAAGAGTTTTAATCCTGTAGGCAATGAGATAATGATTAATGATGTTGCTGCCGGCGGATATTTTAAAAACAGATCTGTAAAAAGTTTATCCGATGGAAATTTTGTAGTAGCTTTTTCCGGCAAAGATTATGATTCTGGTGGATTGAATATTCAACTTATTAGTAATAACGGGGAAAAATTGGGCAGAAATAAGTTAGTTCAAAAATATGGTGTTAAGAATATTACTCTCGGAATTGGTAATGATGATGAGATTTTATTGTGCTGGTACAATTCCTATTCCGGAGGCGTAGCAACACAAAGATTCGATAAAGATTTAACCGCAATTGGCGGACAACGCACTATACTTAAAAGTACAGATAATTTGGTAAAACGGCGATTATATCTTTCCATTAATAATAACCTGAATATACTTGCATCATGGATTAATTACAATTATAAAACAAATGAGTACGTAGGAAATTATACGGCGGAAATACTAGATAAATCAGGCAAGGATATTTCAGGTACTTTTAATATAAAAAATAATATCAATGGAAATGTTGAGGTTAGAAACTACTTAAATGATGACGGTAATTGCATCTTTTATTGGATACAAAATTATAATCTTAATATAGAAAGATTTTACCGGGATGAAAATAATACTATTTTAACGAATAAGTTTTATGCAAATGGCACTTTTAATTATCCAAAAATAATTAAAATGGAAAATAGGAAGTTGTTTTTTACATGGACTTCCGGCACGGAGGTAAACGGATATTTTATTAATGATTACAACTATTCCAATAAAGTTTTTAAGATTTATAACTTTGGTCATTTAGACCATATTTGGCAGGAGACCTATAATGCAAATGACATGGATATATTTGATGATAAAATGATTTTTGTTTACGAAAGTAACAAGAATGGCGGAACAGGATATGATATTTGGTGTAATGTGCAGAAAATGGATAGTTTGGATTTTAACAGGGAAATAAAAAGATTAGCAATTTATGAAGATACAATGTTTCCTATTTTTCCCAATCCGTTTAACAACAGAACAACAATTGCTTATGAATTAAAAGAGCCCCATAATGTTAAGATTTCTTTATTCGATATACTGGGAAGAAGGATAGATATATTATTGGATAAATTTCATAATGCAGGTTTTTATCAGTTAAGCTTTAATGCAGAAAAGTTATCTTCGGGAATATATTTTTGTGTATTCGAAGCAAAAACAACGTCTGTACAAAAGCTTATTG
>BDSW01000370.1 GCA_002898175.1 bacterium BMS3Abin04
GCGGTAGACTAACAACATTCTGTTCTTCCATTTTAATACTCCTTTTTTGATTGATAAAATATACTATATAATAATTATTATTTATGTAACACAAAAAAAATTATTTTTTCAGACATTCAGAACAAACTACATTAAATTGTATACTATAATTAAGAAACTGATTCCCCTTCAAAACCGATTTGGGAATTGGAAATTTATCCAAATCATTATCAATCAAATCCACTACTTTTTTACACTTAACACAAACTATATGATGATGATGATGCATTTCCGCATCATAACGAACCGTATCGTGAAGAGGTGTAACAACAGAGACAATTCCCTTTTTCTCAAAGGTTTCCAGTGTTTTATATACGGTTGCTAAAGAAATCGTCGGGTAATCCGGTTTAATTGACTTGTAAATCGTTTCCGGATTCGGATGCGATTTATCCTTGACTAATGCTTTATAAATTGCCAACCGCTGAGGAGTAACATTTAATGCATTTTCATGACATTTATCAAAAAATTCATCTATTATTTTCTGTTCTTCTACTAACATTGGATAATTTATCTTAATCAATAATTTTTATTAGGTAATATATGTATTTGCTAACAACATGTCAAGTTTAAATAAATATAATTTTTAAATTCAATGCGTTATTTTCACAAATTGGTTTTCTAATTAATTTTGCGGTGTTGGTCTGTATTCCAAATAATACGATTATCTATCCATTAAATCGATTTAATTTTTGCATAAAAAGCAAAATTACGAAGAATAGCTCTCTTTTCGTTATAATTCGCAAAACTAAATTGAATTCAGGATAATTGACCTGCAGCACTCATTATTTAATAAGTTTCAGTTATTTAATAAAATAATAATTATTTTTAATTTATAACTTATAAATTTCATTCAAGATTGAACTTAATGAAGAATAAATTTCTTTTTATATTAACAAATCCTCTATTCTTAAGTTTAATACTTACATTAATTTTACTTATTACCTTACCCCCACTTTTTTCAAAATATAAAATTGAACTTCTAAAAAAAGAAAAAAATGCCTCTTTGAGATTTAATCAGTATTGTGACTTAAACAATGATGGCTACAGCGAAGAAATTGTAATTACCAAGAGTTATAAAAGCAGAACGAATATACTGGTTAGTGAAAAGGGAAAGGTGATTAATCAATGGAATTTTACTGGCAACTTATCAATGCCTAAGCTTTTCTTTGGCGATTTTAATAACGATGGATTAAAGGAGATTTTTCTTTTTACAATTTTTAAAAACAAAATATTACTAAATTGTTTTAATCCGTTTGAAAATAAAAGATACATTATCGATAAATATATTGACGACTTTTATCCGAAAAATGGAGAAGAAGGATGCACGATGACTTATTGTTCTCTAATTGATTTAAATGAAGACAAAAAGAAGGAACTCGTTTTTGCATTTAGTCCGGGTTATTCTCTCTATCCACGAAAGTTATTTTACTACAATTTTGAAAATGATTCGTTGCATAAATCTCCGGAAAGCCGTAGTCCTTTAGAAAAAATATCTGTAGTTACTGATCCCACTGATAAAATTCCTTATTTTCTTATTTCGGCAAATAGCGCCGTAGGGAACGGTGATTCGAATGATGTTTATACCGATTATCATACTTGGTTAATGGTATTTAAAAAAGATCTTACATTTAAATTTGAACCGGTAAAAATTGGTTATTATCCATCTAATCTTCATGTTGCTACACTAAAGATTAACAATAAATTATTTTTAATTGCTTTAAATATTTATTTTGGGAAAGAAAACATTCCATGTTCAATTGCATTGTACGATTTTAATGGTAATAAAATAAGAGAGAAAGAGTTTCCTTATACAACAGGATGGCAGACTGCAAGATTATTTGTAAACAATGGGCAAATATTTCTTTTAAAAAAGACCGGAAGTATTGAAAAAGTTGATAGGAACTTAAACTTTACCAACAAACAAAAAATATTAGACACATTTCATCAACCCTTTATTAAAATTGATATTGACCTAGATAATGAAAAGGAATTTATTTTTTATCATCGCAACCAAGAAAAAATTACAATTTTAAGGAATAACTTTTCTGATCCTGTAATTGTAGATACACCCGGTTCAAATGGAATTCAATATTGTTCAGTAATATTAAACGGTAAGAATAAACCTCTGCTATTTTTAAATCTTGGGAATTATTCTTTTTATTATAATTATTACAAAAATCCATATTACAATATTAGATTTTTATTCTACGGACTAATATTTTTTGGCATTTGGGTATTTTTATTCGTTCTACAAAAAGCACAAAAATACAGAGCGGAGCATAAATTCTTAACGGAAAAGAAAATTGCCGAATTGCAGATAAAATCAATAAAGAATCAAACTGATCCGCATTTTACATTAAATATTATCAACTCAATCGGTTCACTGTTTGCCAAACAAGAAACTGAAAAAGCAAATTATGTATTCGGTAAATACAGCAAATTGCTACGGTCAACAATTATAAATTCCGATAAAATTATTACAACATTAGATGACGAATTGGATTATGTGGAAAATTATCTTTCCTTAGAACAATTTCGCTTAAAAGACGGACTTAATATTGAGATAAATAAAGACGAAGGGATAAACGGTGAAATTAAAATTCCAAAGATGCTAATTCATACATTCGTGGAAAACTCGGTAAAACATGGAATAAAGCATCTTGAAGGGAAAGGTAAAATTCTTATTTCAATTTCAAACGGCAATGATTTATACAAAATTAAAATTTTAGATAATGGAGTCGGGCGTAAAAAGGCAAAAGAATATTCTGCTTTTAGTACAGGAAAGGGATTGGAAATATTAGACAAAATCTTGGATTTATATTTTACTTTAGAAAAGGTAAAAATATCTTACGAATTCAAAGATTTGGGAAATGAGGGTACTAATTTATCCGGTACGGAAGTTTTGATTAAGATTCCTATTTTGAACTTGAAATAAATTATATTTACGCAGACCCGCCCAAAAAAAACGGCGGACAGGCAAGATTGTCTGCGATACAATGTACCACAGACATTCCTGTCTGTGAAAAAGCTTTTTGACAATTGAAATGATATCATTTATGAACAAACTAAACTGCATACTAATTGATGACGAAACAGAAGCGTTGGACAGACTTGAGTCACTGCTAACCAAGTTTGAGTTTATAAATATTCTTGCCAAAATTGATTCGGCGGAAAATGCAGTTAAACAAATTATTGAGTTAAAACCCAACTTAGTTTTCATTGATGTAGAAATGCCGCGGAAATCCGGCTTTGATATTATTAACGAAGTACGCGACCTAAATGTAAATCCCAAATTTATATTTGTCACCGGCTACAACCAATATGCAATAAAAGCAATACGCGCCGCTGCTTTCGATTTTCTTGTAAAACCGGTAGATATTGATGAACTGAAGGAGGCACTAGACAGATTTTATGAAACACAAATTGGAAAAGAAAGTAAATCCGTACCTAAAGAATTTATTGAAAAACACAACTTAAGCGAAAGAGAAGTTGAAATAATCGAATATCTTATGACCGGTAAAAGCAGTAAACAAATTGCCGATGAATTATGCATTAGCAAACAAACAGTAGATTCTCACCGAAAACACATTCTCGAAAAAACAAAATTCCATTCTACTACCGAGTTGGTTGGTTATATTTTGGGAAAGTAAAAATATATATCGCAGACAATCTTGTCTGCACTATTAATATTGCCAATCACTCGCCGGCTTTTAATATTTCAATTCCATTTCTATTTTCTTCATTTTCAAATTATGTACAATTTGAATACGAATATTTGTTACGATATCGCATAATAGTCAAGACTTTTTATCATTATGCTGCATTATAGTAGAATTTTTATTAAAGAATGATAATACAGACTTTAAACTTGCCAAATTTACGTAAATTTGTTAAGTGTAGTTATCATATTTACAATTGAAAGTTTATTTCTCATCAAATAAAAAATCGATTTTAGTTGTTTAATTCACCAATAAACCATGTATTTGGTGAATTTAATCACAGAAAATAGCATTATTATGATTAAGCGAAAGATTAAAATTCATTGATTATAACAATGTCTATGCTCAAACATATTTTTGGCGAAATAAAAATAAGAGAGAGGTTGATTATATTGAAGAACGTGAAAATAAATTTTATGCTTTTGAGCTTAAATGGAATCCTAAGACAAGAGCTAAAATTCCACGTTCATTTTTAGATATTTATAACTGTGAAACATTTATTGTAAACAACAAAAATTTTGAGAAACATCTTATAACTGAAAAAGAATAATATTTTTTAGCAAGAGAATAACAATTATAATTTACCCAAAGTATTTTCATAAACACTCCCAAACTACCGGCGGACAGGCATGAATGTTTTTGATACGCTTTTTCGTACAGCAGACAATCCTGTCTGCTATTTTCTAGAAGGGCTGTCTGCTATTTGGTAGATAGTTATGTTTAAAATAAGTGTTACTAAAACTAAAATGGTTTTGGGATACGTAATCTCTTCCAATGGAATGCCTTTGGCGGATCACGATACTTTTTATTGGGAGAGAGAACTTTTAACTCTTAATATAGTTTAGAAATATCTAAAGCTCCGGAAAGCTTTCACATTGGTTTCAATTTAAGTATCAAATAATAGTCTTTAAAAAACACAGACAGGATTGTCTGTGATACGTACCGCAAAAATTCATGTCTGCTATTTTATTGTTTTTACTTGTAAAACATTTTTTATCTAAACTCAGTTAAAAACTCCCTTAAATGGAGATGTTCAATTCCTTTATAATTTTTAAGCGTCTACTTATCTAATGAAATAATAATATTATTTCATCCACAAATTATCCCTCAAGAAAATAAAAATAGTTCGAAAACGATAAAATATTTTCCCTTTATTTAAAATTCATTAAATCAGACATTCTATCCAAGTACCTATTAATAGGTATTCAATTTACCTATTAATGGGTATTTATTAATTCTTTTTAAAACAATAAATTCATTACAGAAAATTCTCATTTAAATTTCGAGTAAAATGTCAGTTTTATATCAATATGACAACCCAAGCAAGTTAATCAAAAATTCCTACAATATTGCTCTAGCATACTTAAACAGTAAATTTGAAAATAGCACATTTCTTGTGGCAAATAAAATAAACCCCGAAAGTATGGCAGTTAATATTACTGCATCC
>BDSW01000371.1 GCA_002898175.1 bacterium BMS3Abin04
GAGAAATAATAACCAAGCTGCAGAATGATTCATTAAACATTTTATATGCGGCGGCATATTTAAGGATCATGAAAAGCCGATGGGGAAAAGAGGGATTCCCGATTGGTGAAAGAGCGGATATTCTCGGCACATTATATTCAACAGGGTTATTTTACAGGGACGGAAGGGAAAGAAAGCCGAATAAAAGTCCTAAAGCAAACAGATTTGGTGAATTAGTAAAAAAGAGTTTATCGAAGTTCTAAAGCAAAGAACGTTAATTGTAAACGGTAAGTAACAAGGAAAATCGTTTAGACGTAAAAACGTTAAATTATTTTCTCTCCGTCTTTGCGTCTCGGCGGTAAAAAATAAAACGTAGATTTGAGTTTTGTCTATTTTAAGTACTTATAACTTTAGGTGCATTTAAAAACCATTTCACAAAACCGCACTAAGTTACACAAAGAAAAAACTTATTTTACTTAACATGCGTCAGCAGCCGGATTAAATATTCTCCTTTATAAAAATAAACTTACATTCAGTTAAGTAGAAATTCCTTAATTTTATATGGCATATTAAAAGAGTGTAAAAAAGGAGTGAAAGAATATGCAGCGTAGAAATTTTATTAAAGGTACGGCAGCTGCAGCAATTTTAGGAACCGGCGGTTACAAAACTCTCGCAAAGGGAATAATCCAAGAAAGCAAGAAAAAAGATCTTTTAATTCCTGCAAGACTAAAACCGGGCGATACAATAGGATTAGTTGCTCCGGGCAGTTTTATTACGGAAAATGAATTAAAAGAATCTGTTCAAAATTTAGAAGAACTCGGATTTAAAGTCGCTTATTCTAAAAATATTTTAGCTCGTTCCGGGTATTTAGGCGGAACGGATAAGCAAAGAGCCGATGATGTAAATAATATGTTTGAGAGAAAAGATATTAACGGAATATTTTGCGCGCGCGGCGGTTATGGGTGCGCCAGAATTTTACCGATATTGGATTATGGAAAAATTGAAAAAAATCCCAAAGTGATAATTGGGTACAGCGATATAACCGCGCTGCTTTACGGAATTTATTCACAAACCGGATTGGTTTGCTATCATGGTCCAGTAGGAATTTCTACGTTTAATGAGTTTAGCGTTTACAATATGGAAAATGTTTTAATGCAACCGTCCGCTAGTTTTGCAATGATTAGTAAACCGGATAAGGAAGACGACGAATTATATAAAATTTATCCTATACGCTCAGGAATTGCAAAAGGCGAGTTGGTCGGCGGTAATTTATCTATAGTAGTATCACTGATAGGCACCAAGTATGATATAGACACAACCGGGAAAATTGTTTTTCTCGAGGATGTTGGAGAAGAGCCGTATAGAATAGATAGAATGCTGACCCAAATGATAGAAGCAGGTAAGTTTGATAATGCTGCCGGAATTGCCCTTGGAGTTTTTAAGCATTGCAGAGTTAAAAAAGAAAACCCTTCGTTTAAAACATCTTTTAATCTAAGAGAAGTGTTATTTGACAGGCTATATAAATTAGGAGTACCGGTAATTTACGGTTTGTCGTTCGGTCACATTGAAAATAAGTTTACTCTGCCATTTGGAATTAAAGCAAAATTGGATGTTACAAATCAAACTCTTACATTGTTAGAGAAAGCGGTTCTTTAAAAGTTGTCTGTTAGATTTTAATAATTACAAGTTAAGTTAATATAATTTATGTTTGCAGATATTGTATTCCCTTTGCCGTTTCGCAATTCCTTTTCTTATTCCATTCCCAAGGAATATGAAAGCTCCGTAAAAATTGGAGTTAGAGTTGTTGTGCCTTTTGGTAAAAGGACTTTAACCGGTTATGTAATCGGGCTTTCGGAGGAAGCGCAGGTAAAAAAGGGAATTAAAAGAATAAAAGATATTCTTGACGAGGTCCCGATATTCAATGAAAAATCTTTAAAGTTTTATCAATGGATAGCCGATTATTATTTAAGTTCTCTCGGTGAAGCAATTAAAAATTCAATTCCTTACGGTCTGGATGTTGAATCTAAAAAGGTCGTAGTCTCCGATAAAGAAATTTGTAGTGAGCTGCTAAAACAAGAAAAGAAACCAAATACGACCAGAGCAAAACTCTTAAAAATTTTATCCGGGAAAGAACTACATAAAATTTCTCAACTGCAAAGGGAGGTAAAGAAGAAATCAATTCATTCCCAACTAAGAACACTGGAGAAAAACGGCGCTGTTTCTATTCTTAATCAAATTGAAGAACCGAAGGTACATGAAAAGAAAGTAAAGTTTGTTAAGCTTATTAAAAGTATTGATGAGATATACGCTGCATTACCGGAATTAGAATCGCGTGCACCGAAGCAAGTAGTGGTTCTCTTGGAACTCCTTTCAAAAAAAGATATTCCTGTTCAGCAAAGTAAGTTATTGAAAAAAGCTAACACACATCAAGCTACGCTAACCTCTCTTGCAAAAAAAGGTTTTATAGAGATATTTGATAAACGTGTGGAAAGGGTTTATAAGGAAACTTATTCCGAACAAATTAAAGACTTTGAACTAACTCCGGAGCAGAAAAATATAATAGACGAAGTAACTGTTTCTATTGAGAATAATGAATTCAAGACGTTTTTACTCCACGGTGTAACAGGAAGCGGTAAAACTCAGGTCTATATTGAATTAGCAAAGCTGGTATTGGCAAAGGGTAAATCCGTTATGATTCTCGTACCGGAAATATCTTTAACACCTCAAATCACTTCACGTTTTTATAATCATTTTAAAGATTCCGTAACGGTTATGCACAGCCGGATGTCGATGGGCGAAAAATATGATTCCTGGCGGGGAATTATTTCCGGGAAGTACACCGTTGTAATTGGTCCGCGCTCCGCTCTTTTTGCTCCACTTGAAAATACCGGTTTAATTGTAGTTGATGAAGAGCATGATCAAAGCTACAAGCAATATGATTTAACTCCACGCTACCAGGCAAGAGATTCCGCTATTGTTAAAGCTAAATTAAATTCTTGTCCCGTTATACTTGGTTCCGCTACTCCTTCCGTTGAAAGCATGTATAATTCTCAAATAGGAAAATTTAAACTGCTTGAACTTAAAGAAAGAGTAGACAATGCTAAGATGCCCAAAATTCAGCTTGTTGATATAACGATCGAAAAAAAGAAAAAGAGAATGCGCGGAATTTTTTCTAATGTACTTTTAGAAGAGATAAAAAAACGGTTAGAAAAAAAGGAAGCTGTAATTATTTTACAAAACAGAAGGGGATTTGCCACACAAGTTTATTGCGAGGACTGCGGACATATAGAAATGTGCGAAGATTGCGACGTATCAATGGTTTATCATATAAATAAGAATATCTTGAAATGCCATTATTGCGGAAATACCAAACCTGTTCCGCGTGCTTGCCCGGTTTGCGGTTCATTAAACATAAAATTTTTCGGTACGGGAACACAAAGAGTTGAAGACGAATTGGATTATTATTTCCCTAATATAAAGATTGAACGAATCGACTCCGATACATTAGATAGAAAAGGGAAGCTGGGTTTAATCTTAAACCGCTTTAGAAAAGGTGAAATAGATATTTTATTGGGGACACAGATTGTTTCCAAAGGTATGGATTTTTCAAACGTAACGTTGGTGGGAGTTATATCAGCGGAAACAACTTTATGGCTTCCGGATTTTAGAGCTGATGAAAGGACGTTCCAATTGCTTACGCAAGTATCCGGGCGCTCCGGTAGAAGTAAAACAGAGGGAGAAGTTCTTATACAAACGCAGAACAGCAAGCATTTTGTATTGCAAAAAGTATTGTTAAATGATTATAACGGGTTTTATGAGAGAGAAATACTATTAAGAAAGCAGAGTAATTATCCTCCGTTTTCACGGTTAGGTTTAATAGAAACTAAAGATGAGTATGAAGAAAAAGCACGTGGAGCGATTTCTGATTTTTACAAATATGTGAAAAAACATTCTAAGAATTTAGTTATTGCCGCACCAACCGAAGCAATTATCTCAAAGATAAAAGGGCAGTATAGGTTTCACCTTCTTATAAAAAGCATAAAGATGAGAGATCCGGGAGGCAAAGAACTAAGAAATGCCGTGCTAAGTGCGTTTGTGGATTTTAAGCAAAAGTCCCGCTTCAGGGATGTAAGACTAATTATTGATATTGATCCGCAGAGCATTATTTAAGAGCGGGAAGTTAGAAATAAAAAGATAGAGAAAAGTCGTTAGGCATAAATTGTGAATCGTAAAGCAGAATAGTTAAAGTTAAAATTAATAAAAATCTAATCTACGTTATATTCTTTACCGTAAAGTAGCAGAATAAACAATATACGTTTTTACTTCTAAACGCCTTCCTTTGCCATTAATGATTTACATTTTTTTAGCTTTGTGTAGCTTAGTGGTTCTTTGTGTGCCTTTGTGACACAGCTTTTTAAAGTGACTAAAGTTTAGAGTTGATAAGAAAAGATTTAATCAGTGCAAATCATAATTAATCAGCTTAATCTGCGTGCTATCCTTTCAACTTCTAAGCGCTTTCCCTTGCCATTAACGATTTATGTTCTTTGCTTTACATCATCAATCATCCAATCACTCAACCAATCAATCATTCGTTTTATCACCGCGCAACTTAGCAAAGTAGGATTATTCTTCGAAAATTTTGATTGTTAAATATTAGTAGTTGAGAGTAAACTTTAATGCGATGCACACAAACTGCACACCGCACTCAAAAAATAATTACATTGCAAATCCGCGTAGGAAAGGTACGGCATGTGCGGCAAAATACATCAGTAGACTAAATCCGAGCCAAAGCCCAAATACTAATGCAAAATATTTACCGGTGGATTCTGATTTAAACATTTTAGCAAATCCAATACTTATTACTGCAAAAAACCAAATTGAGAAGATATCCAATTTAGCTAAAAACCAGCCGACCAAAGTTAATCTGTCGGAACTAAGAAAAGAGGCAACACTTGTATCGCGGAAAGGTCGGTTCATAGTTAAAGCTAGAATAACAACAACAATTGCCTGCAAAATTAATATATAATAAGGTAGACCATAAGCAACCATTGCGGAGCCGTACGTCCCTTCACCCTTTAGTCCGAGTTTGATGAATAAGTAGAAAATTCCCGATATTATGAAAAACAATATGAAAATAACAATTGTGGAGCTTATAGCCGTGAGCAAAGGATTTCCGGCACCCGATTCCATTCTGTCCCTCATTTTTTCTAATTGCTCATCGGCTTTCTCTTGACTTATTTGTCCTTTATCAACTGCACTCTGCATTGATTTTTCCACCATTTCCATTCGCTTTTCTAAGATAGTATTTTTTATCATCGGGTTACTCATCATAACAATATTTGAAACGACAGCTATAACTATCATAATAAGAACAGGTACTACCCAGTCAACCGTTTTGGGCGGGAACTTAGACATTTCCGTAAATGTGCTGCCGGGACTTGTCAAAACACCGACTAACTTATCGGTATGGTTAAGTTCGTATTCTTCTTCTGTTTGGTTCGAAGCTTGATTTTCTTGGTCTTGAAATTCGTCCATATAACTCCTCCTCAAATTGTAAGATAATTTTTTGATAAAATTTGCTTTTTAAAATAACGATTTTATTTTATCAATATGAAGTTTTAGTCCAGTTATTATGACGTAATATGAACAAAATGGTTTTATTGAGTTTTAAAAATTCTAAATGCTATAAAACTCAATAGCTCATGGTTACAAAAACATTCCGCTTGCCAAACCGATTCTGCTAAATAAGTT
>BDSW01000372.1 GCA_002898175.1 bacterium BMS3Abin04
ATCGGCAGGCCAGATTGAATATTGTTCTTCATGATTAATTACAACCTTATAGATTGTTTTGTCTTCTGTTTCATCCCATGCCATATTAGTTTCTCCTTTTTTTTACATTTAATTTATTTAATTAGCCAAATTATTTTGAATATTTAATTCCTTAATTTCTTCTTTGTGTATCGTTAAAAATTTTCTAATATCTTGATTAAACCAGACAAATATTGTGATAATAAGCATAATTAATCCACTTGTACCATAGATTAGTGGGATATTTTTACCGGTTACATCTGCAATTATACCGGAAAATGCCATAGCCAAAGGTGTTAATGATCCGGATAACATACCAATAAAACCAAACACTCTTCCTCTTATTCTGCTTTCAGTTCGTAATTGAAGAACCGTACGAATATGAATTTGTATGAAACCGCTCCATAATCCACCTAAAAATAATAATATCCCTCCAAAAACTAAACTGGACGTAAAACCAAGGAGGATAGGATTAAGAGCATTAAATATCATAAAAAGAATTATCATGTTTGTTTTCCCTTCGGGTTTAGCTTTAAGAACGCTTGCAAAAATTGAACCTGCAAGTGTTCCAATTGCATTTATTGAAAATAGAATACCCAGATACACTTCACTAGTCTGCAATACCACTTTAATATAAAAAGGAAGTAGAAGAATTATCGGTGTTGAGAAAAAACTAATCAGCACAGAGGCAAATACCAATTTTTTCAAACCACTATCTCTCCATACATATTTTAGTCCTTCTTTAAATTCCGACTTAAATGTACTTGCTTTCTTAGTAAGTTCCTTTGTTTTTTCCGGAAGTTTTTGAGGAATTGTAATAAACATTTCACTTAATGCAGAAAATATGAATGTAATTCCGTTCAAAAGGGTTAACAGCGGGATTCCTAAAACGACATAAAGCGTACTACTCAATGACCAGCCTACGATTTGAGAGATTTGAACGGATGCTTGTCCTAGTGTATTTGCCTTTGTAAGCTTTTCTTTAGGAACAAGATCAGGTACAGAAGCTGCAATTGCCGGAGAAAAAAAAGATTGAACAACACTCGTAAAAGCTACAACACCTAACAGCCAAGCAATGATAAGTTGCGTTGAGTCAGGTCTAGTATAAAATAAGTACGCCAGCGAAAGTATTGCTAACCCTTTTAATAAATCGCCAATAATAATAATTTTCTTTCTTGAAAAACGATCGGCAAAAGTTCCGCCGATTGAAGTAAACAAAAGTGCCGGAATTGCACCTATCATACCCATCAATCCCAATAAACTTGCAGATCCCACTTGATCGGTAATCCAAATAATCATTGCCATAAAGTACATCTGCGAGCCGAGTCTACTAACAGATTGTCCCTGCCAAAGCAGGAAATAGTTTTTATTCCAAAACTTTTTAGGTCTCCAATCATTTTCTTTATTATTTATCATTAATTTTCCATATTTAATATCTTAAGTAAATTATAATAACTGTTTCCATATTTTTTTTTATACGTAAAGCATTTCATTTATAAATCTTTTCAAGTTCAAGTTTTTTATCATATTTCCAATATTCAAAATATTTCTTCCATTCACTATAAATTATTTCACTAAGTTTTCCTTCAATTTCAGAATGTTGGTTTTTTTTATAACCTTTAACGGAGTCGATATATTTTCCCAGCTCAGGTTTCATTTTTTCAAAACCATCAAGATTTAGTGAATCATAGATTCTTTTAACTTCTTTTATAGGAGTTTTTTCAACATCTTCAAAGGCAACATCAACAAAATTTTCCTTCGTAATTAAATTTACATCTTCCATATAGGAATTATAAACTCTTTTATATGTATTAATAATTCTTTTATGAACGTCGTATTTGTAATTAGCTTGCCAACTTGATTTTACTATTGCGGTTGTATGCAATTTTTGTGTTGAATTATAAACATCAAAAGGATTTCTATGTATATTAATAAATTTAGCATTCGGAAACATTTCTAACAATAACTTAATTCTTGCTGTATTCGCCGGTGACTTTAGAATCAACCTTCTTTGATCATTAATACATATTTTTTTCAAAAAATACATATAGGAATTTTTCCATTCATTTACCTCTCCAATATTAACATCTTTGAAATCAAGATATCTTTCATAATAATCATACCTCTTTGGGAAAACCCATCCTACAATTGGAGATTTTAATGTGAGTGCCGCTATTGCAAATTCTTCTTCACCCGATGCTAGCGGACCACTTTTAACATTATCCATAGGTCTTGTTCTATCATTAAGTTTTTCCATTTTTTTTATGAAATGATTGTATATATATATAAAGCTAAATGGATTTATAACTTGATAAATTCTTGGATAATTGAATTGTTTATCCTGACTTATCAAATTGTGTAAGAACGTTGTTCCACTTCTCCAATGTCCTAAAATGAATACCGGATCAGGCATTGATATATTGTCGCTAATATTTTTAGAAATAACTTTTCTATCATATTTACCGTACATGGAATTCTTAACACTATTTATTGTCATACCAAGTAAAAAAATAATTTTATTTGGTGAAATATTAAATTTATTCTCTTTTAACAATTGTATCCATTGTGAAAATATTAGTCCAAATAAACTATCCACTAAAACTCTCCTAGTATTATGTTATTATATTATTATTTCTTGATAATATTTTTAATTATTTTTGCCAATTCTTTAACTCGAGGTTGATGCAGCATTGTATTATGATCGCCCGGGGTTTCAAAAATTTCCACATTTCCATTTGTTAATTTACCCCAGCCTAAGTCTTCAGTAATATCAACTCTATCATGTCTTTCTTTAGATTTGATAAGTATCAATTTATTCGATATCTGTTTGGGATTATAAATTCTCCAAGCATCTTGCTGGATTTTTAATATTTTAACATAGTTTTTGAATTGATTAAATCTAATATGTTTCGGGAATTGTTTCGCTTTTTTAGCTTTCCTTAAAACATATTTCAATTGACTGTCATAATCCATCTGTCTAAGTTTATCTAAAGAGAATTTTATGCGTCCCATAAACATACCCGCTAAAAATTCAGCATCGTCTTCTTGTTTTGGCAATGGTAGAACCGGACCTTGATCAAGTATAATTATTGCACCCAATTCTTTGCCCCGCAAAAATAATTGTCTTGCTACCTCGTAAGCAACCACAACACCCATCGACCAACTTGCAATATTATAAGGTCCATTTTCTTGTTTTGCAATTATAGCTGAAGTATAATATGAAGCCATTTCCTCAATAGTATGATGTGGTTCGGCTTTACCATCAACACCAACAGCTTGTATTCCGTAAAACGGACAATATCCTTTTAATTCCGTTGCAAGTTGATGATACCAATGTACACTCCCTCCTGACGGATGAATAAAGAAGATTGGGTTTCCTTCTTCATCATCGTGAAAATTAAATATTATGTTTGTATCTGCCGTATTACCTTTTTCTTTTATTATTATTTCCTTACCGATACTTTCGATATTCGGATTAGTAAAAAAGTTGACCATCGGAATATCAATATTAAGATCATTATAAATTTTTGAAAGTAAATTTATTGCCATAATAGAATGGCCGCCTAATTGGAAGAAATTATCTTTAATACCAACGTTTTTAATTCCTAATATCTCTTCCCATATTTTTACTAACCTTTTCTCTACTTCATTGCTCGGGGCTATGTATTCTACCTTCTTAT
>BDSW01000373.1 GCA_002898175.1 bacterium BMS3Abin04
TCTAACTTGAATTAAAACCGACTGAAGATAACAATTTTTATTTTAGTAAGGAAATTATTTCATATCAAAGCCAGCGGTATGGTGTTGTTACGAAAGATGATTTATCTGATGGAAATAGAGAGACTAATTTAATTAGGCGATACAAAGAAGATGAAAAACAAAGTGTTGCATACTATATTCTTCGTGCAATGATGTCATGGAGAGTTTACCATTTTCACGATACAAGCAGTACTTCGAAAATGAAACGAGAATCAGATATTCATGATAACCGTTTGTTAAGGAGGGACGCTTCAAATTTAGCCGCATTTCTTTATTTACTTCAAGAACAATTTGCAGATTATTTCCATAGGATCGAAAGTACGGTTAAATTAATTGCTCCGTTCTTTGATAAATTCCAACTTGAACCATTAGCGTTGAATAAAGAAAAAATAAAGTTAGAATGGAAACATGTTCATTCAGATGAATACTTTAATGCTAACCATTTTTCAGATGGGACTCTAAGAATGATTTGTTTGATTACCCTGCTTTTGCAGCCAAACCTTCCAGATACAATCATTATTGATGAACCCGAATTAGGTTTACATCCTTCTGCAATACAACAACTTGCAGCTTTAATTAAGTCCGCTGCGGAAGATAGCAAACAGATAATTTGTTCAACACAATCTGTAACTCTATTAAATCAGTTCGATCCGGAAAATATAATTGTAGTGGACAGAGAAAACAACGAGTCTAAATTCCAACGTTTAGAGAAAGAAACTTTAGATGAATGGTTAGACCAATATGCAATTGGTGAACTTTGGGAAAAAAATGTTTTGGGAGGACGTCCATAATTGGTAAAAAGAATATTAGTTCTGGTAGAAGGACAGACTGAAGAGAACTTTGTTAAAAGAATTTTGAGTTCCTATTTCTTTGCCAAAAATATTTATTTAAAACCAACCATTATTACAACTAAGAGAGTGTTAAGAGGAATTGACCATAAAGATGGTGTAAACTCATATAAACAAGTAAGAAATGATTTGTTTCCGCTCTTAAACGATTCTTCTGCCGATATTATTACAACTATGATCGATTATTATGCTTTACCAAGTGATTTCCCGGGATATAACAATCGACCAAATAGTTCATGTTACAAAAGGGTTGAATTTATGGAGAATGAATTTTCAAAAAATATTGATAATCATAAATTTGTGGCATACATGCAGCTTCATGAGGTTGAATCATTAGTTTTTGCGGAGTATAAAAAATTAGCAGACGTTTTTATTGACAAAAGTTCAAAATTAAGAAAAGTAGAAGAAATTTATAATAGTTATAATTCTCCTGAAGAAATTAACGAAAATCCTGAATCGGCACCTTCCAAAAGATTAAAAAACATTTTCAGCAATTATCAAAAGGTTTTACATAGTCAATTAGTATTAGAGAACTCTAACATTGATGAAATTAGAAAAAGCTGTCCTCATTTTAATTCATGGTTGATAAATCTTGAGAGTTAACTCTGCAAGCTCAGAATAAAATCCGATACGTAAACTTTGAAAGATATAATAGTAATATTAGCATTTTAAAGTGATAGATTTTTTAAAGTTAGAAAAACTATGTTATCAAATCATAAAATTGCATACACGTCGGCAATTAATTTTGCAAAATCTCACTACGAAAATTTTCCTGTTGTATCATACCTGATCCCTAAGAATTTAAGAAAACATATTGCTGTAATTTATCAATTTGCCAGGCAAGCTGATGACATTGCCGATGAGGGTAATTTAACTCCTGAAGAACGTCTAACACAATTAAATAAATTTACAAATGATTTTTCTAATGCATTAAACGGAAATTACTCAAATAGTTTCTGGAAAGCATTAGCATCCACCATAAATCAATTTGATCTTACGCATCAGTTGTTTTTTGATTTGCTTACTGCATTTAAGCAAGACGTTACTAAAAAGAGATACAGTGATTATGAAGAATTGTTAAACTACTGCAAGCACTCCGCCAATCCTGTCGGTAGAATAATTTTAGAACTTTTCAACATCAGAGACGAAGCTTTAATGATTTATTCCGATAATATTTGTACGGCTTTACAGCTAACAAATTTTTATCAGGATGTAAAAGTTGATTATGAGAAGAATAGGATTTACCTGCCTGAAGATGAGATGAAAAATTTTGGTGTAACCAAAAATATATTTACGTTAAGTAAAATAAATAGTAACTTTAAAAAATTGTTATTGTTTCAAACTAAAAGAACCAGGCAATTGTTTGGCGAAGGAAAAAAATTATTAAGCAGTTTACCCGGTTTTCTTAAGTATGAAATTAAGTGGACAATTTTAGGCGGGGAAGAGATCCTGAATAAAATTGAAAAATTAGATTTTGATGTACTTAACAATAGACCTAAATTAAGTAAGATTGATTATTTTTTAATTATGATTAAAGCATTTATACAATGAAAAATTCTTCATCGGCTAAAGAAATTGCAAAAAAAAGCAGAAGTAGTTTTTATTATGCTTTTAGCCTGTTACCTCCGGAAAAACGGGAAGCGATGAATAACGTTTACGCATTTTGCAGACAGACCGATGATATTATAGATGAAGGTTTTGAACCGGAAGATGTTAAGTTCGAAAATTTGAGAAAATGGCGTTTAGAACTCAACAAATCATTGAATGGGAATTCAGAGTATCCTTTATTAAATAAACTTGCCGGTACGATTAGGAAGTTTAATATTCCGTTAGAACCGTTTTTCGATTTGATTTCAGGTGTAGAAATGGATTTGCAGCAAAACAGGTTCCTTAGTTTTAATGATTTGAAAAAGTATTGCTACAATGTTGCTTCCACGGTCGGACTCATGAGTATTCCTATATTCGGGTATAAAAAAGAGTCTACAAAAGATTATGCAATACATCTTGGGATGGCATTGCAG
>BDSW01000374.1 GCA_002898175.1 bacterium BMS3Abin04
GAGTAATGTAATTTTGCGTGAAATTAGAACTAACGCTTATATTTTTGTTAATTTGGAAAACACTTCTTACAAACCATTCCGTTCTTTTCCCGGTGTAAAAATCGCCCCAGTTTACAAAGAAGAACCCGTAAACGGGTCTTCCCTTAAAAGTAGCAAACTGCAATTCATAACGCGTAAACCAATATTCGCCTTTATTAAGAACAATGCCATCGTGAATCTCAAAGTCTTCTGTTAAATTTTCTGCTCTTCGCTGAATGTTGGATTCAAAAAATTCACCGCTCTTGGTTGTAAATCCCAGCGGGCGGAATTCCGTCCATAGCGATTGCATTTTATGAGTTTTATCGTCGACGTAATAATTAAAATCGAACGGTTTAAATACAAGTCTTTGTATCCAGGGTAAAAACTTCGGGCGCGGTTTTATCCGGAAATCGGCATTATACATTTGATAGTTTGTTCTCCTTAAAAAACCGGTTTCGGGATTAAAATTAGCGCTTGCCCTGTCCCACACAGCAGAAAAATCAATTAGGTCGTTCGGATAGTCAATAAATATTCGATGAGCTAAGCCCGTTTTATTATCTGCATCCGAAGTATAGCTTTGAGCAACTGCACCGCCAACGGAAAGATTTTTATCTCCAAAAATTTTAGAAGTTGAATAAAGAAAATCAGCGCCGTAAACCGCATTTTGCCTTCCCGGCTCAATTTTACTTACACCAATCAAACCGATATTAGATTGTTTTAAAACATCTTGTTTCCATCTAAGCACCGTGTAATTTGTAGAAGGGATTGAATCCTGTTTTGCTGTTTGTATGCTCATTCCGCCCAAAGTAGTATTCCCGGTTTTCCCAAGCAAACGAGCGCCGACAATAATCGGAATTTTTGACCGGTCGGGAGCAAGTCCGATTCTTCTGCTGTAAAACGGACGAATGCTGCGTCCTAATCCAAAATTGAAGTAGTCCTGTCCCTCCAGGAAAAACTCTCTTTTTTCCGGGTAGAATAAAGAAAAACGCGTTAAATTGACTTGCTGCTGGTCGGATTCCACTTGTGCAAAATCCGTATTAATACTTAGATTCAGCTTTATTGTGGGAGTAATTAAATAATTTATATCGCTGCCTACGTTAGAAGTAAAATTACTTCCGGTGTCTTCGCTTTTTTCAATCCCTGCAATACCGTAGGGTTTCAATTCAACAAGGGTAACTTCACTAAGACCAACAATTCCTATCAATTTACCGGCTCGTGAAACCTGTTCTATTTCGGAATCGCGGGACCAGCCTTGCCACAAGTCTTGTTCACGTTTTCTTCGAATGTTCCGTTCAAAATTAATTCCCCAAACCTGGTTATCTTTTGTGTTGAATTTTAATGTTGAAAACGGAATTTCAAATTCGGCAAACCAGCCTTTATTGGTAATTTTAGTTTTTACGTTCCATACACCGTCCCATGCCCTGTTTACGGAATTCCCGTTATCCTGAATCAAAGCATCGAAACGAGCTCCGTTAGGATTTGTTATAAAAAGATATCCGTTGCGTTCATCGTTGTAAGTATCAATAATAAATTTAAAATTATCATCGGAACCATAATTAAAATCCCGTCTCATTTTCTGTGCTGCAATTTTACCGGGCTTATCATCAAAACACCAAACACCTATGTACAGATTTTTGTTATCATATAAAATTGCTACTTCCGTACGTTCCGTAGCAGGTTTACCTTCGTTCAATTCGCGCTGAGTAAAATTGGATATATGTTTTGCCTTCTGCCATGCCGGTTCGGAAAGATTACCGTCCAATTTAACGGACTTATTAATTTTGTAAGCTTGAATTTCATCTTGCGGGTTTGTTTGAGCAAGATTAATTTTAACAAATAAAATGAGAATCACAAAAATAGGAATCACTTTGAATACGGTTTTCATAATACTATAATGTCCTTAAGCCTTTTGTTATTAAAAAAGAAATACATTAATTAAACGATTGTCTGATCTGCCGACTTAAAATTCATTCAGTCAATCAAGCAATCATTCACAAATCTCTTTCCAAATAATATTTTAATATTCTTATTTCTTAACCGGCGTTATCTCAAAATTATCAAATGAAGTAACGGCATCTGCTTTTGTCCATAAACCAACACCTCCGGTTTTTGTAAAGGTATTGTCATCGACTTCAAGTAATTTCTTACCGTTCAAATAACCCGAAATATGGTTCCCGTTTTGTACTATTTTTAATTCATGCCATTTACGCGCCGGTAGTTTTATGCGCGCACTGGCTAATATTTTACGTGCTTCGTCTTTTATATAATAAATTCGGAAATTGTTTTCGAGCGGGTTATAGCGGGCTATATAATAATTACCCTTATCTTGTGCACGCCATATTACTCCGCCCCCTTCATCTTCAATTCCCTTATCCGCTTTAAACATAACTTTAATTTCACCGTTCAAAAAGTTTACGCCGTTCGTCCAACATAGGTTAAATGTTCCGCCGAAACTATGGTTCGGGGAAGTCATTGCTAAAACTTTATTTCCCGATGGTGCAGTAGTATCAACAATCACTTTCCATGTGGCCAAAAGACCTTTTTGATTCGTCGCTTCAATTTTCCATCCGTTAGGCAGCTGACCGGCTTTAATATTATCAAACGAAAGATTTACGATATTATTTTTAACAGCGTTTTCTTTTTGAGCTTGAATCGGTTGAAAAAGCGACATCATAAAAATTAATAGTAAACTAACAAATAATAGTTTTTTCATTTTCCATCCCTCCAAAAATTGAATTGATTATTTCAAGATTCATAATATTATTGTTTATTATTCCGAATCTCCAAGGTTTTCAGCTTAAAATATGGCGGACAAGTAAAAACCATGAGATTTATTTACAAAATAATTTTAAAAGAACTTCCCACACCTACTTCACTCTTAACGGTTAATGTTCCGCCTTGTGCTGTTATTGCCCGGCGTGCAATTGCAAGTCCTAAACCGCTTCCGCCCATCTCGCGCGAACGTCCTTTGTCAACACGATAAAACCGTTCAAATATTTTTACCAGGTGTTCTCCCGGTATTCCGGGCCCGTTATCTTTAACTTCAATAACAGCAGAATTATCTTCCGCAATATTAACTTTAACAAGTATTTCAGAATTTTCCGGTGAATATTTAATTGCATTATCCAACAGGTTAAGCAGCGCTTGCTGAAGAAGCGTTCGGTCTGCGTTAACTATAATTTCACTTTCGCATTTTACAATTATGGTTTGCTTTTTTTCTTCTGCTAATACATTAATAAATTCTACCGTTTCTTGTGTAAATGATTTAAGTTCAAGTTTCGTTAAATGCGTTTTAAAATTTTTAACTTCGGTACGGGAAAGAAAAAGTAAATTATCAACAAGATGTGTTAACTGCCTGTTCTCTTCAAGCATACTGCCAATAATTTCCCGGTAATACTTTGCGTCTTTGTAATCTTGAAGAGCTACTTCACCGATACTTCGAATAGCCGTTAACGGTGTCCGCAATTCATGCGCTGCATCCGAAGTAAAGCGTTTCAATCGCACAAATGATTTCTGAATTCGTTCAAGCATTTCATTAAAAACGCGAGCCAAATTCCCGAATTCATCGTCGGGATTTATAACCGGCAAACGCTCTTTTAAGTTTTCCTCACCAATTCTGCGAGCTTTGTCGGCTATTTCATCTATCGGTGAAAGAAATTTTTTAGTCAGGAAATAACCTCCGAAGCCGGCAAGAATTATTGCTACCGGTAAAGCAATAAGCATCAGCCTCATAAAGTTGCTTAACTGGTTCCATAAACTTTCTTCATCACGTACAAGACGGATAAACAGCCATTTCCCATCTATATTAATCTTACCGCTTAAAACTCTCAGATCAACATTGTTTTTTAATTGTAATGAATAAGAATGAAAACCATCGGTTGTTTCTACTGATTTTGAGATAGGAGGTAAGATTTTTCCAGTAAACGAACGGCTTTCATAAAGTAGTTTCCAATCCGCCGACCAAATCTGAAACCATCTCTCGTGAAAGTACGGGTCGTCATCAGAATCAATATGAACGGTTCCGTTAGGCATAATCCGTATAAGGTTTTCTACTATCTCATAATCTTGCTGAAGCTGGTCGTCTAGGTTATTTCGAAGATTAATATAAACGAGTGTAATTGAAACACCTGCGTAAAGTAACAGTATAAATGTAAGAGCTAAAACATACCAAAGTGTTAAGCGTGTTCTTATATTTTTTGGGAGGAAAGACATTATGGCGTATCCTCTGAAAAAATAAAACCGACTCCGCGAACCGTGTGCAGTAATTTAGTTTCAAACGGGTCGTCTATTTTCCTGCGCATGCGTGCAATGTGAACGTCAATTAAATTATCAATGGGAGTGGCACGGTTTGTTTCTTTCCAAACATCGGCGGCAAGCATTTCGCGTGAAACAATTTGATTTTGATTACGGAGAAGATATTCCAGTAAATCGAATTCTCGTAAAGTTAACGCAATATCCTTCCCGCTCCGTTTAACTTTTCGTTTTATCAAATCCATTTCCAGGTCAGCCAACTGCAGCCGGGAAGTTTGTTTCTCCTTTCCGCGTTTAAGCAGAACTCGTATCCGTGCTAACAATTCGGGAAAGGCAAACGGTTTAACCAAATAATCATCAGCGCCGCTGTCCAAACCTAAAACTCGGTCTTCAACTGTATCCCTTGCAGTTAAGATAAGGACGGGAATATCTAACTTTTTATCTCTGATTGTTTTTAATATTTCAATTCCGTCGCGCCCGGGAAGCATCAAATCGAGCAGAAGCAGATTATATTGTTTTGAATTCAGGAGGAAAAAGCCATCCTCACCGGTGTGTGCAATATCCACGGCGTAACTTTCGTGCTCTAAACCTTCTTTAAGAGCTTCGGCTACTTTATGCTCGTCTTCAATAACAAGTATTTTCATAATAATTATTATTATTTATTGTAAAGAAATAAATTTATTCGTTACATTCAACTTAAGCTTTTCTTAATTTTTTTTAAGGATAATTGTGATTTATTTGTTCTCAATAGGAAATAAGCATAATAAATTAATTATGATTTCCGCTTACTTTTAATTCTAACCTGTCAACTGGATGATGTACTGTAAATAATTTACTATGTGACACAATTTTACAGCTCCGAATGAATTAAGTCTTTTTATTCGTGTTATACGCACTATGTTCTTATAACTGTGTACCGAATTGCAGAAATCATTTTATGTTTTAAAAATTTTGAGTAAACTATTCATATCGAAGCTGAACTTACAATTCAGAGATCAAATTTAAAGTGCGGAAAATAATTGGTTAAGTACTTATCTTTTGATACGTTTGAGTATGAATAATATTACACAATAGTTTGTCAAATAATAGCGGGATATTAAATGTATGGTTTAATGCTTATTTTATTATTAGTAATTGCCGTAATGATTTTCTTAAAAGGGGTAAAAAGTAAAAAAACAACCGTTGCTATAATTGGAGTTTTGATAGGAATCATTTCAATCGGTTTTTTCTGGTTTATGGGCTTTTGGGTTGATGCTCTCTGGTTTAAGGCGTTAGGTTTTAGTCACAGATTTTGGACCGGAATTATTTATAGTTCGGTGTTTACCTTCGCCGGCGCTATGGTTTCATTAACTTTAGTTTTTGCATTTATTTATTCACTACCTAAGAATTTTAGATTATTAAAGTTATTTGCTCTTGCCATAGCGGCTTTTGCAGGTGGAATTTGGGGATATTCAAATTGGGAAACCATAATAAAATTTTTAGAGCAGCCGTCAACCCATATCTTTGATCCTATTTTCGGTAAAAGTATCGGCTTTTACCTTTTCAGTCTTCCCTTCTTAAATGATATTTACGGATTTTTATTCATTAGTTCTTTCATTGGAATTTCAACAATATTTTTAGCGGCTTACACACGTTTCACGGAAAAAGGATTGGTCTTACACATTCCCCAATACGGATCATCCGGTACAAAAAAACTGTTTAACGTTCTTTATGTTAATTCAGGTAT
>BDSW01000375.1 GCA_002898175.1 bacterium BMS3Abin04
AATATCGTAAAAGATTCTTTCATTTTTCATTCCCAAATTTTGAAATACTTCTATTACTGCCTTGATAACTTTTGGTGAACCCGCTACATAACCATCGTATCCTTTTAAGTTGGTTTCATTTTGAGCAATTATATTATGCACCCTTCCGACTAATCCTTTCCAATCGGAATTAGGATCTGGTGAGGAGAGGGAAATATAATAATCAAAATTAGGATGCTCTTTTTTCCATTTTTTTAACCAGTCCATTCCGTAAAAAGAACCGGCGTTATGCGCACAAAGATAAAGTTTTATTGGATTACGAACTTTTTTCTCGAATGCTTCTTCCAGCAAAGCTTTAAACGGAGCTAAACCGGTTGATACTGCTGCCATAATTACCGGCACATCTTTTTCATAATGAAATCTGAACTCGCCGAACGGTCCGAAAATATTTAAGGTTTCCCCTTCTTTCATCTTTTCAAACACATAAGTTGTAAACTTACCGCCCCGCACATGACGAATATGCAGTTCAATACTCCCATCTTCTTTTGGCGCCGAACCAATTGAATAATCCCTTGTCATTCCTTCGGAATCCGGGACTTCTATTGCGATATATTGCCCCGCAGTGTAATTAATTTTTTTATTTCCTTCCGGTTTAAGTATTAAAAGTATAATATCGTTTTGCAATTTTTCCATTTTTTCAACAATGTACGGCGTTCCTTCGCCGGGGAAATTTTCGGTACCTGGCAAAGCAAGCTCGGCTTTTCTATCGTTCAACTCATGCCAAATATAATCGTGTAATTCGGGTGTTTCTTGTAAAGCGCGAATAGCTTCATTTGAAGGGAAACTAATTGCGCCGGAAGGACAAACATTTGCACAAGTAGTGCAACCCACTAAGCAATTTAACGGATCATAAACAACTGATTTATTATTCTGAAAATCGAATCTGTAGACAAGTCTGCTGCAACCGGTAACGCAAGTTCCGCATCCGATACAGAGCAAAGGGTCAACAATCGGATGCCAATCGATGGATTCCCTCGGCACGCCGTGCCATGGTTTTGTAAATTTCAGATTAGGCATATCAACCTCCAATTTATTTTAGAAGTACTTAATATCCTTAAGTTTCTTCAAGTTCTTTTTTCTCTTTCAATAATTTTTCATAAAGTACTTTTACTTTTTCTATTACATCATCAGCTATTTTGTTCATTGTATCTTCATTATAATCCAAACCGGGTGTTTTTTCCACACCGTAATTTTCATCGGGTGCAATACGCAACGCCGGCTTAAAACCACCAAGTTTTACAGTTTCCAACACACAAGACTCCGTACAACCGTCAATAACAACAATTGCATCAGCTTCTTTAAATTTACCCGCCGGTTTTAATTCTGGGAAAATTGCCGGAAGACAATTAATATTAGCATAAGGTAATTCTCTATCTAGTTTTTTCGCAATCTCTGCGGACATTTGTCCTATGTTTGATCTTCCCGCACAATTGGCTATTGAAATTTTCACATTATTTTCATTTCCGTTCATTTTAAACCTCCGTTAGTAAATCTGTTTGTTGAACAGGTTTGAATTTTAAATATCTTTTATAGAAAAGAGATGCAAGCGGCATTTGAAATAGCGAACAAGCAACAACACCGAGTAATGCTTGGGGTCCGAATGTAGTTACGGCGAGAGCCATGGCAATAGATAAGTTTTTAGTTGCAGTTCCAAATATTAATGGTATTGCTTTTGGATATCCGATCTTCAGAATCTTAAAGGTTAATAATCCCATAAAGAAGAATGTAAATACATAATATATTAAAGCAGCTATAGCAGGAAGATAAATTATACCCGGGTGCTGAATTATTTCATGTGCTTTTAATCCTGTTGCAATAAAAACAAGTAATAGCGCGAGAACTCCGGAGAAAAACTGGAAATAAGGGATTCCTGCTACCACACCTTTTTCGCCTTTTGTTTTTGTTATAATTTTTCTGGTGATGATTGCTAAAACCAGTGGTGTGACCACAATAAAAAGCAGCTTTTTAAACATAAACATATAATTTACAGTTACGTATGAACCGGCAAACAATTGCATTCCTAACGGAATCCAAAATACGGCAACAGTAAATGTTACGATTTGCAATATCATTGCTAACGATACATCAGCCTCTAAAATACCGCTCCAAAAAGTATTCATTCCACCGGGAGGCACAACACCTGCAAGTATTAACCCGGCAAAAACTTCCGGGTGATCTGCAACAAATAATCTTGCTTCGGGCCACATAAGTAACGGAGCAAGCAAAAGGCTGAAAAATGCTCCCAATAACAATTCCTTTGGGTATTTAATTGTTTTAAGTAAATCTTCTATTCTTAAAGGAATACACATCAGATATATAAGAATAAAAGAAGATGGGATTATTAATTCTTTCAGTATTGATGTTGCTTCCGGCAATAAAATGCCATAAACAAACCCGAGCACTAAGGCTACTATTGTCCAGAAGGGCAGCCAAGCCCTAAAGCCTTTTGCTATTTTTTGTATATTCATTTTAATTCTCCTGCATTTTTACAACCAGTACCGGGACGGGTGAATCCCTTACAATTTTGCCTGCAGTACTTCCGAGAAACAACTGCTCTAGAGCACTTTCGCCCTTTTCGCCAACCACAATTAGAGATACTTTTTCTTCTTCTGCTATTTTAGCAATTTCCCTCGGCGGGTCCCCTTCTTTTACAATTATTTCCACTTTAAATCCAAGTTTTTTTAAGTCCTCTTCCAGCCGAACCAACCTGTTATAAGAATGGCTTAGCATTTTGTCCACAACTTTTTTTTCTTCAAGATTCGGAGGTCCGAAGTCAATTATTTCCTGCGCTTCCCACAGAGCATTAATTTTCTTTTTGTCGTAAATATGCACTATTAGTATTTCCTGTGTTCCTGCTTCTTTTAATTTTTTTACATACTCTAAAGCTTTTATTGCATTTTCAGAAAAATCTGTCGGGTATAAAATTTCCCTAAACATTTTGCCTCCTAAATCATATAATATAAACCGAGCCAGGTTTCATAAGGATTGCCGAACGGTCTTTTTTGTATTAAATTAACCGGCAAAACAGCTTGCACAAAAAACGAGCTGCCGAACCTATATTGAATAGCCGGTATTATTTGAAATAAATATGTATCCGAATCCGTTAAGTTTTTTCCTGCTTTTGAATTTTCAAAAATCCGTTTATAGTAAAACGTATTCTCAAAAATTAGTTTTTTACTAAAATTATATGCAGTGCTCCATGCAAAACTCATAACATCGCCAAGGTCAATTCCCGTATTATTATTTCCCCTTATTAAATAGAATGCAGACAATCTTAAATCCCATCTACCGAATTCTTTCTCCGGTAAAATTGAAGCCCCATAATCGAAGCTTCCCGTTCCCAAAGGGAGTTCATTCGGTAATAAATCTGTTGACTTACCAACCGGAGACTTTGTAAAGAACAAAGCAGAGAGAAGAAACCGATCTTTTTTATTGCTATAAAATTTATACAGCAATGCTCCTATTACATCACCAAGACCGCTGCCGGATTTTTCGAGATTATTCTTTATTAATGATTTACGGACATACGGAACATTTAGAATAAACGTGAGTTTATTTGTAATTCCGTAACGGACCTTTCCCCAAACCACATTTGAAGTAAAATCCAAATTACTTGGTGTATCAACCATTTTATCCTCAACGGGACTCCACATTTTAGTATAATCATTGTTTATCCAGTAACCTCTAAACACCCAATGATTTTGAGGCAAGGTTTTTGCCGGAATTCCGAATAACGGCGGGCGGGGAAATAATTTTTGTACCGGAGTAGAAAAACTTGAAATCATTATTAAAAATAGTATCAAAAGCAAGTTTTGTCTTATTTTGTTCATCTTTTTACGCCTAATAATTCTTTGCTGTTACTCATTTTTTATTTTTAAATTTTTTCATGTTTTCTTTTTTCTTCTTTCCTTCAAATATCGAATGTCCGATCACACAATAATCACCCTCTCTCAATGCAAGACGATCATTTAATTTTTTAACATCTTTGGAATATTTGGATTTAAAGTGTTCTTTTATAACATCGAATAAATCACTTACGCACTTAGAAGCCTTCCAATTAGCCTCATAGTAAATCCACGTACCCTCTCTTGTTGTTTTTACTAAATCCAAATTTCTTAACATTGTTAAATGTCTTGAAATTTGATATTGCGGCAGCAGTAAAGCATCCACCATTTCACAGACGCATATTTTTTTACCGCTCTGTAGAAAAAGGTTTAATAATCTCAACCTTGTTTCATCTCCCAATGTTTTAAATACATTCACAAAGTTCATTTTAATCTCCTATATGTGTATATGTAAATATACACATATATTGGAAATAAAAAAAACAAAAAATGAGCAGCCGAAATAATTTTATTATCCCGACTGCTCTAATGAACTATTTCTCAAGTTCGGATATGCGTTTTTCAACAGCATTCAGTTCCGCTTCCAAATCCCTTTTGTGAAGCTCAAAACGATCTTTATATCGTTTTAGCATTTCCAATTCATCCATCACAGGAAACCCTGTTTCCGGAAAATTAGGACCGAACCCAAAAGGCCCCATGCCAGACCCTCTTCCGAATCCGCCGCCGAAACCGAAACCATGACCAAAACCGCCTTTCCAATGATTTTGTCCGTACATTTTATTCACCTCCTTTATTTAGTTTGTTAAATAATCTACTGTTTTCATTATTTCAAAATTTAATAATTGCACAATCTTGCAATTATTAAACAAAAAATATATTAATTCGTTCCCGGCAAATAGGTCCTGCCGGAAGCTGAATTTTTAGTCGGTTCTATCCATATATAAATTTTTTAATTCGCCTTTGGAAAATTTAGAAACCGCTTCATCTATATTTGTTTGATCTGTTAGTACAACATTTAGTCCAGCTCCAACAAAACTTTGATAAGCGCCGGCGCCCATTCCTCCGGCTATCAATACATCACAATCAGCAATTTCTTGAGCCATCATAGAATGCCTGTTTTGCGCTTCGGCACCGAACCCATGTCTGCCTTGGGCGTCAAAATGGTTTGTATGTGATTCGTGTTGTTGCTGCTGAGCAAAATGCCCTGTTCCTCTTTCTCTAATTTCACTATTCTTAATTTCCCCGTCTTCTATGGAAACAATTCTATAATAACGAGATCGTCCAAAATGTTGGCTTATACTTTTGCCGTCGTTTGTTACCGCTGCAATTTTCATAGTAGAATACCTCAAATAATTTATCTAAAAAAATGCTGAAATCTATCGAACCAATCTTTCGTTATTTGTGTTGCAATGTCAAGCACTTTCAAAACACGATCGTCTGCTAATGCAAAATATAATGCAACGCCTTCTTTCCTAGCGGAAACAAGTCCGACATTACGAAGCATCATTAAATGCCTGGAAACAACGGAAGGATCTAAACCTAGTACGGTAATTATGTCGGATGAACTTTTCTCTCCCTTTTTTAGCGATTCCAAAATTTTAATTCTTTGATCGCTTGCCATCGCCATGAAAAATTTACTTCTGGGATCCATCATCGGCCCCATCATTCTGCCGCCCATTCTTCTTCCGCGTCTCATTATATCCCTTGCCTTTATGTATTATTGCATATTTGTGCAATAAACATAGTGAACTTTTTTGAGTTTGTCAAGAGAAAAAATTATAAGCTGATATTGTTACTTGTTGAGATAAAATTTTTTAGCTATAAAATTATGGGAGTATGATTAAGATTAGGAATTCTTAATCATACTCTTACTCATAATCTTAATCTGTTTAAAGGGAATGAGTAAGAATTAAGATTAGGATTAAGAAAAAGATTAAGAAGGGACATTCCAAAAAAATCCCATTTTTAAAAAAGATATGATTTTTTTAAAATTTATATTTCCAAATAAAAGCGTTTAATTTATTCAATTTCATTTTGAACCAGTAACGATTTTAGTGGAAATTATATAGTCCAAATTCGGAAAGTTCTTGTTCAAATAGCTATTACCCTTTACCATTATTGAGTCCTGGTTTGGCTTCTGCACGTATTCCGGATTTATTGATTCAACAACATCCATTCCTTTTATAACCTTCCCGAATGCAGGGAAACCTTTTACATTCATATAACCCGAAGTATCCAAACGTGCATTATATTTTAAATTTATGAAAAGCTGATTTGATCTCGTATTAGGTCCGCCGCGGGCAAAAGCAATAGTCCCTTTAGTGTTGCTTAATCTAACCGGTTCGTCTTTGATTCCCATTTTTTCCCAGAATTTATCAACCTCAGGAATACCGATCATTCCCCATTGAACTACAAAATTGGGAACAACTCTAAAAAATCTGTTGCCGTCGTAATAATGATTTTTAACAAGGTAATAAAATCTGTCAACACCTAAAGGTGAATATTTGCGTGATACGTCGACAGTAAAATCTCCCTTTGTAGTGTGAAAAACCACATGGAAGTTATTTGGCGCATGCTTATTTAATTCCTTTGTATCAGGCTTTAGCAGCGGATTGTTACCCGAACACGCATAAAAAATTAATGATATAAACAATAATACTAAAGCTCTAAGTTTCATCATCAACCCTCAAAGTAAGTTTGTTTTGTAATTTTAATATAACAATTCCCGCCAGTAGAAAAAATATCGGTGTTAAATAAAAAACCAAAAGAAAAGCTAACTACTATTTTGTTTCTTACGTTAATATAGAGTCGATATCGTTAAACTTAGAAATTATATCATTCATACAATTATCAAGTATAC
>BDSW01000376.1 GCA_002898175.1 bacterium BMS3Abin04
AAATGATTTTGAAGTATTATGCATTCCCCAAATTAGTTTATTATTTTCATCTTCAATCCAGCCGAAATCGGACATTATTTCAAAAATTGTTTGTCCTTCGCCAACGCCGATAATTATAATTTTAGCGCTGTCGGAAAGACTAAACTCTTGTTCAAATATTTTTTGTTCGCTTACCTTAAGTATTGAAGCTATCGGCTTAGCAGAGTTTGCCAGCTTTATTATATCCTTTTGTAAATCGGGTTTTAATTCACGGTTAGCGACAGACGGAATTTTTTTAATAATATTTTGATTTGGAAATAAGATGTCCACTCCGCCCGTGTATGCGACAAATAACCTTCCCGCTTTATCAAACTTCATATCCATTACGTTAAAGCCTCTGTAATAATTAACTTTATCGTCAAAATATTTGCGAACCTTACCGCTTATCGGATTGAGCCGGTCTATGCCCGCATCGCTTCCCACCCAAAGGTTGTTCTCTTTGTCGATTGTTAATGCGGAAATATTGTTACTCGAAATGCCATTTGATTTTTGACCCACGCGAAAATTTTTAAATTTTCCATTTTGAATATTTCCCCCAAATATGCCAAGTCCGGCTGTGCCAATTGCTATATTACCGTACTTTTCACTTTTGGCAACTGCTGTTATTCTATCCGCAGTAGAATTAGTTTTTAATTCTTCCGGTAACCTAAGAACATTCATAGGCTGTTTGTTCGGGTTAACTTTATATAATCCGTCCAGTCTTGTTCCTATCCAAATGTTTCCGAAACTATCCTGCAATAATGACAGCATGCCGGCTGATTTGATATTGTTCTTATTATTGCCGCCTGTAAAATGGAAAAAATTATTATCAACGGGATTATATCTATATAAACCGTCATCCAACGTAGCTAACCAGATAAAACCTTCTTTATCCTTTAATATATCGGTAACTCCTTTCGTAAGGTATTTAGAGCTTGGATTGGTAAAGAGTTCTACCTTTTCTATTTTTTTTGTGTTTCGATTATAAATTGATAATGATCGTTCCCCTCCAATCCAAAGCCTGTTAAATTCATCTTCATAAAGAACTAATAACGAAGCCCCTGCTTTCTTTCTTCCTAAATTATTATATAAATGAAATTCATCGGAATCTTCATTATAATAGAATACTCCCGAACCGTAATCTGACACTAATAATTCTTTACTTGAAGTTTCAATAATTGAGAATATGAATCCATTAGGGATTTCTTCATTGTTTAAGATAAATCTCTTTCGTTTTGTAGTCATTGTTTTCGGATTAAGTAAGTGCACTCCGTGTACATCCGTACCTATCCAGATTTTATTATTTTTATCTATAAAAATTTTACGAATGATAGGCTGATTTAAGTTTTGTTCACTATCAAATTTTACGTTTCTAAATGTATTGTTTTTTCTATCGTATTTTGCGAGTACATTACTTCCGCCAACCCACAGGTTGCCTTTATTGTCTTCGTTTATTGTTCTAATTGAATTACCGGATAAACTTGTACTATCAGACGGGTTATTTTTATAAACCTTAAAATCATAACCGTCATACCTGCTTAATCCATCTTCCGTACCAAGCCAAAGAAAGCCGTACTTATCTTCATAAATACAATTTATAGTTAGGTTAGAAAGCCCTTGCGGAATTGAGAGATTTTCAAAAATAAAATTTTCTTGCCCAAAAATAAAAGTCGGATTTGTAAAAGAGAATAAAACAACTAATAGATTAACGAATAGTGTTCTATTGAAATTTTTTGCAAATAATTTATTTTTCATAATATGATTTATCCAACTTTAATTTTGCTTATTATACTTTGTTTACTACAAACGTTACATCGTCATTCCGTCTCTGTTCAAAAAACGGACTTCGCCGAAACTGTCATTCGTTCTTATTTCATTTTGAGAACCACAAACGTTACGTCGTCGTCCGGCGCTTTGCCGTTTGTCCAATCTTCCGCCGTCTCTTTTAAATGCGTTATTATTTTTTCTGAAGATCTGTCGGCTATTTCTGTAAAGGTTTCTTTAACTCTGTCATAACCAAACATCTCTTTCTTCTCGTTAAACAGTTCAGGGAAACCGTCGCTGCTCAGTAGAATTGTATCTCCGGTTCCTAAAGTTGTTTCGCTTAACTCGTAAGGAAATTTATTCGTTGTGCCGAGAGGCATTCCTTTAAGCATTATTTCTTCCAATTCCTTTTTATTATCTCTGTAAATAAGGACGGGCGGCATTCCGGCGGAAGACATTCTGAGATTGTCTCCTTCAATTTTTAATAAGGATAAACACATTGAAAGTCTTCTGAATTTCAAGCCTTTGATACAGCGGGAAATTTCAGAGAAAGTAAAAAGTATGTCCGGATTGGGAGCGTAAGAATTGAACAAACTTTTGGTGGCGGTTACAATCGTTCCCGCGTTTAGTCCGTGTCCCGTTGCATCTCCGACAACAACAGTAAGAGTTCCGTCCATTCCAACGTGGAAATCATAATAATCGCCGCCTACTTCCGTTGCCGTCTGCATATAAACTGCGATATCAAGATTCGGAATCTTGGGCAATTCCTTCGGCAGCATCGAAAGCTGAAGCTGACGGGCTTCTTCTAACTCTTTTGTTTTACGTTCATTTTCTATTTGAATCAATTTACTTTGAGCCTCAGCTGCTTTTGCTTGCAGTTCTGCCGTTTCTGCCCTATGTTCAGCTTCTTGAAATTTCATTTTTTCTCTCGCTTTAGCAAGCAATCTTCTTCTTTGAAAGCGGTCGATACTTACTAACCCCAAAATGAAGAATAAACCATAAGCGATATAAGCGGAGGTAGTTTTCCACCAGGGCGGGGATATAACGATTTTAATTTTTTTAACCGTTTCATTCCAGACGCCGTCTCCGTTTGAACCTTTAACTTTAAAAATATATTCGCCGGGGTCTAAATTGGTAAACGACGCAAAATCTCGGTCGGATTCATACCATTTCTTTTCAAACCCTTCCAATTTGTATGCAGTTCTATTTTTTGCGGGTCTCGAAAAATGTATTGACGCAAATTCAAATGAAATATTATTTTGATAATATGCCAAATCAATCAGCTTCGAATCATAAATCGATTGTTCGAGATGGACTTGAGACGAATCGGTAAAACAGGAAACATCATTAATTTTTAAATCGGAAACGACAATATCGGGTTTAGTTACATTTGCATTCCCGGGTACGAAAGAAATTATTCCGCCTTTAGCTCCAAAATATATTCTGCCGTCTTCATCTTTCCAAACGCTGTTGTAATTCTTCGACAAGCTTTCCAAACCGTCTTTCGAATCGTAATTGACAAATACATATTTATCAATCGGAGCGTTTTTGTTTAGTTTAGATAATCCTCCCGAAGAACTTATCCAAAGCGCTCCCAAGTTATCTTCTACGATACTATAAATAATTCCGCCCGGAATACCGTCGGCTGTGTTGAAAATATTAAGTTTGTTAGTTTCAGGGTTTAATCTTATCAAGCTGGAGTAAGTGCCTACCCAAAGGACGCCGTCTAAATCTTCATAAATAGTAGTGGTAAAATGATTTCCATTTGAAATATTTGTAGAATCAAAATTATATTGTTTGAAGTTTCCGTTTGCGAGGTCATACTTGAAAAAACTATTGAGATAAGTTCCTATCCAAATTGTATTTGAATATTTTTTACTAAATTCTATAACTCTTCCCAGTTCAAAAGGAAGGAATCCTCTTTTATTAATTTCTTTATTATTTAAATTTTTAATTTCATCAAATTCGCTATCGGATATCGTGAAAGCTTGAATACCCCACCAATTTGAATCGGGAGCCGCAACCGTATTAAAATTCCCGAAATAGTGTCCCATGTCGGATGTATAATGCAGCTTATATTTACCTTTTTCCAATTCAAGACATTTAAAACTTAATCTATTTTTGAATCCGCCGCCCGCGTAAAATGAATCTTTGAGTTTATCAAACGTCCAAATTATTTTTCCATCATTGCGTGATAAAGAACCGTAATCATACATTAATTTCGTAATTGATTTTCCTTCGCCTAAGCTGATTAGTAGGACTTTTTGTTTTTTCTCAAGGACGAAGGAACTATCCAAATTTACGCCGTCGCCTACTCTAAGTATTGAAGAAAAAGGCTTCCTTGTTTCAGCAATATTTGAAATAAGCGATTTTAATTTTTTATCAACTCCTTTATTCATCAGTCTTGGTATAGGAACGAATTTTCCGGTTGAAAGCGTGAATTTATCAATACCAAGATTCGAGGCTAACCAAATATCGCCGTTGGAATCGAAATTAATTGATACGATATTAAATGGAATAGTAATATTTTTATAATAAGGCGGTTTAAATAATGATATTTTTCCGGTTTTGCGGTCAAGCCTTTTTAAAAAACTATTTTTCGATGCGAACCAAATGTTCCCTAAATCATCAATTTTTAGCGCCGTAATTGTAATGTTTGAATCACGATTGACGGCGTTATTATTAATATCTAACCGGCTGAACTTTTTTGCGTTAAAATCATAGCCGACAATTCCTTCGGTTGTTGTGCCGAATATTAATTTAGACTTATTGGACGGCAAGCTTTCAATTGATGCAACGATTGCTTGGTTGTTAAAAGATTCATCGCGAATGTTCAGAGGAATAAAAGAAAAAGAATTTGCATTCAGATCTAATTGTTGTACACCGCCGTTTAGAAAGGATAACCAAATTATTCCATATTTATCTTTATATAAATTTGTTATTGCATTTTCCATTACGCCTTTTGATGTGGAAGATTTAAAAACAAACTGTTCCTCGCTATTCAATTTTTTGCTAAGTTTCAGCAAACCGTGCGTCTGCTGGCTAACCCACAAATTGTCTTCGTCATCTTCTACAATTGCAAGAATTTGATGATAATTTGATTTAATTTTTGAAAACCGGCTCATATTATATTTAGTGAAAACATATTGCGACGGCGAGTATTTAATTAATACATTATCTCCGCCGAACCAGATATTTCCAGTTTTGCTTTCGTGAATAGCCGCAATTTTTTTTGGACTGTAATCCGGTTTGAGATTATAAGGTTCAAACTTATTTGTTTTAGAATTATATTTTTTAAGTCCGTTACTAAAGTCGGCGGCAAGTATAACTCCGTTTTTTAATTGTATGATAGAATTAACAGTTCCCCATACGGTATTTTTGTTTTTCTTGCTCAACTCGATATTCTCAAAATAATCTTTTTCTTTATTATAACGAATGACCCCGAGCTGTGAAGAAGTGAACCAGATTCTGCCTTCTTTATCAAGTAAAGAACCATAAAATAGTAACTCTCTTTTAAAAGGCAGATTATACAGGCTGTATCTTTTAAACTTATCTGTTTTCCTATTCAATTTGCCAATTACATTGTAACAAGCCACCCACAGATTTTTCTGTTTATCTTCAATAATAGCGTAAGTATCGTTTTCGGGTAAGGAATTGTCATCCCCCGGTTGGTTTCTATAAATTTTAACGTTTTTCCCGTCGTAGCGATTTAAACCGTCCGCTGTCGTTAACCACATGAAACCATAGCTGTCTTGAAAAAAATCGGCTACGAGAACGCTTGATAATTTATCGGAATCGGCAAATTTTTTAAAGTTATAATTGTTCTGCGCGGAGGCGTACGTTAGCGCAATTAGCAGAAAAACGACAACGAATGTATTTTTTATATTGTATCTATCTTCCATATTAATATCCTTTAATTTTATCTCC
>BDSW01000377.1 GCA_002898175.1 bacterium BMS3Abin04
CCGCAGATTCTTACGGAAATATTTATATTGCCGATGCCTTATTCCATTCCATACAAATTTTTAACAGTAAAGGGGTTTATTTATACCCTTTTGGAACTCAAGTCAGGGAAAAAGGTAAATTTTGGCTTCCAAACGGCTTATATATTGATAAAAATGATCGAATATATATTGCCGATAGTTATAATTCGAGAATTCAGATTTTTCAACTAATTAAAAATAGTTATGAAAGAAAATAATTTATTTTTTCTAATAATTCTTTTTACTACTAATATTGTCTTAGGACAATCCATTTTAAATACAGTCCACAATTTATCCGTTAGTGGACCTGGAACAACTAAAGCAATTTCAGAAAGTGAAATATGCATTTTTTGCCATACACCGCACAATAGTTCTCCCAGAAAACCATTGTGGAATAGAAACGATCCGGGAAGTTATTACACACTTTATAATAGTTCCACATCAAACGCTAATCCCGGTCAGCCTGATGGATCTTCAATTCTATGTCTATCTTGCCACGATGGTACAATTGCAATAGGGAATGTATTAAGCAGATCAAGCGATATCGCTATTAGGGGTATTCCAACCGTCCATGGCCCTGCAAATTTATCAACAGATTTGTCGAATGATCACCCTGTCTCTTTCATCTATAACTCATCCCTCACATCAACAGATGGTGAGCTCAAGAATCCAAATACTCTTACAGGCCCTGTCTATTTAGAAAACGGAAAGCTGCAATGTACTTCCTGTCACGATCCGCATTTAAACATATATGATAATTTTTTAGTTGCAAGCAGGCAACAATCAACTCTTTGTTTATATTGCCACGATAAAAACGGCTGGAATTCTTCATCGCATAAAACATCTAATAAAACTTGGAACGGTTCAGGTACTGATCCATGGCCTAACTCCAATTATACAACCGTTTCACAAAATGCATGCGAAAATTGCCATACACCCCATAATGCCGGCGGAGCTGTTCGGTTAATGAAATATTATCGTGAGGAAGACAACTGCTTGGACTGCCACAACGGAAATGTAGCATCTACTAACATCGAACGGGATATTACTCAGCAATGGAAACACAATGTTTTTCCGTACTCAAATATTCATGATCCCCTGGAAACCATACCGGTACAAAACCGTCATGTAGAATGTGTTGATTGCCATAATCCGCATATGGTTAATGCATCGGGAGCAACCGCACCTTACGCTAACGGTTTTATTCAAGGAGTACCCGGTGAGGATTCCAATGGAAATCCGGTTAGCAGTATACAATATCAGTATGAATTATGTTATAAATGCCATGCGGAAAGTCCGGACAAGCCCGGAACAAATATCCCAAGGCAAATCCAGCAAACAAATGTCCGCCTGGAATTCGATTTATCTAATCCTTCATTCCATCCAGTTGAAGGACCCGGGAAAAATAATAATGTACCAAGTCTGATTTCGCCTTATACTGAATCGAGTATTATCTATTGTACGGATTGCCATGCCAGCAGCGGCGCCGACGCAGCAAAAGGACCTCATGGATCAATATATTTTCATCTTTTAAAATACAACTATGAAACTGCAGATAATACACCTGAATCTTATCAAGCATACGAATTATGTTACCAATGCCATGATCGTAATACTATTATTGGTACCGGTGGGATGGGAGGAGGAGGGGGTGGAATGCGTAATATTCATAAAATACATGTAAGAAATGAAAATACACCTTGCAGCGCCTGTCATGATTCTCACGGTATAAGTAGTTCTCAAGGAAATTCCACTAATAATTCACATTTAATAAATTTTAATGTCTCTATAGTCGGATTTTCTAACGGACGGAGGGAATATATTGACAAAGGCAATTCTAGAGGTTCATGCTATCTTTATTGCCATGGTGAGAATCATAATCCGAAATCATATTAAATTTTATTATAAATAAAAAATATTTTATTTATAAAAAATAAAAGTGAAAATACTTAAAAAAATATTTAATAAACGTTTTATTCCAAACATAGAAAATTATAACCCAACCAAATTTATTTTCTTAACTTTTCTATTTTCAATTTGTGTAGCGTTATTGGATGGAGTAATTTATTACTTTTTTTTCATGGAAGAAAAAAGTTTCTTAGGAGCTCTTTTCTTTCACGTAAGTCTATTTGATATTTACATCCGGATAATGATTATTATTACTTTCACAATTTTTGGTTCTTTAACAGCAATATTCATTAATAAAATAAAGACACACAAAGAACAACTTGCCGAAAGTGAATTGAAATTTAAAACTTTTGTTACTCATTCCAAAGACTGGATTTACTGGATAGCACCCGATAAATCATTTTACTTTATTTCGCCTTCTTGTAAAGAAATAACAGGTTATTCAACAGAAGAATTTGCAAATAACATAGATTTACTCAATAGGATTATCTATAATGAAGACCGGGAATTGTTCATTGAACACGAAAATAATTCTTTAAGAGGTGAAAATCTGGATGAATTAGAATTCAGAATTGTAACGAAAAATAACGAAATTAAATGGATACATCATTTATGTCAATCAATTTATAGTGGAGACGGTAAATATGTAGGACATTGTGTAAGCAATAGAGATATCACAAAATTAAAAGAAACCCAGAACGAATTAGCTAAACTCAGTAACCAATTGCAAAATACAAATAGAACATTAGAAGAACTGGTTGATCAAAGAACAATGGAAATGAAAACATTTATGATACAATGCCCATATCCAAGAGCAATTTATGATAATAAAGGCAACTTAGTAAGCTGCAATCCGGCTTGGGACAACACATTCAATTCTTACAGTGATAAAAAAACAATCTATAATAATCTATTAATTAAGAACAGCAAACTGGAAGATAAAGTTAAAAAAGTTTTCCAAACCGGTGAAAGATTTAAAAGTTACCCGGTATACATAGAAGAAATAGATAAAATGCTTATATTTGACTTTTATTCGATAAAAAACAAAAAAAATGAAATTGAAAAAATTGTTTGCAATATAGAAGATATAACCGAACAAGCAAGATCCGAAGAACTTACTCAGGAGTTAGAAACAAGAAAGGATCTTGTTGGTGAAATATTTGATTTCCTTGATGCTGAACGCAAACATATATCAAAAGAATTACACGACCGAATCGGGCAAAATTTAATGCTCATTAAAATGAACGCTGAAATGCAGCAAGAATCTAATTCAACCGATATAACTAAAATCAACGAGATTATAGAACTAACCAGGAAAACTTCAAAAGAAATTAAAGAAATAATATATTCCCTCTACCCGGAGGAAATTGAAAAATACGGTTTGACCGAATCAATTCAGAATATGATTAATAGAGTTTCGAAACTTTCCAAAATAAAGTTTGAAGTGAAGTTTTTCGGAAAAAATATAGGTTTGAATAAAAGATACGAACTGGCAATTTTTAGAGTCAGCCAAGAAGCATTGAATAATATTACAAAACACTCAAATGCAACAGAAGCATGTTTTGAGTATCATTTTAAACACGACATGATTTTCGGTAAAATATCGGATAACGGAGCCGGTTTTGACTTAAACAAAAACGGTAAAGTTAGCAGCGAATCAAAATACGGGTTAAAATTTATAAGGGAAAGAATTGAAAGTATTGAAGGACAATTAGAATTGTATTCTGAAATCAATAAAGGTACTACAATCTATTTTGAAATTCCTTTAAGCGAGATGCATAATGAAGAAAATTAATATTTTAATAGCCGATGACCATACCATGTTTAGAGAAAGCCTTAAGCAAGTTATAAATTCTAAACCCGGCTATAAAATTATAGCCGAAGCAGGCAGTGGAGATGAGGTTATTGATTTAGCCGGAAAGTTTTTACCTGATATTATATTAATGGATATTAATATGCCGGGGAAAAACGGGATTGAAGCTGCAAGGGAGATTAAACAAAAGTGGAATAAAATAAAAATAATTATTATTACAATGCTGGAAAACGAGTTATATATTGTAGATGCGTTGAAAAGTAATGTGGAAGGTTTTATTTATAAAGATGCACAAATTAATGAACTCTTTAAAGCTATTGATGAAGTTTATGCCGGGAATAAATATATTACCGATGAAATTAAAGAGAAAGTAATTGAATATATTACCGGCAAGAATTACGGGAGGTCTATAAATGAAGATTCTGAAAAAATTGTACTTACTCCCAGGCAAGTTGAAATAATTAAATATGCTTCTCAAGGTTTTACAAGTAGGGAAATTGCCGAAAAATTATATCTCAGCGAACTTACTGTTATTAAACACAGAAAAAATATAATTAAAAAACTAGGACTGAAAAACTTTACGGAAGTTGTAAGTTTTGCCCATAAGAAAGGGATTATTTAAAAGACCAATTGACTTTTTAATACCCCTTTTGGGGGAGTCTTTAAAATACACCTTTAGGGTTATTTTTCCTTTTGTACTTATTCTATATATTTATAATAGACAATAAAGTCTTTTATTCATTTTGTCTTTTACCGGAACTTATTTGTTTTATTTTGTGTCAATTTTTTATCTAACTGTTATAAAAAAGTTGTTCTAAATCACATAAAATTGGTTATTTTTACTTTATATTTATAAAGGATAAAAAAAAAGATAAAAACACATTGTTATCAACTAATAAATGAGGTACTTTAAATAAACAAAATAATAATTATGAATAATTTTCAATTAAGTAATCGAACTAATTGGAGGAATAACTACAATGAAAAAACTAAATCTATTAACAATTTTAATTATGCTTGCTTTTGCCAGTATTAGCTTCGGGCAAAGTATTTCCGGAACTGCTCACGATTTTTCTACTAAGCTTTGGAATGCATCGGGAGAAATATGTGTAGTTTGTCATACCCCGCATAATGCTATTGCCGGCGCTAAACTATTATGGAATCATGAACTTTCGACCGCTACTTATACACTTTATAGTTCTTCAACTCTGGATGCGACTGTAGGTCAACCTGACGGATCATCTAAACTATGTTTAAGCTGCCATGACGGTACTGTTGCGGTTGATAACTTTGGAGGGACGACTGGTGGTTCTTCATTCATTGTCGGCGACGCAGAGCTCGGTACCGATTTAAGTAACGATCACCCGGTGTCATTTACTTATGATGATGCTCTTGCAACTACTGACGGAGGTTTGAACCCTCCTACATCCACAAATTCCGGTTTAGGCGGTACAATTGATGCCGATATGTTAGCTTCAAATAAGGTTCAATGTTCTTCATGTCATAATCCGCACGATAATACAAACGGTTATTTTCTTGTCAAGAGTAATGCTGCCAGTGCATTATGTTTAACATGTCACAATAAGTAAAACTTTTTAAATCTTTAATTTTTGTTAAAAAAGAAGGCGATAAATAATCGCCTTCTTTTTTATTTTAATATTCTTTTTGTTCATTATATTTACTTTCATTTATTAACAAATTCTTACTAAAATGAAAACTATTTTTAAGTATATACTAGTCTGTATCCCATTAGTTTTTTTATCCGCATGCAGTGGCGGCAAAGAATCGGTTAAAACTACCGAGCCGATTATTTACCCGGCCCCCCCGGATAAACCCAGGATACAGTACTTAACATCAATTAGTAAATC
>BDSW01000378.1 GCA_002898175.1 bacterium BMS3Abin04
TTTATTGTTAATCTCGCATCTGTAGAACTTCTTATATCCAACAAACTTCCTGGACTCGTTGTTCCGATTATAAGGTAATCCGGCAAAAAGTAATCTATCTGCCTTTGCCGAACCGCCATGACTGAAACGGCCAAAAACAGCTTGGTTGCTTGTCAATTCATAGTTAGCGCCAATTGAATAAGATACATAATTATACGTATAATCAACCGGTGTGGGATTGGCATTATCAATTGCCGAAACGCTTTCTTCATCCGGTGAAATTATTCCATCATTATTAACATCATATTTCGTTTGAACAGGTCCGGCAAAATGACCGGTAACATGACCATAATCATAACGTACACTTGCATCAATATTGAAAGCATCGTTTATATCAATATTTGCACCAAAATAAGGAGCATCCGTCATATAGTCTGTATCATAATTTCTCTGACAACAATTTCCCCAAGCCGGGACACCATATGCATACAGTCCGTTTTGACTTAATTTTGTACCGTCTGCTGCATAAACATCTAATAGTTTAGCATCCTTTCCGTTTAATTCCGTGAGATAAGAATTCCATAACCATGACATAGATATTGATTGTTTTGAAAAATAATACCCGGCAGTCAGATTAATATTTCCAAATTTTCTAGATATTTTAAGATCATTTACTAAATTATTAAAATTATTTAATTCAGTGTCGAACATGTGAATCCTGAGTGCAAGTCCGTTACCTGCAAAGCCTGATCCGAAAGGAGTACCATCTGTATATTTAAGCTGTGCTCCTTCTCCGCCAATGGATTCAGCTAAACTTTTACCTGTTCCGATTTGTGCAGGGAAAGGAGACAGAAAACGGCCTGAGTTCAGTGCAAATCTACCCCTGTTTTCAAAATGCCATCCATTAGCAAAATCTTTTACGAACTCAATTCCAACTGCAGTAGAAAGAGGATGCATTCCATCTGCAACATTACTTCTTCTCAAGGCGCCATTGCCTCCAAGACCAATATTTTGAAGTAAATATGGACTTTGCATCGTTCCTGAAGTAATATCATAACCCGCTATCGAGTTATATTCAGGTGAACTATTTGTCCCGGTTACTTTTACCGGCATAGGCATGTACGCAATTGCACGATCATTTAGATATTTAAAATAAACCCTGCCGTATCCACCATCAAATAATTTAGTAAGATTAAATTTGATTTGACCACCGTTGTTGCCGTTATATCCGGCTGTCCTTGGCCCTTCACCTGTTCTAAAAAAACCTCCGAAATTAAAACTTAGGTTATTTGCAATTGGAGAACCATAATCAAAATCAATTCTGGACGTTCTGTAATCTAATCCATGTGTAATACTAATATTCCCACCTTTAACAACACCGGTTCTACTAATAAAGTTAATAATACCTGCAGGCGAGTTACTAGCCATCGTTGAAGCAGAACCGCCACGGATAGCTTCTATTCTTGCAACAGTATGATCGGCTCTTAAGAACATATCGGATGTTGCAAACGCAATATCACCGAATTGAAGTAACGGCAGTCCATCTTCCTGTAATTGTAAATATTTCGACCCGCCTGCTGAAATCGGAACACCTCTTACGGTTATATTTGCATTCCCATCACCTCCCGACGATTCGGAACGTATACCCGGTATTGTGCGGAATATCTCAGCTGTTGTTCTGGGTGCGGATTTTTCTATTTCTTTCATGCTAAGCGTAGAAATGGATATACTTGATTGTAGTTTGGAAACCGGGTTGGCTACACCGGTTACAATCACTTCACTAAGCCCCAGTACATCGGATGCAAGTACAAAATCCAGAGTTAAAGTTTCACCGCTTTTAACTTCAATTTTTTTAGTAACGGATTTATAACCTACATATCTAACTTTTAGAGTATATGGACCGGCAGGGATATTCGATATTAAATATTTGCCCTCTGAATTTGTAGATGAACCTAGTGTGGTTCCCTGGAGATAAATATTAACTCCAATAAGAGGACCTTGGGAATCACTGATCTTACCTGTAATTTTTCCATGCCCATTTCCTTGAGCAAAAATTAAAAACGGTATTAATAAAAATACCCAAATCATAGTTTTTAAATACGATCTTTTGTAATCATTATCCTTCATAAATCCTCCTTGATTTGATTGAAAATCTTATTACATGGGTTAAATATCTTTTTTCATTAAGATATGCAAATTGTCGATCTATTATTTTAAGACAATAAAAGTGCCATTATATTATTTATTTATCCCATCGACGTTAACTTACGGTGAAACAATGCAGTAGAAACAAAGACAATTTTTTTTCTTACACTGGCAGTGAGGTAGATTATACTTTTCGGTTATAAAAATGAGAACTTTGTTATTAAAACAATAACTACTTGAAATTTAGATCTTTGAGTATACGATGGAAGTTTGATTTTGCCACACCAAGGTATTTTGCTGCTTCCGCATCGGTGGAAAACAGCTGACGAACAGCATCAATATATTTTAACCTGAAGTTTCTTTCAGCTTTTCTTAGAGGAAGAATAAACTCTTTACCGGAAATTTTTGTATTTTCAAATTCATCAAATTTACGTTTTAATTGATCTTTAAGGCACAACCGTACAATATCCATATTAATTTCACCGTTGTGTAAAAGCATCATTCTTAAAACAAGATTTTTCAATTCTCTTGTATTCCCGTACCATTCTAAATCAGTTAGAAAATTCATTACTTCTTTAGAAATTTCCGGTACTCTTATATTGTATTCGGCGCTGTATATTTTAAGGAAATACACTATTAACGGTTTAATATCCTCTTTGCGCTCTCTGAGAGCCGGTATAGAAATATTTAATATATTTAACCGATAATATAAATCTTGGCGGAAACTTTTTTGTTTTACTAGTTGAGCTAAGTCCTTATTTGTAGCCGAAATAATGCGAACATCTACCTTATATTTCTTTTTGCGTCCTATTTTATCTATTTCACCGCTTTCCAAAGCTCGTAATAACTTCCCTTGTGCATTCGCAGATAAATCGCCCACTTCATCTAAAAACAGTGTCCCTTTATCAGCTTGTTCGAAGAAACCGATTTTTTCTTCTCTCGCACCGGTGAAAGCTCCTTTACTGTAACCGAAAAATTCACTCTCAAAAAGCGTATCGGGTATTGCGGAACAGTTAACCGTAACAAAATTTTCAAGCCGTTTTTTACTTAAATAATGAAGATGTGTAGCTACAAGTTCCTTCCCGGTACCGGATTCTCCTGTAATTAAAATATTTGCATTAACATCTGCATATTTCGATATAAAAAATTTGATCTGTTCCGTTTTGGAGGACTTGCCTACAATTTTTCGCTCGATTAAAATATCTTGTACTCTTTGTTCCAGTTTGGAAATTGTTGCATCTCTTTCATTAATGAGCCATGATTTTTCTAATTGTAATTGCCGTTTTTCATATGCATTTTGTATTGCTAAAAGAAAATCGGTAGGTTGATAAATAAAATCCTCTATGTCTATCGGGTTTTTTGTACCAAACCAAGAAGCCCCGCTCCTAATTAGTTTAGCTGCAAAAGCAAGATCAGTTTGGTTAAGCGTCATTTTTGTAATAATAATAATCTGCAAAGAGGGACTTATTTTTTTAATTGCGGAAATAAGTTCAACTCCGTATAAACCTCCCGAGATCTGGTAGTCAAGAATAATAACATCGTAACTATCGGAATCTTCTTTTATTAATAGTAAAGCATCCCGACCGGAAGAAATTATATCTTTAACTTCGATAGTATTTTTAAATGGTTCTAATGTTTTAATAATTCTCTTAACATCGTAATCCTCATCTTCAACAATAAGTATTTTAATTTTTCCTTTTTCCATTATATAGCCTTTAATTTACCGGAATTAGTATTGTGAATTTTGCTCCTCTTTCATTATTCCCTGCAGTAATAGACCATCCGCAACGGCGACAGTTTTCAAAAGCAATGTAGCAGCCGTAACCCGAATTTTCAGAATTATCTTTCGTGGATATATTTTCCTTAAATATCTTTTGGATTCCTTCCTTATTATATTCTAAAAATTCCGGTTTAATTCCATTTCCATCATCCATTATTTCTACAATTATTTGTTTTTTTGAGCTTTCAAATTTAGTACAAATAATAATATTAGTTTTTTCAATTTTATTATGGTCAATAGCATTATTAATTATCGGCTCAAATATTTCCCATGCAATATATTCATTAACATGAATAAGAGGACAATTTTCATCTGCTTGTAAATCGAATACATATTGGTCACCTTCTTTGTAAACCCTGCGGAAAATATTATTTACAATAAATCTTAACAATTTATTAATATCGGTATTAAACATTGAATTCCTAATAACCTGTACGGGAGGATTTGTTGTTTTCATCCCGTAAATTGCACGTCCAATAAAATTCATATATTTATTTAACCTAATGTTTATTTCCGGATAAACGTCTTTAGGTAATTTAAGAAGATCCTCTTTTGCAAATCCTATTACCTTTTCAACTTTGTGATGAGCATGATAAATCCTTCTGGCAAAGCTAGCTTCTTTTCGCGTTTCAATTAACTGAGTAAGCTGTTTTTCTTTTTGACTATATAATTGAGATTTTGCTATATCCCTCTCGTTAATAACATAATTCGTTAAAATAAATACCAGCAGCAAACTAAACAGGATAATGGCGGATATCCAAGCGCCGGTATAACTAAACGACGAACTAATTATGGATTTCATCTTTTCAACATCTGGAGTTATCTTCTGATATACTGCCCCGATTACTTCTCCTTTTATTGAAAAGGGAACAAAAACATGAAAAGTTTTACCGTTTTCTACAAATGTCTTTATTTCTTCATTATTAAATATATTATTAACCGCATTGAGAAAATATTTTTTTACTTTATTCCTTTTCTTAACAGGTTTGTTTTTGGGAAGTTTTCCTTTTACTACATAATTTAAAATATCTTTGCCGCTGTCAAGCATATGAATTTTATTACCGGAATAGAGCACCAGGCAAAAATCTTCAACATTTTTTTGTAATAGTTGCTGGTATATTAAATAATCAATAGATTCAATACTTTGAGTTATATCATTTCGGCTGTATGGATACTCAACTATTTTTTGTAGAAATAATTCGATAGAAGACGTTATAAAATCCGATTGTCTTTCTGCCGTTTCCAATTTGTAATTTTCCATCGTTTTATTAAGCAAATCCTCTGTTGAAGACATGTTTAAATAGGAAAGTAGTACCTGCGAAAGGATAATTATTATTGTTAAAATAATAAAATGGTAAATCTCAAAATGATAATCACGTAATTTACTAAAGAAG
>BDSW01000379.1 GCA_002898175.1 bacterium BMS3Abin04
AAGCTCTTATGAAAACAGCACTACCAATTAATAGACTAAAAATTACAACAACTAATAGAATATTCCTTTTTCTTTTCAAACTTTTATTAGAATCGGTTTTTGATACCATAAAATTTTTAGTCAGATAGTAACTTACAATAAATATTACAAAACCTAGTAAAATTCCCGCACGAGAAAAATTTGCTAATTCCTTAATAATAACTCCTAATAATGGGAAAACGGCTAAAATGGTCAGTGACTTTTTACCAGCGCCGTAGATTCCTACTAAAAATAATGCAACATACGAAAATGATTGCAAATACGGAATTATACCCGGGATTCCATCTTCTACTCTCATTCTATAAATTTCACTCCCGTGCAATAAAATATTTGGAAACGATCCATACATTTTCAATAAAACCATCCAATGTTGAATGCCGGCAAAAATTCCTATTGCAGAATAGATAATGATAGTATTTTTAAGCTTTTTGGAAGTAAGAAATTTATAGTTGAAAGTTGTTTCATTCTTCACATTGTCTTTGCAGAATATATTTCTGCTTGCAGAAACCGTAATTGTTCCTAAAATAAGTGAGATGTAAGCAAGAATTATATAACCCCACGTTTCAAAACTCAAAGGATAATATCTTATAAATCCCAAGTTGTAAAAAAAAAGCATACCAAACCATATTGCCGTATAAATTGAAATATGATTAAAATAAGTATCGAAAAGAAATTTACCCAAATAAAATCCGGGTATGGAAAGGATTAATAATATAACAAGTAACATTACACTAAAACTTTAGTCTATAAAATTTTAAAATTCTTTCAAAAAACCTTTTTTCTTTTTCTTCCAGTGGATTATTAAAATTTTTCCAATTAATTGCTTCTTCGCCTCTAAAAACAAAAAGTACAATAGTGAAGAAGAAAAATAATCCAATACCAATCACTATAAAACTTCTTTTGGGCGAATACTTTAATTCAGGAGGAACAGCTTTATCTAAAACAACAATTGTCGGCATATTCTTATGTTCTTCCATTACAGCTTGTTCATAAATAGGCATAATAAATTCTTGTATTTTCCCTTGAATTTCAATTTCTCTATATAATCTAAAATACCTCTTTTGAATTTCAGGAGCCTTTATAAATGGGAAAAAAATTATTGATCTTTCAACCGATTTGTCGCCATATTTCAAACCGTTTAATTTATTATTTAGTAATGAAATTTGTATTTGTAAATCTTTATAGGTTGGAGAATTTTTCCCCTTTGTAGCTTTAACAAGATCCGACTCAATTTGTTTTTGTGTTAATTGAACTTCTAAATCCCCCACGGCTTTAATTGCAAATTCTAATTGATCAGGAATGACATAAACGCCATTTTTTGCTTGAAATTTTTCAAACATATCTTCTGCATTTTTTAAATCTTCTAAATTTTTCTTATATCTTTTTTCTACAAATATTCTATAATCCGTAGCTTCCTTAAGACTAAACTTTCTATTTAAACTATCCAGCAAATTCACAAAATAGTTCACTATTTGAGCACTTTTAACAGAATCTTTATGAATCATCGTAATTTCAATCATTCCATTTTCATCCATATCAAAACTCACATCTCCACGAAGTGCTTTTAGAGTTCTATCATTTTTGTATTTAGAAAATCCATAATATTCTAATAAGTTGAAACGTTTGATAACTTTTGTAAGAACAGTTCTGCTGCTTAGTATTCCCAGCATTCTATCAGAATTATCGTTTGCTCCGAATAAGCTGCCACCTAAAATTGAACTTGCACCGGAAAGTACACCGCTCAAAGCACTACCGCCTAATTGGCTATTTTGCGGAAGCATTACAGTTGCTTTAGCTTTGTATTTATTGTCAATCAATAAACTAAGACCTGCTGTAATTAGTAATATTAAAATCATGTTGATGATTATAAACTTTTTCCACTTATACAAAACATATATATAATCTAAAAATCGAATGTCTTTTCTTTCTTTCACTTCTTTGTTATCCATCATATTTACTATAAATTTATTTAAAATTTTACCTTTTCAAATTGAGAATTAGTATAGCCACAGTGGCTAAAGCGCTTGCAATAGATGTTATAAAAGATGCTGTTCTTAAATAATAAAAAATATTCCGGGGTAGAGATTTGGGAACGTATATAAAATCACCGGGATCAACTTTTGTACTATCTTCAGCACTATGCCAACTTTTATTTTTACCGCTAATTATTTTAATTTCATCTTTATAATCTTCTCCAAATCCACCTGCTTTTTGAATGTAGTAGTTATAATCTTTTCCAAGAAGGTATGGAATATAACCGGGAGAATTAACTTGACCGAAAACATAAATTGTATTCGATTTTTCCGGAACCAATATAACATCACCGTCTCTTACAATAAATTGATTATTAGTTGAATCTTTGGAAAAGATTTTAGTAAAATCGACAATTCCACTATTTTCATATTGACGCAGTTTCAAATCAATAGAATAATAAAGTGTATCTTCAGGTTGAGCATCGGACATTCTCATCATCGAGAGATTATCAAGCTTAGAAAAATCAAATTTCTTTGCAAACTTATTAAGATCAACTATCTTCTCTTCATCATAAAGTGACTGTAAGGCTTTCATCCGTAATAAATTTTCTTCATTAGTTCCACGCAAAATTTTACTTCTTTTAAGAGATGCGTTTCCTGTAAAGCCGCCTGAACTTTCAATTACATTTTTTAACGTCGTATTGCTTTTAGTAATATAAACATAACCGGGTTGTTGAACTTCGCCTAAGACTAAAACCTTATAATTTTTCTTTTGGTTATTCTCAGCAATAATTTTAATTCTGTCGCCTCTTTGCAGATAAGAATTATCAGAAATATTTATTTTTTCAACAACTTGTTTTTCCCCATTATAACTAAGCCTGGAAATTTCAGCTGTCGTAACATTTTTGTAAGCGGGATTTAATCCATGGGCAAACAATATTGCATCGGAAAGTTTATCACCATCAACAAATTGATATTTAACAGGTAAATTTACAGCACCGCTTATATCAATAAAATTTCTTTCCAAATCAAGCACAGGAAAAATTAAAACATCATTACTTTTTAAATAAGGATTATATGAAAAATCACCTGTCATTCTAAATTTTTCCAAATCGACTTTTAATTGAGTACCGTCGAATCTTTTAAGCAAGATATCCCGTTTAGCATAACTATTTAATTGAGACTTAAGAACGTCCAGCAATTCTTTATCTTTTGTTCCACTAACTACTTGAGATTCATATTTTGAAAACACTCGTGTTATAAATTGGTCAACACGTTCCGTTCTTAGAGCCGGGAAAGTACCGTTCACTACAAACGCCCCACCAATAGTAACGTTTATAAGATTTAGTGCTTGAAGATCGGACGAACCGGATTGTGATTGGATATTATTTAAATCTTGTGCATTAGCCAAATCAAAGAGTAGGAATAGTAACACTGCAAAAATTATTTTTCTCATATTATATAATATTTCTTGTTAGGATTTATATTGTTTTTTATAATAGTCTAGGTATTCGCCGGAAATAATTGTTTCCCACCATGCTTGATTTTCTTTATACCAATTTATTGTGCTTACAATAGCCTCTTCAAAAACATAGTCCGGTTTCCAGCCTAATTCTGTTTGTGTCTTAGTTGAGTCTATTGCATAGCGTCTATCGTGCCCAGGTCTATCTTTAACATATTCTATTAAACTTTCATCTTTTCCCAAAGCCTTAAGTATCAAGTTAACTATTTCAATATTTTTCATTTCCTGATCGGCACCAATGTTATAAACTTCGCCCGGAGCGCCGGAATCGAGAACTATTTCAACTGCTTTATTATGGTCTAGTACATAAATCCAATCACGTACATTCAAACCGTCTCCGTAAACAGGAAGTTTTTTATTATTCATAGAATTAATAATCATCAACGGAATTAACTTCTCGGGGAATTGCAATGGACCGTAATTATTAGAGCACCTTGTAACAACAACCGGCAGTCCGTATGTATGATGGAATGAAAGTGCCATCAAGTCCGCAGAAGCTTTGCTGGAAGAATAGGGACTGTTTGGAGCAAGAGGGGTATTTTCCGTAAATTTTCCGCTTGGTCCCAGGCTGCCATAAACTTCATCCGTTGAAATTTGAATAAATTTTTCTACTTCGTAACGTTTGGAAGTTTCTAATAAAATATTGGTTCCCAATACGTTGGTTTTAAAAAATATTTCGGAACCAAGTATACTTCTATCTACATGCGATTCCGCAGCAAAATTTATTACATAATTTATAGAATACTTTCGGAATATGTAATCGACCAACTCTGTATTACAAATATCGCCTTTAACAAAGGTATAATTTTTATTTTGGAAAACAGGCGCTAAGTTATTTAAATTACCGGCATAAGTCAATTTATCTAAATTAACAATTTTTATATCATCGCGTTTTGGTAGGATGTAATTAATAAAATTACTACCAATAAATCCTGCGCCGCCTGTTACTAAAATATTTTTCGTCATAGTAATTTAGAATGCAAAAAATCCTAAAAATATACCCGTTTGAATAAAAAAGGAATTACCGTTTAATCCGGAAGGCACATTATTTAACACTCTATCATTATCAATCTTCCATGTACTTCCAATATTTATCAGATATCCCGAACCAATTCGTAAAGCCATAAAACGATTTATAGGGACATCAACATTAATTGTAGGTGCTAAACTAAAAAAACTGTTTTTTAAATGCTTACTTACATTTTTACTGTCTGTTTGATTATTGTTAATATTATTCCACAAATTATTCCAATCAAAGTTTCCGTCATTACTATAAATATCTATTTCTAAAGAACCGCCGCCAATCATAGCGCCCACAGAAACCGCTATCTTTTTAATAAAGGGAAATGTATATTCAATAGTAAAAGCCCCGCCGCCAAAGGAATAATCGACTTGTTTATCAATTCCATTTAAACTATTTATAACTGATTTAGAACCTCCAAAACCGAGTCCGCCGATTCTTAAATTATCAACTAACATTGTATAAGCATAACCGCCGCCGCCGTATGTAATTAAACTTCCACTGAGTTTGTTAAGACCAAAGCCGGGTAATTGATTATTCAAT
>BDSW01000380.1 GCA_002898175.1 bacterium BMS3Abin04
AAACCGGACAATCCCTCTCATTATATCAATATATTTATATTAAATCTTAAAACAAAATATCCGATAATAAATTTGTTATGCTGAATTTTGTCCCAATAGGAAGGATATGGTTAAAAAAATAATTTGTCTTCTGTATTGTGTTGTATTGATACTTCCGGTAACAATATATTCACAAACAGAGCAGGATTCTATTACCACTTCAATTGATTCTTTATTAAATCAAGAAGTTGAACAGCCGAAATACGTTAATTCGGCTTCAAAGTACTATCAATCCGAGCAAGAAGCTCCCTCATCTATTAATATTATTACTTCAAAAGAGATTGAAGAATATGGGTATCATTCTTTAGCAGAGTTACTAAATGATCAGAAGGGTATGTATATAAGTAACGATAGAGTTACTTCGTATTTAGGAGTTCGCGGGTTCAGCAGACTTTCGGATAACAATAATAGAATTTTATTGTTAATTGACGGGCATCGTATGAACGGCTATCAAGTTGATGGAGCACCTATTGGTAATTCTGTTGGATTAAATCTAAGTAATTTTCAAAGAGTGGAAATAGTACGCGGACCAAGTTCAGCGCTTTATGGTACAAATGCGTTATTTACTGTAATTAATTTAGTATCTAAAACTCCTGAATTATCAACCTCTTCAATTACTACGCGCTATGGTTCATTTAACAGGAGAGAAATTGGTATTCAGATTGGAAACAGGTTTAATAACATTTTTGATTTCTCGATCTTAGGCAATTACTTTAAATCAAACGGAGCAAATTATTATTATTCTGAATTTGATACACCGGGGAACAATAACGGGTTATCAATAAATAAAGATGCTGATGAATACTATGGTATTTTAACGACTATAAATTTCAAAACTTTAAATTTTAGAAGTATGTATATGAGTCGGAAAAAATTTATTCCTACGGCTTCTTACAATACGGATTTTACAAAACAGCAATTTGTTTCGAACAGCAAGTTTTGGGCGGAATTAAATTGGAAGTACGATTTTTCATATGATAAACAGCTCGCAATAAAATTATCTTATGATTTTGATGATTATTCGGCTGAATTTCCGTTTTTTTTTGGTAATCTGATTGTAAACGGTCTCTCAAAAACTCTAGGAATAAACGGACAATATATTTGGGATTTACTTCCAAATAATAGATTAATTATTGGTTCGGAGTATAAAAAAAGTGTTGAATCCGGCTATAGGTACGGTACTAAAACGTACGATTTAGTGAATGCAGAATGGCCTTACGAAATTTTCTCGGTTTATTTGCAAAATGAATATCAGCTTAATCAGAATTTATCAATCTATTTTGGTTTTAGATGGGATAATTATATCAATGAAGATAATTATTTTAGTCCCAGAGCTGCTATGGTATACTCCTTAAATTCGACAAATGTTTTCAAGTTTATTTACGGAAATAGTTTTAGGGCGCCAAATATTATAGAAAAGAATCTTGAAGAAAAGACTATTGTCGGGTATAAGAAAAATCTTAACTTAAATTCTGAAAATATAAATACGTTGGAATTAATCTGGGAACATGAATATTCAAAAACCTTTTCATCTATCCTTTCACTTTATCATTATAAGCTTAATAATATTATTGAGCAGGTAAAGGACACAACCGATGGCTTAATACAATATCAAAATTTTAGCGGTGCGAAAACCGATGGAGTTGAATTTGAATTAAATGGAAAGTTTAATTTTGGTTTTAAAAGCTATTTAAGATATTCATATCAAAAAGCACTTGATAATAACCAAAAAGAATTGACAAATTCACCTGAAAATTTATTAAAAATAGGATTTAGAAAAGATTTATTCAATAAGGTAAACTTTGCGTTGGAATTTAGATATGAATCACCTCGATTAGGAATTGATAATGAAGAAACTAAACCAATATATTTAATTGATATAAATTTTATTGCTAAACCGATTTTTAATCATTTAACAATGTCCTTAAAAATAAATAATGTTCTCAATCGACCCTTAAGTTACCCTGGTGGTAATGAGAATATTCAAAGAAATATTAAACAACCTGGCAGGAATTTGCTTTTTACATTAAAATACGAATTTTGATTGAGTAGATAAATTATAACATGTTTAGAATAAAAAATATAAAAAAATATTTTGTTTTTATGTTGATGATATTTTCTGTCAATAATATTTTCAGCCAAAAAATAAGTGTGCCAATTGATGTACAATTGGAATTAGTACCTAAAATATTAACGCTGAATAAAAATTTCACAAACTTAATAAAGAAACCTGATATTCATATTGGAATTATTTTTAGTAGTCTTGTTAAAAGTTCCGCTAGTATAAAAGATAAAATAATGAAATATGTATCTGATAAAAAAATATTTGTAAGGGATAAACGGTTAATTTTTATTCCTCTGGATATAGCAAAGATAAAAGATCTACAGAAACAGTTTCAAAGAGATGATTTGCAATCAATATATATAACACCGTTAAGAGCGTATAACATTGAAATAATTTCAAAAATATGCAAAGAAGAAAAAATAATTTCTTTTTCCAGTGTATCGGATTACTTAAAAGATAAAATTAGTATTGGTTTCGAATTGGTTAATAGCAAAGTTAAAATTGCTATTAATATCAGCTCGGCAAAAGAAGAAGGAGCAAATTTCAGTTCTCATCTATTAAAGATAGCTGAAATTCGAGGTTAATGATGCACCTTCATATCAATTCTATTAAAGTCAAATTAGTATCATTAATAATAACTGTAATAGGGTTAATTGCAATATTCGTTTACATATATTTTCCACGAAAATTTGAAGAACAAGAAATGCGTGCTATCGGTAATAAAGTACAAGCTCTTGGAAATCTTTCTTCTCAAAGTATTAGCTCGGCTATTTATTTTAGTGACAAAGATGCCACTCAAGAAGAAATAACCCCATTGGTTAATACTCATAATATTAAATATGTTGTTATTCATAATGAAAAAGACGAATTATATTTGAAAAGCAATTATGAAAATGCAGTAATAGAGAATTATAGAGATTCCCAAAGGGGAAATATTTCCGCAGATAAATCTACGTATAAAATATCTCTTCCAATTAAATTTAGAAATAAAAATTTAGGCACTCTTTATATAGGCTATTCTTTAACGGAGCTTTATGCTGAGATAGCTTTGATGAAAAGACATATTGCTATTGTCAGTTTTGTGATTTTTCTTATTGGTATTTTTATAATACTGGTGATAGAACGTTTTATAACCAGGCCGTTAGTAGATATGGTTAGAACTGTTCAGCAAGTTGCAGGGGGAGATTTAACAATAAGAGCTGAAATAAAAACAAATGATGAAGTGGGATTTCTTGCACATTCTTTCAATGAAATGTTGGACGAAATTGAAAAATCAAATGAGGAACTTGAAGTAATAAATAATGAGCTTGAAATTAGAGTTAGAGATAGAACTGCAGAACTGGCGGATGCAATAGAATCGCTTCAAAAAGAAAATAAAGAAAGGAAACTTATTCAGAAAGCTTTAAGAGCTAGCGAAGAAAGGTTTAGAGGTTTGTTTGAGAATTCCACAATAGGTATTTATCGCTCAACTCCTGAAGGGAGAGTTCTTATGGCAAATCCTACATTAATTAAAATGCTCGGGTATTCGTCACTAAGAGAAATTCAAAACATCGGTAATATTTCCGAAGGTTATTTAAATGCTTCGGCAAGAAACAGATTTAAGAATCTTTTAAAACAGAATGAAAAAATATTTGGGTTTGAAGAAGCCTGGAAGCGTCCTGACGGGTCGGTTATCTATATTAGAGAAAGTGCCAGATCAATAAGAGATGAACAAGGGAATATAATTTATTATGAAGGTTCGGTTGAAGATATTACATCAAAGAAAATTATTGAAAAAGAATTAATTGAGGCAAAAGAAAAAGCCGAAGCATCGTTAAAGCTAAAATCAGATTTCCTCGCTCAAATGTCACATGAAATTAGAACGCCTGTAAATAGTATTTTAAGTTA
>BDSW01000381.1 GCA_002898175.1 bacterium BMS3Abin04
TGCGGATGTAACAACAGGATGGGCATCAATTGCAACTATTGATATGAGTACCGATGGTCAAGTTTCTGCAATAGATGTTTCTTACACTAACTCGGCAAACATATTGTATTTTGGCACTAGTACAGGTAAAATGTTTAAAATAATAAATGTTAACACAACCGGGTCAACTACCCCAACCGGAATTTCAACAGGCTTACCTTCCGGTGGATATGTAAGTAGTATATCGGTAGATCCTACTAATTCTAACAATGTAATGATTGCTTATAGTAATTATAGCTTCAACAGTATTTACTATACTTCCGATGGCGGCAGCAGTTGGACATTTGTAGAGGGAAATTTAAATGCTTCAACCGGTCCATCAGTTCGTGCATGCGAAATATTCCAAGTTGACGGTGTTACACATTATTTTGTTGGAACAAGTATTGGTCTGTATTATACACTTACTCTTAACGGTACATCTACTGTATGGACGCAAGAGGCGACTTCATCCATAGGGAATTTGATTTGTAATTTCCTCGATTGGCGTTCCGATGCCGGAGCAATAGGAAAAGTATCTTCACCGAATGGAACACAAATAGTTACTGATGTTTCCTTAGCTGTTGGAACTCACGGACGTGGAACCTATCAAGGTACCATTGCATCTCCATTACCTGTTGAGTTAACAACGTTTGCCGGCGTTTATACTGGTAACGCAGTTGAACTTAAATGGGAAACCGCTACAGAAGTAAATAACTATGGTTTTGAAATTGAAAAGAGTTCTAATAAATTGAGCTGGCAAAAAATAGGTTTCGTTTCAGGTAGCGGTAATAGTAACTCGCCTCATCAATATTCATTTAGCGACAAAATTCTAATTGGCGGAGAAAAATTTTATTACCGATTAAAGCAAATTGATATTGATGGTAAATTCGAATATTCGAGTGAAGTAGAAGTTGTGGTTATTATAAAGGGTTATAATTTAGCGCAAAATTATCCGAATCCATTTAATCCTTCTACAAGAATAAATTATACCATACCTGAAACTGCTGATGTAAAATTAGAAATATATAGTATTACAGGTGAATTGGTGACACAATTAGTTAATTTAAGGCAAAATGCAGGCAACTATTCAGTTGAGTTTAATACATTAGTAAAGAGAAATCTTAGTTCTGGAATGTATTTTTATAGAATTTCAGCTGAGGGAGTTTCGGGCAGTAATTATGTTAAAACAAATAAGATGCTACTTTTGAAATAATTAATCAAAATCTATTTATAGCAGGCAGTATTTAAATACTGCCTGCTACTTAAACTTTTAATAATATGAGATTTAATATATGAAAATAAAACTGGATAAAGATTTTATCTCTTCCGGATTGATAGAAGAAGTTGAGCAATACAATACAAGAATTAAAAAACAAAAAATTCAAATATTAATATTGGGATTTACTTATTTTGTATTGTTAATAATTTCCCTAATTTATATTAGTTAATCCGTTTTTTATAAACTTTTCCATTAAGATTATAAAACGTAGATTCAACCCCTAAATGCGATAAAGTTAGAAATAATTATTGCCGTAGTGCGAAAAAAATCAGCACATACCTACATTCTACTCTCGTCAAGATGATTTAAGTAGATCCGCTATGATTTTTACGATTAGTTCTTTAATAATTCTAAAACTTTATTTTTATCTGTTGTAGGTAAATTACAAATGAAATTTTTACAAACGTACGCTGTCGGTTTGTCATTACTCAATTCATAATCTTTTGTAAAACCGGCTAATTTGTGAATTTGACCGGCATTTTTTTCGGAGATAAATATTACAACTTTATTCGGTATAAAATTTTTATAAAGCTCTTTAATTATTTCCTGTGTATCCGGATCATTTTCTTTTCCTGTAATTAAAATTTCAAATGACGGACCAAAACCAAAATCCTCACCGGTAAGAAACTGAGTAAAAGCGGAGGGTGATTGTTCAATTTTCGATGAGAAAGTCAAGCTCAGTTCCGAAGCGAGTTTCTCATACTTTATATCTGCTGTTAATCTTCCCAATCGTAAAAGGTTAAGTAACGCCACGGAATTCCCGGAAGGGACAGCGCCGTCATAAACCTCTTTTGTCCTGACCAGTAATTTTTCAGCGTTATTACTCGAAAAGAAAAAGCCGCCTTTATCGGAATCCCAAAAATGTTTAATCTGCACGCTGCTTAGTTGAATTGCTTTTTCTAAATATTTAGCCTTAAAAGTTGTTTCGTATAATTCCAGCAATCCCCAAATAAAAAACGCATAATCGTCCAAAGAACCGTCTATGTTAACTATTCCTTCTCTATAACGGTGAATTAACTCCCCGCTATCTTTTTGAAGTTTGTCGAAAATAAAATTCGCTGCTTTTTCAGCCGCTTTAGTATATTTAACATCGTTGAAAACTCTACCGCCTTTAGCAAGCGCTGCAATCATAAGTCCGTTCCAGTCGGTTAGTACTTTAGTATCCTTAAACGGATGAATTCTTTTATCTCTTACTTTGAATAAAATTCCCCGGCCGTTTTCTAATTTCTGTTTTAGTTCGTTTTCTGATAAATTAAATTTTTTACTTAACTGAGAAATTGATTTAGTAATATGTAATATATTTTCATCGGATTGTTTCTTAGTAGCTTCATCAGTAAAGTTCCCGTTTTCGTTTACACCATAATAGTCTTTGAAGATTTTGGAATCGTCACCTAACAAATTGTCTATTTCATAAGCTTTCCAAATATAAAATTTTCCTTCTTTCCCGTCACTGTCCGCATCTTCGGCTGTATAAAATCCGCCGGTAGGATCTGTCATATCTCTCATTACATAATTAAAAACCTCCTCGGCAGTAGTTTTATAAGGCGTTTCATGAGTTGCTTGGAAAGCTTCAACATAAGCCATTGAAAGAAGAGCTTGATCGTATAGCATCTTTTCAAAATGTGGAACAAGCCATTTTTCATCGATGGAGTAACGGTGAAAGCCGAATCCGATGTGATCAAAAATACCTCCGTTGCGCATTCCATCCAAAGTCTTCTTCACAATTTCTAATGCTTTAGGGTTATTTGTCCGGTTCCAATATCTCAGCAGAAACATTAAATTATGCGGAGTAGGGAATTTCGGTTTATTCCCAAAACCCCCGTATTTCTTATCAAATCTGTCTGCAAATGCTGTAAAAGTTTTATCAAGAATGTCTTTATCAAGCTTTTCACCCGGCTCGGTAAATGAAGTCTGCTTTAAGTAGCTTGTGATTTGATTAGCCGAATTATTAATTTCATCTCTCTTTTCTACCCAAGCTTGTTGAACTTTACCAAGTAGTTCAGTAAGACCTATACGTCCGAAGCGGGTTTCTTTTGGAAGGTAAGTCCCGGCAAAAAACGGTTTCTTATCCGGCGTCATAATTATGGTCATAGGCCATCCGCCGTGTCCGGTCATCATTTGGCAGACGGTCATATAAATATTGTCAATATCAGGCCTCTCT
>BDSW01000382.1 GCA_002898175.1 bacterium BMS3Abin04
GGAAGCGCTTGGCAATCGTCTCCATCCATTTCAACCGATGGGAACGGGAATTTTGTGATTACGTGGGAGGATTATCGCAATCGCTACTATTATGACATTTACGCACAGCGATACTCAAGCGATGGAACCGCATTGGCTGGTAATTTCAAAGTCAACGATGATGAAGGAAGTGCATGGTGGGCTTCTCCTTCCATTTCAGCCGATGGGAACGGGAATTTTGTGATTACGTGGAAGGATGAACGCAATGGCAATTACCATTATGACATTTACGCACAGCGATATTTGAACAATGGGACCACTTTGGGGAGTAATTTTAGGGTGACGAATACCGGTGAAAAAATGCAATTTAGTCCTGCTGTGAAATTGTGGAATAATAGAATCTATAATACATGGACAGATAATCGTGCAGGCGGGACAGGCTTTGATATATGGGCTAATGTTTTAGATTGGAGTGATCCTGTTGGAATAAAGGAAAGCGGAAATGAATTACCTGCAATATTTTCATTACATCAAAACTATCCAAATCCGTTTAACCCAAGTACAACAATAAAATATGAGATTCCTAGCCAAAATGCTGTAGGGACAAGTCATGACTTGTCCGTACGGTTAATTATTTATGATATTCTCGGAAGAGAAATTGTAACTCTGGTAAACGAGCAGCAGAAACCCGGATACTATGAAGTGCAATTTACAAGTAACAATGGACAATTAACAAGCGGAGTTTATTTCTATAAAATTCAAGCTGGTAGTTACGTAGAGGTGAAGAGGATGATCTTACTCCATTAAAATTAAGAACGATAAAATTGGATATATTGTCTTATAATGCATTAACTTGATAATATTTAAACTTGACATTTAAAATAATTATGTATACAATAATTCATAATTATAAAACAATACTCCTCCTTGAGTGAAACGTTTTGATTATCGGTTATTGAACATTTCTCACCGCTTTTATATCGTGTTTCTCCTAAGGCTATTAAAATTATTAAGTCAACGAATTGTATGAAATCAGACTCTTTGGTTTTTATCGAAATAGAAATTATTAATTTGTCGTAGTAAAATGGAGGTAAGCATGGATGAAAATTTGATTTACACATCTGAATCAACGTATAAAAATCTTTGGCAAACGTACAAAATATTTGATGATCATTTGGAATTTGATACTATCTACGGTAAAATAAATATCCCTTTTGATGCCATAGAAAGTATTGAAGTTCAAGATTCGGATGTAAAAGATTTACTAAAAGGAGATCTAAAACTCAAAGAATTTAAACCGGCTTTAAAATTGGATTGGGCTAATTTTCAAGAGCATGTTGTTCTGGATAAAATAGAAGGGTTTTGTAAGAGATTTCTATTTACTCCCCAAAATCCTGTGGAATTTAAAAATGTTTTACAAAGCGCATTGAAAAAATATTGGAAAAATCAATTAATACTTTAACTGATTATTTTATTTGTCGTAATTAATTTTGATAAACAATGCTATTTGCTTTTAAAAAGAATGCTGTACAGAGATTGACTGATAGTTTTCCCACAGATAATTTCCCTATTGACAAAGCAGTATTAAAAAATACTGTTCAAGTTGGGAGAATACGTTACAGACGGTGTGCTTCGTTTTGCTTAGATAAAGAAGGTATTTATTTGCGAATTAGATTTATTTTTAAGAGTTATCCGGATATTTTTATTCCATGGAGTTTTATTAAGGAAGCTAGAAAATCAAAGCTATATAGTATGAAAGCAGTCGAATTTATATTATCCAACTCTAGCTTACCGTCACAAAAAATTTATGAAAAATATTGTGATAGTAGTTTTACAAATTATAATCATTGATTCTTGAGAAATGAAATGAAAACAAAAATATTTCTTCGTGATTTTTCAATCATATTTGCTATTACATTTATTATTAGCCTGGTTGTAACCTATCTTTATAGCTTAATAGCACACGGTACCGGTTTGGTTGATTGGGCAACGGCATTTAGATTAGCTATTATTTTCGGAGTTATATTCCCAACACTCAACATAATGGAAAAAAGACAAAAAGATTAATTCTGTAAAGTCAGGTTTGATATTTCTTTATCGAATATTCGAGACAATTTACAATAACTCGAATTGCAATTATGAAAATAGTTACTTTGTTCATTTATGTAATTCATAGAATCTCTTTGCTTTTTATTTTAAAAAAGAACCTTTCTCAAACCACATTACTATTTTTAAATCATTTTACCCTTTAAAATAACCCCAAACTTATTTATATTTAGATTAAATCTAAATAAGAATGTTGGAAAATGATAAAAATTATATCTTTTACAAAAAAACTTAAAAAAGGAAACATGAATGAAGTCTGACATTATTGACAAATTAGATTTTGAAGAAATCGATGCACGTTTGTTTGAGGGTGATTTTCTGCAGCAAATAATGAATACGGCAAGAGCGCTTAAGCCGAACACCGGATTAAAACTAATACAAAGTTTTGAGCCGCTTCCGTTAATAAATGTATTAAAAGGCATTGGTTTTGAACATTTTACTGAGAAAAAAGGTAACGAGAAATATATTGTTTATTTTTATAAACCAAACGGAACCGAGGAAACTATTCTAAGCTTATCGGTTTCCAAAGCAGATAAAGAGAATAGAATACCGATTGTTTTGCAGTCGGCTACTCCGGTTTTATATCCGATTATTGTCAGGCTTTTGGAATCTGAGGAGATACAAAAAATCTTCAGAATTGTTCAAGCTAAGGTTTGGGATGAAACCGAAAAACATTTGGGCTGGATTGTAAACGGAAAAGCAGATATATCTTTTTCGGCAATTATTGCGGTTTCAAAGCTATTGAAAAAGAATATAGGCATTGAACTACTTTCGGTTGATGTTTGGGATAATTTTTTCATCTTAACAAATGGTTTTGAGGCTAAAAACTTTGCCGATTTAAAAGAAAAACAAATCTATATGCCGCTTTTCAAAAAAGCTCCCCCTGCAAATGTTACGGATTATTTGCTCAAAAGTTTTGGCGAAAATCCGGATGAGTATAATTTTGTTTTCGGTGAACCGTTTGGAAGACCGGAAGAAATTGCTGCAAAATTAGTAAATAACGAAATTGAAGCCGCTCTTTTAAGAGAGCCGGAAGCAAGCTATGCATTAGCTTCAAATAAAAGTATTAAGCAGGCTTTTTCTTACAGTGACTTATGGAAAAAGCTGCATCCTGAATTTTCAGGATTACCGAACGCCGGACTGGTTATAAAAAGCGAATTTATTAAAAATAATAAAGACGAAGTT
>BDSW01000383.1 GCA_002898175.1 bacterium BMS3Abin04
ATAATATTCATAATACCAATGCCGGCAGCCAATAAAGCTATTGCTCCTATTACAAAAGCGCCAATTTTCACTCCGCTTGTCATGGAGTTAATCTGATCAAGTATAGCCTGGTTTGTTCGTATTGTAAAATCATTCGGCGCTCCCGGCGGTACTTTGCGGATTTTTCTAAAATATCCTTCGGTTATCTCAACTAAATTTTGGTATGAAGCTTTATCTTTAGACATAACCGTAATGTTAATGCTGTTACTTCTTTTACCGTAAAAGCTTTGAAAAGTTGTGATGGGAATTAAAATAAAATTGTCCTGACTTTGTCCGAACATATCACCCTGACTTTCAAGAACACCAATCACACGTAACTTATGCCCGTCAACTTTAACCTCCTGGCCTATAGGATCGATAAAAGGAAAAAGTTTCTTAACAACATCTGCACCTAAGACAATAACTCTTTCATAACTGTTTACATCCCTATACGAAAATTCCCGTCCTTCATCAACAACCCAATTGTTATTTGCGAAAGCTTCAGGTGTCATTCCCGCAAGACTAATATTCGGATTTGTTTCTTTATTGCCGTACTTTACTATTTTACCTCCGTTCCATTGTTCGGCGCCCACACTTTTAGCTTCGACCAAAATATCTTTCAGTCTGTAATATTCATCCAAAGTTATATCTTTTCTATTCCTCAAAAGCGCTGTCCTTTCCGAGCGAGACATTTGAACAATAGGCCATTTCTGAAGCTGAAAAGTATTTTTACCGAGAGCGGAAACTCCGTCCTCTATTGATGTTTGTAAAATCGTTATAATAGTACTGACTGCAATGATTGAAAAAATTCCTACAATAATTCCCAGTACCGTTAATGACGATCTTAATTTATTAGCCCTCAAAGAGGCAAACGATATTCTTATTAATTCTGAAAATTTCATTATTCGTACCTCAACGCGTCAACCGGGTCCATTTTTGCTGCTGTATATGCAGGTGCAAAACCGGATAAAATACCCGTAACAATTGAAATGATAATTGCAAGCATTACAGAATCAAGTTGAATAGAGGTCGGTAAAAATTTATTAATCACTAAGCTTGTAATAACCGCAAGCAGTAAACCTATAAAACCGCCGAGTAAGCAAATAACAGCAGCTTCCGTAATAAATTGACCGAGGATAGTTCTGCGGTTTGCACCAATGGCTTTACGAATTCCAATTTCTTTTGTCCTTTCTTTAACGGAAACAAACATTATATTCATTATCCCAATTGCTCCAACAAAAAGCGATAAACCGGTTATGAATATTCCTGCAACCTGAATTACACCGACAGTTTTGTCTATTTCCGACAAAAGCCCTCCTTGCTGGTTTATTGCAAAATCATTTTCTTGACTATAAGACAAACCTCGTACTTGACGCATAACACCTATTGCTTCTTCTTTCACAGGACTTACCATTTGACTGTTTGGTGCTCTTACGTTTATTACAATACTTCCAAATGTTTCATTTTGGAAATACTTAAAAACCGTTCCGATTGGAATAAATACCTGCTTATCCGGATTAAAATCTCCCATAACCCAGCTGCCTTGCTCATCTAGCACACCTATCACTTTAAAAGGATGCCCTTTTATTTTAACTTGGCTGTCAAGTGAGCGTCCTTCAGGAAATAATTTTTTAGCAATTTCACTTCCCAAAACAACAACACTTCTTGAGCTATTGCTTTCGGTATTTGAAAAAAAACGTCCTTCTTGAAACGTTAGATTAGTAGTATTTATATAATCACTAGTAGTTCCCGTGCAAAAAACGACATCGAGTGAGTGTTTACGGGTTTTTATTCCCTGACGTGTTATTACGGAAGGAGCAGTTGCAATTGGTAATTTTGCTAAGTCTTTAAATTTATTATAATCTTCCATATCGATGTTTCTTCTGTTTCGCATTTTCCACCAGGGAATATCGCTGTTGAACCAAGCCCATTTATCGATATATAAATTATCGGATCCCAGCGATGCTACTCCTTTTTGGAAAGCAATGTCGATTCCTTTAATTGCGGTAGACATTGTAACAACAGCCCATACGCCAATTATTATCCCAAGGGTTGTAAGAACTGCTCTTACTTTGTTGTCTCTGATAGCCCGGAGGGAAATGATTAGACCCTCTTTAAGCTCAAAAAATAAGTTTGACATTTCTTCCCCCAAAAGATTAATTAAATTGATCCGTTATGATCTGGAATTACACGCTTAGTTACATTTTCATCTTTTTCGATTAAACCGTCTCTTAATCGAATAATTCTGGCTGCGTGTTCGGCAATATATTCTTCGTGGGTGACTAATATAATAGTATTTCCCAATTTAAACAGATCGTTAAAAAGCGCCATAATGTCTTCGCCCGTTTTCGTATCTAAATTTCCGGTCGGTTCATCTGCAAGAATAATTGAAGGCTGTGTGACCAAAGCCCTTGCTATAGCAACCCTTTGTCTTTGCCCGCCGGAAAGTTCATTCGGCTTATGGTAAATTCTGTCTGCAAGACCAACATTTTCTAAAGCCTGCTTTGCCCGTTCTCTTCTTTCTGAAGTAGGAACTCCTGCATAAATTAAAGGTAATTCTACATTATGCAATGCGTTTGATCTTGGCAGAAGATTAAATGTTTGAAAAACAAATCCTATTTCTTTATTCCTAATTTCGGCTAATTCATTATCGTCCATTTCGCTTACATTCACACCTGTAAATATGTAAGAACCTTTTGAAGGAGTATCTAGACAACCGATTATATTCATTAATGTTGATTTCCCGGAGCCTGAAGGTCCCATAATAGCAACATATTCATTTTGCTCAATATTTAACGATATATCTTTTAATGCTTTTACTTCTTCCGAACCTAATTGATATATTTTTGCAATATGTTCTAAGTTTATAACGCTCATTTATTTCCCGGATTTATATTATTAATATTTACGTTCTTTTGAAAAACTCTTTTCAAGCATAACTTTAACACTATCTTGAAGTTCTTTTGAAATCGCTTTATATGGTCCTGTTACAACCTCTTGACCTTCTTTGAGACCTTTAACTATTTCAATGTACGAGTCATTACTGATCCCGGTTTTTACCGGTTTCATTCTTGCTAAATTATCTTCAACAACAAATACAACCTCTTGCGGTTTAGACTTTTTAGATGCTTTTTTCATTCCCGGTTTATTTCCGCGTTTAGATATTGATTTTGATTTCGGCATTCTTGCTGTTACGCATTGTATAGGCACGGATAAAACATTATTCTTAGTCTCCGTCTGAATCTCGGCATCGCAAGACATTCCGGGTCGTATTTTTTCATTGGGGTTATCTAATCTGATTTTAACGTCAAAATTAACAACTTGATCTTGTGATCCGATTCCTGTTGTAACTGCGCTGTTTCCAATTTGAGAAACAGTACCTAAAAATTCATCATCCCCGAAAGCATCTATTTTTATTTTTGCCGTGTCGCCGACTGATATGAGAATAACATCATTTTCATCTACTTGTACAGTCGCTTCCATGCTGGTCAAATCGGAAACCGTCATTAAAAGCGTTCCTTGACTGAAGGAACTTCCTAAAACTCTTTCTCCTACTTCTACTTTTAAATACGTAATTGTACCTTTTAACGGAGAATAAATAGCCGTTTTAGCTAATTCAACTTCAGCATCTTTATAGCTTTCTTCCGCTTGCATAACGGAAGATTGCTGAGCTTCAACTTGCGCTTTAGCACCTAAATAGCTTGAACGGGCTGCTTCTAAATCCGCCGTACTTGATAAATCCTGTTCATATAATTTTTTTACTCTCTCAAAATCTCCTTTCACTTTAGCTAAAGTTGCTTTCCTTTGTGCTAAAGTTGCTTTGGCAAAGTTTAAACTTGCTAACGCTTTGTTTTTCCTGGCTATATATTGATCCGGTTTTAACCTGATCAAAAACTGACCTTTACGCACATGGTCTCCTTCTTTAACCGGGAGTTGTACAATTTCGCCTGTCACTTCAGGTCGTAATTCAACTGAATAAACAGGATTTATTTTACCCGTTGCAGAAACTACTTGCGTAATATCTCGTTTTTGTACTTTTTCAGTTTGTACTTTAATTATCTTCTCATCGTTTTTGTTAAAGAAGACTAAAGCAAGAACTATAAGCAGCAGAACGGTTAATCCACCGAATATAAAAATTTTTTTCTTGCTCTTTTTTGAATTATTTTTTGACATCAGAATTCTCCTTAATATATTTATTCGTATTTTTTTACTTCCAATTTCCCAAGTGAATTAACTAATTTATCTCGTAATTTATAATAACTGTATTCAGCATTAATTTTGTCGTTTAAAGCTTGTGTATAATCTTTATCCGCTTGAAGCACATCCAGAATTGTTCCCGAACCAAGGCTGTATCGTTCTTTATTGATTCGTCTGTTTTCCTTCGCAGAGCGAACATTAGCTGTACTAACATCCAATTGCTTTTTTGCAGCAACTAAATTAAGGTAGCCTTGTTTTATTTCTATTTTTATTTGTCTCTCAAGAACAGTAAGATCTTCAGCGGCATTATCTATTTTAACTTTTGCAAACTGGATTTGGTTTTCCGTATTCCAATTTGAAAATATAGGAATATTTAATGATAAACCTACATTCCAAACTCTTCTTTTTAATAAATCTTTAGGTGCCCCACTTTGAGTAGAAAAAGAATAATTCCCGTTTAAACTCGGAAGTAGTCCGCTTCTGGCAATTGTTAACCCGTTTTCGGCGGATGCCAAGCTTAATTTTTGACTTTGGTAATCCTTCCTATTATCAAGCGCTTCTTTTACCATCTGTTTAATATTCTTAAATT
>BDSW01000384.1 GCA_002898175.1 bacterium BMS3Abin04
CACTAAGACCAATCCATGGTTATATGAGAATAAATACGATATAACTAATTACAAGCATCTCAATTATTCTTTAGGTCATTGGATAGGGCAAAATGCGGATTTGTTAAGCATTCAGTGGGAATATTCATTCATAAGAGGGCTTCACATTTCTTTACTCGGTCAAGTTTTTCGTAAGGGCGGCTTAAAGGATATTTACATCGCGTATCACGATCCACCTGACTTACCGTTTTTGTTTAGTCCCAAACGGATAGATAAAAGTTTTACTTTTAAATTTGACTATGAACCGTATTATAATATTTACTTGCAGGGGGAATACAGGTATTCCGATATAACCGACGAGGAGGCTGGAAGGACGCAGGATTTTCTGCTGGGGATTAAGAACTCGTTTTCCATAGCATTATCTTATGGAATACCATACTAATAATTAAGAATTGAATGTTTTTTGAACCTGTCCTCCCGCTTATAAGCCCAACTTTTCACGCATAAGGCGGACAAATAATAAAAGTTGGGTTTATATACAGATCAAAACATTTGGAGATGCCCAGATTAAAAGTCTCTTGAGATGCCGGTATTATAAAAACCATAAACCGGCATGACAAAAACGCTTTTGAACTATTTAGAAGAAAAAACATGTCATCCCGATCCGGCTCCTGACGGAACGAAGATCCGGCTCCTGATGGAACGAAGATCCGGCTCCTGATGGAACGAAGATCCGGCTCCTGACGGAACGAAGATCCGGCTCCTGACGGAACGAAGATCCGGCTCCTGATGGAACGAAGATCCGGCTCCTGACGGAACGAAGATCCGGCTCCTGACGGATTTCGGGATCTAGAGAACAAATCAGATGCTGATCTGCATCAGCATGACAAATAGTAGTCAAGTTTTTTCCTAGTTTTTACTTGCCCTTGGTTTCCGGTTGAACTTTTCAATTCCTTACAAATAACCTTTTTCCGTTCACTATTAACCCGGCTGGTATTATTTGTGAAAGATACAACTAATACAATTGATCTTAATCTTGCTCATAATCTTCATCTTAATCGCTTTGGCAGCTTTTTCGAGTAAGATTACGATTATGATTAGGAGTAAGAAAATCCTAATATAAGTTCGCCGTTTTAATAGTTATTCATCACTCGTCACTGTTTTTAATCGTTTATCGAATTTCTTTAAATAATATTTCAAATTCAGTCGTAATTGGACTACTTAAATTAATTGAATAATCATTATAGTTGATGAACAAACAAATCTCTGAAATAGCGCTAGATATTTTCCCTCGACTGAAATCGAAGGTTAAAACCTCGCTTGAGAAGTCCGCACCTGAACAACAATCAGATGAGGGATTTAATGATTATCTCCCCCAATTCATCGATTTGAAGTCGGAAGGTGTTGTATTTGTAAACTCGAGGAAAAGTACGGATTTTGATATTTTCCTTAATATTAAGTACAATTCGATTATAAATTTTCAAAGAATTAACGATATACGGTATATAAATAAGTATTTTGAAAAAATTAATAATTTGCTCCCGGAAGACGGTGCTTATATCGGAACATTCGAAAGTTCTAAACAGAGAAAAAAGAGAATACTGAATAAATATCCTAAGATTTATGCATATCCGTTTTATTTCGGTACGTTTATATTAAAACGTGTATTTCCCAAATGGCGTTTCACTAAGAAAATTTATTTCTTCCTCACGAAGGGTAAAAACAGGTATTTATCCCTTGCAGAGGTTTTAGGCAGACTAGTTTCATGCGGTTTTGAAATAATTGATTATGCGGAACATAATGTTAAAACTTTCTTCGTAGTTAAAAAAGCAAAAGAACCGTCCTTTGATCCGCAGCCTTCATATGGACCTTTGTTCGGTATGCGCCGAGTGGGGAAGGACGGTAAAATGATTAAGGTTTATAAACTAAGAACTATGCATCCTTATGCCGAATATCTTCAGAGTTTTATTCATAAGAAAAATAGTCTTGCCGAGGGCGGTAAATTTAGAGACGATTTTAGAATTACTACTTGGGGAAAATTCTTTAGAAAATATTGGCTCGATGAACTTCCAATGTTGATTAATTTTATAAAAAGAGACTTGAAACTTGTCGGCGTCAGACCTCTCAGTAAACATTATCTTAGCCTTTATCCGTATGAATTACAGAAATTAAGATCTAAAACAAAACCCGGATTGATCCCGCCTTATTATGCCGATATGCCCAAAAATTTGGAGGAAATAATCGAATCGGAGAAAAAATACTTAAAAATGTATTTTAAAAATCCAATCAAGACGGATATTAAATATTTTTCTCTTTGTTTTAAAAATATTTTTCTCGGTAAAGCCAGAAGTTCATAAACAAACAAAAATTTTTTATATTTAGATTAAGAATATTAAAGGAATAATAAATGAATAAGCCGACTAATAATTGGAATACGCCGGAATATAAAACATTTGTAGATTATTTAAATATTATACGAAATCATATTTTGATGGTAATAATAATAAGCGTTGTAGTGTTTGGAATATCCATAGCTTATGCAATTACTTCCAAAGATATTTACCAGGCAAGTTCTACATTAAGAATTTCTCCGCCGGAAGGGAATATTTTGGATTCACCGCTTTTATCGGAAGGTTTCGGTTCAAAAGCCGATAGATTTATTGCAAATGAAATTGAAACAATGAAAAATATTACAATAAGAAAGCAGGTTGCACAAGTAATTTTGGACTCATTTCAAGTATTGAACCAAAAGGATAAATTTTCGTTAATTGTAAATAGTAATTATTTTAACAGTAAAAACGAAACACCGAAATCGGTAAAAGCTATTGCCGGTATGCTGAGCAACATTGTTAAGATAAATCAGAAAAAAGGGTTGGATTTTATCGAAATTTCAGCTGAATCACCATCGCCGTTTGAATCTTCCTTAATAGTGAATGTGTATGATAATGTGTATAAGAATTTTAATTTACTTAATAGTAGAAAACAAGTGACCAGAGTACGGAAGTTTTTAGAGCAGCAGAAAAAAGAAAAACGTCAGGATTTATTAAATGCCGAGAATAAATATAAATTATACCAGTTAAAAGGCGGAGCAATACAATTAGACGAGCAAGCTAAATCTTTAATTGAGACTATGAGCGAGCTTGAATCTCAGATAAACAGCACATCCATTGAAATTGCAATAAGCAAGGAAAAACTTAATCAATATAAAGCGCAGCTTAAAAATAAAGATGCCTCTTTATCAAATTTCTTAGATACAAAAGCAGCTCAGCCTTATCTTATTCAACTTCAAAACCAAATAGCTGCTCTTGAAACACAAAGGGATTATGCTGTATCCGGTGATTCGGCAAAAAAATATAACCCTCAAGTTTTATCCCAGTACGATTCTAAGTTAAGGAGTCTGAAAGAGAAGCTGAAAAAGAGTACTGAGGAATACCAAGCTTCAATCCTTGCTGCAAGTCCGGAAGAAATTAAGGATTTAACTCAAAAAATATTTGAAGAGGATGTTAGGTATAATGCTCTTGTGGCTTCTAATAAAAAGTTAACGGAGTATTTGCAAAAATATGAGAAAAGATTCGATGCATTGCCGGAAAGAACTATTGATCTTGCAAGATTGGAAAGGGAAAGATTATCGTTTGAAAAACTTTATATAACACTTGAAGAAAAATACCAGGAAGCTTTAATTAATGAACAATCAACTTCGGGAAATGTTTTAATATTAAATTCAGCTTCAATACCGGATGTACCTGCAAAACCCAATAGGAAAAGAATAATTCTAATCGGATTGCTTCTAGGTTTAGCCCTTGGAGTCGGCTATGCAGTAGTAATGGATACTTTAGATAAATCAGTTAAAACACCCGATGATATTGAAAAATTAAATATTGATCTTATCGGGTGGGTTCCTAAAATTAATGGCTCGGGAAATGGCAAGGAATTTCCCGAATTTATAGTTGCAAATAAAACAGACTCAATTGCAAGTGATGCGTATAAATCATTAAGAACAATGATTAAATATACCAAGGTTGATCAGGATTCTAAAAGTTTTCTTATTACTTCATCCGTACCTGCGGAAGGGAAGTCGCTGACTGCATTGAATCTTGCCGGAAGTTTTGCTCAAGCTCGTAAAAGGACAGTCCTTTTAGACTGTGATTTAAGAAAACCGAGAGTTCATTCAATGTTTAACCACAAGAGGGTTCCGGGGTTTACCGATTATATTGTTGCAAAAGCTTCTTATGAAGAGATTATTAGAAATACCGGATTTGAAGATCTGCAGTATATAAGCGCCGGCACAATACCGCCTAATCCGACCGAAATTTTAGATTCGCGTGGAATGAAATCTTTTATTAGCCGACTTAAGGAAGATTTTGATATTATAATAATTGATTCTGCTCCTGTTGCTACTATTGCCGATTCGGTTATTCTTTCCCGGATTGTTGATGAAACTATTTTGGTTGCGTTGGCTAATTTTACCGAAGGTGAAATGTTGAAAAAAACTGTTGATACTTTAAGTAAATTGGATAATTCAACCTTTACCGGCGTACTGCTTAATAAATTTAATTTAAGAAAAAATTACGGATCTTATTACTATAAATATACTTATCAATATACGCGAGATGATGAAACCAGGATAAATGAAAAAAAGAAGAAGAGACGGCATGCAAAAGTATAAAATTTTTGAAAGAACCCTCGTAACTGAGGGTTTTTTGTTGGGATTTATTATTTATATCCG
>BDSW01000385.1 GCA_002898175.1 bacterium BMS3Abin04
ATGCGTACATGATTGTGTTTGTTCATTTTATAATCTACAAATTATTACAATTCTGTTTTACTTAATATAATATTTCTTAAGGGAATTATCCTTTAATTTATTTGATTTAATAAAACATTCTTATTAGACGCTTAGATAACCATTAAATCTTCTATAAAATTAAATTATTTATAGAGTGCCGTTAAAATAGCTCGTTTTGGAGCAGGGTAACCTTCTATTGTAAAATTGCTGTTGTCTTTATCTAAAAAATCATGTAAAGATTCATATTTCATCCAATCTGTTGAATGCTGTTCTGCGATAGTTGTTTTTGTTATATCGATTAATCTAATATTCTTATATCCACATTTTTTTAACCATAATTCCAAAGTGGATGTTGAAGGTATAAGCCAAACATTCCGCATTTTTGCATATCTATCTTCAGGCATTAAGGATGCACCAAGCTCCCCGTCAATAATTAAAGTCTCAAGTATTAATTCTCCGCCCGGTTTAAGCATCGATTTGATATTCAGCAGATGATCGATAGGGGATTTCTGATGATACAAAACTCCCATAGAAAATATTGCATCAAAGTTATGAAGATTTTTGGGCATTTGTTCCAATGTGATTGGTAAATTCCAAACAGGTTTGTTGCCGATGTAATTTTTGACTGCTAAGAATTGAACAGTGTAAAGCAAATACGGATCAATACCGATTACTGTTTCTGCATCCATACCGTACATTCGCCATAGATGATAACCGTTCCCGCAGCCTATATCAAGAACAGTTTTGCCTTCTAAAGGTTGAATCTTATTAATCAATCTATCCCACTTCCAGTCGGAGCGCCATTCTGTGTCGATTTCTACTCCGAATAAATTAAAAGGTCCTTTACGCCAGGGTGATAGTTTCCTTAACTGTTTTTCCAATTCAATTCTATTTTCAAAATTACAATCTTGGATTCCTCCTATTTTTATTTGACCTTTATTCAAGTCAATATGAGAAGCGGAGATAATAGGAAGTTTACTAAGGATGGAGTCCCATTCATTCCAATCACCATGATGCAAAGCCTTGAGTATTGGATCTTCAAATAACTCTATAGAATTTTCAAAACCTATGTTTTTACATATATCGTAAAACTCTTTGTAATAATTCATTTTTCTGCTATTACCGATACAAAATTATAAAGTTGAAACCATTGGTCAATATTTATAAAACCTGCTGATTTTAAGCGGGAAAAATGCATTTCCAAATGTTCCGGGATCAAAACATTTTCTAATGCATCCCGTTTCTGACTAATCTCTAACTCTGAATAATTGTTTTTACGTTTAAAATCATAATACCTGTCAATTTGCCTTTCGTCTCTTTTTTCATCCTCGAAAGTTATTTTTTCAGATAAAATTAGAATTCCGCCCTGAAGTAATCCATTGTATATATTTTTTATCAAGTTATCTCTTAGATCTAACGGAATAAACTGTAATGTAAAATTAAGTATAATAATGGAAGCATTTTTAATGACAATATTATTAATATCTGAGCAAATCAAATGAATATTTTGATCTGATGTATTTTTTAAAAAGGAACGACATCTTCTTATCATCGAAATAGAATTGTCGATTGCAAATATTGTACAATTTGGTACGGATAAATTATTTTGCATTGCTATTGCTCCGGCTCCGAGAGAACTGCCCAAATCGTATAAATTACTACCGGGTCGAGCATATCGTTTTGTAAGTGTTCCAATATTGCCGATTATTGTACTGTATCCAGGTATTGAGCGATGCAGCATATCCTCAAATACTTTCGCTACTTTATCATCAAAAGTAAAATCAACAATTTTGTTTAATGAATCGTTAAAAACCGAATCTCTATCCCAATGATTTTTCATTTTTCATAAATATGTTAATTTTTAAATTAAATCGAATTATTTTAAAGCTATTGCTAAAATAACATTATAGAGAAATAAATTATAGAAAAGATTTGGATAACAATAAAAAAGCCGGTAAATAATTCCGGCTTTTCTTATGATGTGATTAAAGAGCACTCTTAATTTGAAAAACTTAATTGGTGAACATGAGCCCCGGTCGGTATTGTATCTTCTTGACCGAGTGAAGCGAATCCGCTGCTTGTTAATAATAAATCGCTTAAAGCCGGGCTCAAAGTATTGATAGTAGTAAGCGATCGAGCATCTATTACCAAGCAAACACCTACAATTCCGGGAACCCATCCTTGTCGTATTTTATCCTCATTTTTGTTATTTGAGTAATATTTAAATATTTATAAATATGATAAAATAATTATTCAATTTTACATTCTTTATAAAACTGAAATAATATGGGAGTTTCAAATATTGATTTTTGGGAAAGTTATTATTACAATAACATTATGGAAAAAGAAATGGTAAAAAAAATAACGGCGATCTTAGACAAAATTAAAGAAAAGGAAACAGGACTTTCTCTAGCTCAGCTTGATATAATCGAGAAATTACGATATGTGAAGGAAAAGAAAAAGTTTATTGTGCTTAAAAATCTTGAAAAATCCACGCAAGGTGGAATTATCTTAATTACGAATAAAGCATTAAACAGGATGATGAATGAATTAAAAGAAGAGATGGAAACCGCCTTCCCTGAACACACTGTTGAAGTTATTTAAGCTCGATTATTAGTCTAAAAAACCACAGATTAATTAGCTTTGCTGCTTATCGTATCTTAAATAAAAATAATTTATTAAACAAACTGCTTAAATATTATATATTTAAGCAGTTTTGTTAGAATTAAGAAAACTATAAATTTATTGCTTTTTTATATGTTTTTGATTGATAGTTTTTATCAATAGGAATTAATTCGTAATTTATATTTTTTATCTCCATTTCAAGATTGTCTAATTCATTTAAAATATTTAATTTTATATCTTGAAATTTCGATTTAATATTTGAAAACAAAGACTTATAATAGTTAATCCCTTCTTCAAGATTGTTTGCAAATTTAATAAAGTAGTCCATATCCTTATTTGAGAATGGTTTTTTGACTTCTGAAATTTTATTATTCAGATAATCTATATATAAGTTAAGTTCTTTAACAAACATATTGGGTCTATCTTTTCTAAACATGATATTTGCTCTTCCGTAAATGTGGTCAATCATTTCTCTTAATGAGAAAGTATCTGAAAAATAGGCTAAATTTGGTCCCGGGCAAACCGAAACTCCGGCTTCTTTTGATTCAGGTTTGAGATTATTAGCGATTAATGCCGAAGATGCTAGTCCAAGACAAAGACACGTTTTATCAACAATTTTAGTATATCTTTTTTTATACTCATCGTTTGACAGGTTTTCTAACTTTAATTCATCCAGTTCCATTTTTTGATATTTCTTTGATGCAGTACAAATCGGCAGATCACTAAACTTTGTGTCAGAAATCAAATATTTTTTTGGACACGAACTTCCCGGTTTTCCCTGTTTAATTAATTTATGCTTTGCTGCATCCTTTGTATTTGTTCTTAAACTACTGAATGGAACTCCTAATGGAGAAATATTGCTTAGATATAAATCTTTTTCTTTAGCTTTAACTAATAGTTCTCTTGTATGTTTATCTACAGTGGTCGCATCCGGGACAAGTAAGAACGGCGTGCCCCATCCAATGGAATCAAGATTATAATGTTCTAATAAAAATTCATGTTCCTCCGATGTTCCTACACCGCCTTGAGCAGTAAATTTAACGTCCAAAGGTTTTTTAGGGACAAAACGATTTTGTTTAAGTAACGAGGCTTGCAATATTTCGTGAGTTTGTTTTATTAACTCGGTTCTATTGTTTTTGAATTCTTCAAGAATTGGTCCCATTAAAAACCCGTCGGTTGCAAAAGCATGCCCTCCGCAATTCAATCCCGATTCAATTCTGTATTCCGAAACCCAAAGTCCTTTTTTTGCAAAGAACTTACCTTGAATTAAAGCGGATCTGTAATCACTAACTTTTACAACAATTTTTTTCTTAATATTTCCGGTTTCATCCGGATAAAAATCATCAAAATTTGCTATATAACTGTAAAGCCTTGGGTTAATTCCAGCTGATAAAATAATTGATGAGGTTAAGTTACTTTTTGCAAATCCTCGCAAAGCAGCATGAGCATCTTTAAACTCTGCAGGAAGTTTCTCTTTCTTTTTATAATTATCTTTATCTAATTTCGTCATTATATTAACATCTATGCTGCCAACAGAAAGATTCTCTTTAATCCATGCTTGCAATTCATTAATACTAAAATTATTCTCTACTAAATCATTAAACTTTTGTTTCAGTTCGGAATATGAAGGAAGCATATCAAAATATTTTTCTAATTCGCTCCCTTTGGTGAATAAAGAGTTTTTTAATTCGTTAAATTTTTCACGAACAATCTTATCGATTAAATTAAGGTAAGCGGTGATTCTTTCAGCTCTATAATCAATGCTCCTTGTTGAAATCGGTTCAAATTTAAAATTAAATTTGTTGCAATAATGTTCTCTCATTCTTTCAACGAGAAAATCGTCAACTATGGAAATTACGGATGAAATTCCATACTGTGCTACTTTTACAGGACTGTCTATTGTAAAACTAAGTCCCATTACCGGAATATGAAAACTATGTGGCGTTTTTATCTTTTTCATTTACTAATTTTTTACCTTGATACTAATTTTAAAATTATAAGTTAATGAATGATCTAATTTACAGAAAGTCTATTTCCCTTAGCCAAAAAATAGATGTTTTGGATTATTAAAATGATGTTT
>BDSW01000386.1 GCA_002898175.1 bacterium BMS3Abin04
ATCAAATACTAAAGAAGGTTGTGGTTGATTCCCAACTTTCAAGTTTTTTACATAAAAGTTAAAATTAGTATAATCGGGATTTCCATCTATATAAGTGGCATATCGACCGCTAACATCATCTGTGTACTTCCAATTACCGAAAGATCCTGTAAAACCAAGTCTTAATTGTCTAATTGGTAAATAATGAGTTTCCAGTTCAAATCCCATATGCTGAGCAGCTAAACCTTGAAGGAAAACTAAACCTTCGCTGCCGTCTTGATTTTGTACACCCGTTGTTCTTGATCTGTCTTTCCATTTTAAATAATAGACATTTGCTTTTACGCTAAGAGTATTATCAAAAGCAGTAAAGTTTAACCCTGCTTCTATGTCGGTATATTTTTCATTTTTAGGATTAGCAGCTTTCGAACCGTCCCTATCATTAATAACGTTATCGAATATAGGAACCTTGCTGATATAACCTGCATTTACAAAAGCATCAATAGTTGGGGTAATTCTGTAGCTTAATCCACCCTTGAATTGATAACCGCTGATATTGTCGGAGGCTGTATAAAGTTCGCCGCTATTGATATCCGGTGAACCGTCGGCAAGCTTTTTAGCAGTTTTAAAATGGTCTGTAAATGTATATTTAATTTGAGACCAACCTGCAGTTCCATAAATTGTAAAAACACCTTCCGTATATTCGGCTTGTGCGTATCCGCCTAACCAATCAACAGTGTTAGTATTATAATAATTTAATTTTTGACCAAGATGTCTTCGTTGTTGGTCGGCAGTTGTCCAGAAATCAGAAGCGGTACTGACATAGTAATTACCGCCTAATAAGTCGCGCACTTCTCTGTAATGATCAATTGAAGCAGTTCTCCAATCAATACCGACAGATGTTTTTAAATTATCGGAAACTTTATAGTAGGCTTTAGAAATTGTGCCAAAAGTCCATTGGTCATTTCTACTGTTTCTTAAAATACCGCTGGAAATAAAATTCCCGTTAACATCTGAATTAGCTCTGTTTGCGGCAATTGTTGCATTCCAATCGGCAACTCTAGAAGGACCTGAGTAGTTCCATTTTAAATGTCCTAAGGTTCCGCTGCCTCCACCGGTTCCACCCGAATAATAAGCGGTTGTGTAGAGACTCAATTTGTCAGACATTTGAGAATACCAGTTTAAGTTGATTTGCGGTTTATGGAAGAAATTTTCTCTTTCATTAATAAAACCGGCATCATATCTTGGATGTGTTCCTGTAGCAGAACTAAGCAGCATGTCGCTGTTCCAAGCTTGTTGTCCACGATAACCCGGGTTAACAGTATTCCAGTTTTCGTTATAAAATCTTCCTTTTTCCGGGAATTTGTCCAAAGCTGCCTGTGAATAGCCTAAATCTTTTGCCAATTTATGGCTGTAAGCTGCAATGTTTTGTTTGTACAAATTTTGACCGTGGCGTTGAGGAGCACCGACAGCATAGAATTCTAACCTATTGTTTTTATTGATATTGTAACTTGCGCCAATATAATATGACCAAGCATCAGTCCATGTTTTATCAATCAAGCCGTTGCCAAATTTTCTTACTATAGTTCCGCTTAAAGCCCACTTCCCATCAACTAAGCCCGTATTGGCAGTAAGTGTCGATTTTAAGAAAGTACCGCTTCCGTATTCTTGTTTAAATCTATATCCGCTTTTAGCTGCAGTTGGATCAGTTATAATATTCATTGTTCCGCCAATTGAAGCAACTGCCAAGTTAACGGCACTCATTCCTCTTTGAACCTGGATGGATGATGTAGCGTCACCGATTCCATCCCAATTTGACCAATAAACCCAGCCGTTTTCCATATCATTAACAGGAACACCGTTAATCATAATGGCTATATTTCTTTGATCGAATCCTCTGATGTTTATTCTTGCATCTCCTGCACCGCCGCCTTGTTGTGTGGCATAAACACTAGGAGTTGTGTTTAGAACCAATGGAATATCCCTTGAACCTAATTGGTATTCCATCTGCTTTTTACTAATGTTTGTGAAAGCAACCGGGGTTTCCCTTTCTTTTGCTCTATCGGCAAGAACAGTAACATTCAAAGAGAATTCATGCTCTTTCATCGCAAAATTTAGTTCAACATTATTTACCACATTTACTTCAACTTCTTGCCGTTCAAAACCAATATAGCTGCAAACAACAGTGTATCGGCCTTTATCGACAGTAATTTTGTATGTACCGTCAGCTTGTGTAGCTGCACCAATTGTAGTCCCTTTAACGTACACGTTGGCACCGACTAATTTTTCTCCGTTAGCATTATCTGTTACTTTACCCGAAATAGTATATTTTTGTGCAAAGATAACTGATGAAACAAATAGGAGAGATAGTACTGCGTATTTGTAGATCTTGTACATAAAGCATCCCTTGGTTTGTGATTAAATGAATTAATTTATAATGTAATGATAGTAAGAAAGAATAATTACTCCAATATTTTTATGAATCTTAACAAAAAATTAATATTCGTTTTTTTTGATACTCTCTGAAAATATGTCCAAAGTAAAAATATTCACAATCAATCATTTGCTATAATTGTTGTTGTCAGTAATTCTTGGTAAAAGGTATCTTTAAAATATAAAAATGTTTAGTAATCTAAAAAGAAATTTATAAAATTCTATAAGTAATATTTTTCTCTCAAAATCCGCTCTTTCCCAAAATAAATAAATTGTTTATTGCTTTTTTGAGCTGTTTTTCAACTTAAAATATTCGAAATAAAATAGTATTTTTATAAAATTAAGTTTCTTTTTCATTTTAGCATAAAAATACTTTAGAGGTTAAATTATGGAAAGTATAAATCGTTTTTTACTTAATAAATTATCAAAAATAAAATTGGTAATTACAGATGTCGATGGCGTTTTAACGGATGGAGGTTTGTACTATTCTTCAGAGGGTTTGGTTATGAAGAAGTTTAATGTTAAGGATGGAATGGGAGTGCGTCTTCTCCGGAATTCAGGAATTCTAACCGGCATTATAACAACAGACGGTGACTCAAACCAACTTATTAATAAGAGGGTAGAGAGATTAAAATTGGATTTTTTATATACCGGAGTTTGGGACAAAGAAAGTAAGTTAAAAGAAGCTTGTATTAAATATAATTTAAATCTTGAAAATGTTGCATTTATCGGTGATGATGTTAATGACCTTTCTATTATGAAAGAAGTAGGATTTTCTACTGCACCGAGCGATGCCGTAGTTGAGGTTTTGGATGTTGTTGATTTAGTCCTGCAAAAAAAAGGAGGTGAAGGAGTTTTCAGAGAACTTGCCGATTTAATTATAAAAGCTCAAATGTAGGTCAACAACTTGTCTGCCTTTGGCATGATGCTATATTGACCAAACATTATTGATTCGCGTAGCATAAATTAAAATGAGGGTGGAATTACAACAAACGACATAATTAAAACGGACAACTTGGCAAGTTGTACTACAAATGATCATGAAAACTTTTTATAAACGAAATCTTCCACATTTTATACCCGAAGGATATGTGTTTTTTATTACATCACGTTTAGTTGGCTCTTTACCTAAAAGTGTAATTGAGAAATTGAAAAAAGAAAAGCAGATAAATGAAAAACACATCGGTGAAATCGAAAATTTAAAGGTTCGCAAGAAAAGATATTATGAACAACAGAAATTATATTTTTCTAAGTTTGATAACGCTTTAGATAATTATTCCCGTGGTCCTTATTGGTTAAAAAATAAAAGTGTCGCTGAAATAATAAAGGAAGCATTTCATTATAGGGATAAAAAAGTTTATGACCTGTTTGCATATACAATAATGCCGAATCATATCCATTTTGTTATAAAACCCATTGTAGGTCAACATGCTATGTTGACCGAAGGGAATTATAAGAAAGAAAAAAATAATACTGAAAGATTAAACCGACAACTTGGCAAGTTGTCCTACAATTCTAATAAGAAGCAAAACATAGGAAGAAAAACCCCGTCCCCTTATTTATTAGGTGATATTATGGAATCGTTGAAGGGATTTACCGCATTTGAATGTAATAAAATTTTGAATCGGAAAGGTGTATTCTGGCAACATGAAAATTATGACCATGTTATTAGAAATCAGGAAGAATTAGTACGAATTATCAAATACATTATGAACAATCCTGTTAAAGCACACTTATGCGAAGCACCTGAAGACTGGAGATGGAATTATTATAATCCTGATTTAATTGGTTTATAATGGTTATGTTATACTTGGGAAGTTCTTTCATCCAATGTTAAGTTGACAATAATTTTTTATCAATTTAAGTGTAACAGTAACGTGATAAACTTAATCGGACAACTTAGCAAGTTGTCCTACAAATTAAGTTGTTTTACAGTTTTTCTTGCCAAATTCTTCCCAAATATTTATATTATAGTGAACAAATGTTTACTATAATAAATTGATGGAAAGAAGGACAAAAAATACTAACCCTAATCCGGC
>BDSW01000387.1 GCA_002898175.1 bacterium BMS3Abin04
CAGACAAATTTTATCAATAAAACCGAAGCGTTTAGCCGCCCGCGGTAAGGACCAAAGGCATACTTATGAAGTGGATTCAACAGGTTCTAGAGTTGTAGTTAATGAAGGCAGTAAAAAAGTTCTGGATATTATAATAGGTAAATTCTCTTTTCATCAACCCAGGAGTATGTCAACCTTTGTAAGACTAAATAACGACAATGATGTTTATGAGGTTGATGGATTTTTAGCTATGACCTTTAACCGGGAACCAAACAGTTTTAGAGACGGAACAGTGATAAAAGGAAATACAGCAACTTGGAATAAATTAACATTTAACTATCCGGCAGACAGTTCTTTTCAAATTGCAAAAGTTGACGGCAAATGGAGTGCCGGCAATTACAAAATTGATTCTGCTGAAACTGCTCAATATTTAACAAGACTTTCGCGCATTACCGGTTCAAAATTTTTAGATAACGTTGATACGACTAAACTTAGCAACCCGGTTTATAGTCTTACTATTAGCGGGAAAACCGGGGAAACCATTACCGTATCGGCTTATAGGGATTCTACAAGAATGGTACTTACGTCTTCTCTTAATCCCGCAACTTATTTTGATTACAAAAATATCGGGAAAAGAATATTTATTCACCCGAATTCTTTGCAGCAAAAAAAGAAAAAGAAGAAATAATTATTTCTTCTGTGCCAAGAGATTTGATTTAAAAGTTTATTCCTTTGTACTCACGAACATTTATTAGGAAATTATTTTGTTATAAAACAAACCTCCTGTTAATTCGTTCACTGAGTAATTTGCTAAATAATACACAAACATATATGCAACAGCATTATTAATTATTCCGTATTTATTTAGTACAACATTAGTTTCATCAAGAAACTTAGCCAATATCTTATTATTTTTACTCCACAACCAAATTGAATTACAAGAATTTCTAAAGGAACACTTTGAACTCAACTTATGAAAAAGCGGGAGTAAGTTTAAAAAGCGGCGAGGAAGTTGTAAACAGAATTAAATCGATTGCAAAATCAACTTTTTCTCCAAATGTTCTTACCGGAATTGGGCACTTTGGTGCATTTTACGAGCTTGATTTGAAAGGATATAATAACCCGGTTCTGGTATCAAGCGTTGACGGTGTTGGAACAAAATTAAAAATTGCAATAAAAATGAACAAACACAATACAATTGGTCAAGATCTTGTAAACCATTGTGTCAACGATATTGCTGTCTGCGGAGCGACACCTCTTTATTTTATGGACTATTTGGCTTTCGGGAAATTGGAGCTGAGTATTGCGGAAGAAATAATTCAGGGTTTTGCTATTGCAGCAAAACAAAACAAGGTTTCATTAATCGGAGGAGAAACTGCCGAAATGCCGGGACTGTACTCCAAAAAAGATTATGATATTTCAGGTACAATTATTGGGATAGTAGAAAAGGATAAAATTATAGACGGAAGCAAGGTGCAAAAAAATGATGTTCTCATAGGGTTCCCATCATCGGGTCTGCATACAAACGGATATTCTTTGGCAAGAGAAGTTTTGCTTAAGAAATATGATATCAATGATAAACCGGATAGTTTGGAAAATTCTATTGGTACCGAATTACTTAAAATTCACAAATCTTATTTGAATTTAATAAAAAAATTAATCTCTGAAAATCTTGTAAATGCGTTTTCACACATTACAGGCGGTGGAATATTAGGAAACACAAAGCGAGTAGTTCCGAAAGGATTTAATATTACAATTGATTGGAAAGCGTGGGAGATTCCGGAAATCTTTAAATTAATTCAGCTTACCGGAAACATTAGCGATAACGAGATGAGAAATGTATTTAATATTGGAATAGGTTTGGTAGCAATTGCAAACAAAGACAATGCCAAGAGAATATTAGCGGTATCTTCAAATCTTAATGAAAAAGCATTTATTATTGGAGAAATAATTTAATTTTTTCTGCAATGAGAAAATTTTTAACAATATCAATTTTAATTGTTGTGTTGGTTCAATGCAACGGCGGAATAGAGCCCGGATTGCAGCAGCCGGGCTTTAACGGTACAATAACCTTTATTGGTAACTGGCCGGATAGTATTAAACAAACAATAATAGTCCTTTTCAAAAAGCCTCTTTTGGACAGCTCCGATTTTAGCGCCGAAAATTTACAGTATGTCAGTACACAAATTCCTTATGGTGTAAAATCTTTTAAATATAATACATTGGAAAATTCTTTGTTCGGGAAGGTTGAGCCGGGCGTTTATCGGTACTTGGCTGTCGCACAATCTGCAAAAGAAACTATTTCTCTCAAACGGAAAGATTGGACAATTGCCGGAATTTATAAAACTAAAACTGAAACTCCGGCTAAACTTATTATACCGGAAAACAGCTTTTTAGAAAATATTGATATTATTTGCGATTTCAACAATCCGCCTCCACAACCGCCCGGAGGTAAATAAATCATGAAACTTCGAAAAATTATATTAGGGATATGCATCCTGTTATCGGTTTCATTTACTTCTCCCATGGCGCAATCATTTAATGTTAGCGGAACGGTTACCGATAAAAATAATGTTCCTTTAGTAGGTGCGAACGTAATTATTAAAGAACTTTCAATCGGCACAGCTGCGGACAGTGAAGGAAATTTTAGTATCACCAATATTAAAAACGGTAAATATACCCTGGAAATTTCAATGATGGGTTACCAAAAATTTATTCGGACGATTTCAATCAACAATTCTAATTTTCATATCAAAATTAAACTTAAAGAATCTGTTATTAAAATAGATCAAATAGTTGTTACCGCCGGCAAACATAAACAAAGACTATTAGAGTTGCCGGTCAGTGCGGAAGTAATTGGAAGCGATATAATTTCCAAAAAGAATTTCACTAAAATTGATGATTTGCTGCGATACGCTCCGGGAGTAAATATAACTTTAGATCAAGTCAGCATTCGCGGCTCAAGCGGATACAGCAGGGGAGCCGGCAGCAGGGTTTTAGTTGCAATTGACGGTATTCCGGTTTATACCGGAGATACCGGCGAAATAATCTGGGAACTTGTTCCTATAACCGATGTGCAGCGGGTTGAAATTATTAAAGGAGCTGCCAGTTCGCTTTACGGTTCTACGGCTATTGGCGGCGTAATCAATATTATTACTAAAAGTATTGCATCAAAACCAATTACATTTGTTAAATCATATTTAGGGGTCTACGACAAACCGTCTCATAAGGAATGGGACTGGTCAAACAAAACCAGGACCTACAATGGAATTACTTTAGGACATACAAATAAATTCGGTAATCTCGGTGTTTCTATTTCTCTATCAAGAACGGAAGATATGAGCTACCGGGAAAACGACTGGCAAAATAGATACTCGGGTTATTTGAAAATGCAGTATAAATTTAGCAGCAAATCTGATTTATCTTTTTTTGCTACAGGTTTTGTTAGAGATAAAGCGACGTTCGATTATTGGAAAAGCTCAAGAGACGCTTTAATTCCACCGGAAAGCAGTATTGGACAAGTTGTTCACTCGGAACGATTTTTATTCGGATCAACTTATAATTTTAGATACAGTAAATTTTTATCATTCAAATTAAAAGGAAGTTTGTACCGCTCTTTTTGGAAAGATGATTCCGAAAGTTCAAACAGATCAAGCTCAAATTTATTTAGACTTGAGCTGCAGTCTAATTATCAATTTTCAAACAACACTTACCTAGTCTCCGGCATAGAAGGCAATATGGGAATTGTTAAATCCAATATTTTTGGAAATCCGACCTCAAATGTTTTTGCGATTTATTCTCAATTGGAATATAAATTTAATTTCCCGCTAAGGGTTTCAGCCGGTATAAGATACGATTACAGCAGGTTAAAAAATCTGGAAGCGGAGAATTCACTCTCTCCAAAATTTGGATTGAACTATAAATTAGACACTAAAACTTATTTACGGGCAAGTATAGAAAGAGGCTTCAGGGCGCCATCTTTAGCCGAAACTTTTACATCAACTATTACAAGCGGAATTACCGTTAAACCTAATCCCAACTTAAAATCAGAGCATAATTATTCTTTTGAGTTAGGAATAAATCATTCATTACTATGTAGTTTGAATGTGGATGCCGCCATATTCCAAAGTGATTATTATAATTTAATAGAACCGACGATTGATATAACTGACGGAGAAGTCGTTTTTGAAAATGTAACCAGAGCAAGAATTCAAGGTTCCGAAATAATTATAAAATACAGTAATCCCGGTTTTAATTTTCAATCATCAATCGGTTATACATATTTATGGACAAAAAATCTATTAACCGATAAGGCTTTAAAATACCGCCCTCGTCATCTTGTCTATTTAAAAATGGATTACACTCCCGGTATATTTTCTTTCGGAGTTGATTTCAGATATTGGAGTAAGGTTGAACAAATAGATTTTGATTTAGTGAAATTAGGGCTTGTACCTGACGGAGATAAACGTG
>BDSW01000388.1 GCA_002898175.1 bacterium BMS3Abin04
AAGAAAGACAAAGCAAACTGATAAATTAGGTTTAGTAGGCAGACCGTTTACAGGTTGTTTAAATATATTTTTAATGTAATTGTACGTTATGGAGTAGATGCCCAACTTTTTTAAGAAGTTGGGCATCAAATTAAACATTTTTTTTAATATTATTGTACATTATACAAACCAAAAAAGAGCAAATATCCCATTATTATTTAGTAGCTATAGATTCACAAGAATTATCAAATTATTTAAGGATATTGTGATGATTAGAAAAACTATTCCGGTAGTAATATTTTTTATTTGTATAAACATATTTTCGCAGACGGCAAATCATAAATATTCCGGTAAATTTGCAGAAAAGATTAGAATGTTACCTGCAAACCAAAGTGTATTGGTCTGGGTTTATTTCAATAATAAAGGGAAAAATTTAGAAAAGTATCTCAATCAACCTAATTCCGTTGTTTCTGAACGGTCGTTAAAAAGAAGGGCCAAAGTCCTGCCTAATAATAAACTGATTGATTTTACCGATATTCCGGTTAATTCCAATTACATTAAAAAATTAAGAAAACTTGGAATTAAAATTAAACACAAATCAAAATGGTTAAATGCTGTAAGTTGTTACATTAATAAATCGGTATTACAAAGATTAGAAAAGTTGCCGTTCGTAAAAAAAATTACTGAAGTAAGAAGATATAAAAAGAAAAAACTTCCAAAACCCAGTGGCAAGAATAAAACGAAACAGACCAATATTCAAACTTCAACTACAGCTCACACTTATAATTACGGAAGTTCGCTAACTCAGAATGAAGTAATAAATACCGTTGCGGTTCACGACCAAGGTTATTCCGGTAAAGGAATTTTAATTTGTTTAATGGATGCCGGGTTTGATAAGCTTAGCCACGAAGCCTTGCAAAACATAAATATTATTGCTGCTTGGGATTTTGTTAATGATGATCCGGATGTAGAAAATGGTACTGGACAAGGTGAAGGGTCACATGGAACAAGTACACTATCACAAATAGGGGGTTTTAAAGAAGGACAAATTATAGGTACTTCCTTTGGCGCCGATTATTTACTGGCAAAAACGGAAAATACAGAATCGGAAACTCCAGTAGAAGAAGATAACTGGGTTGCTGCATCCGAATGGGCAGATAGCATTGGAGCGGATGTATTTTCTACTTCGCTTGGATATTTGGATTTTGACGGCACACAAAATGATTATACTTTTGCTGATATGGATGGGAATACCGCTACCATAACAATTGCTGCCGATTTATCGGTTAAAAAAGGAATCATTGTTTTTAATTCAGCGGGAAATAATGGTTTTAATTCATCGCACAATACTCTAAATGCACCGGCTGATGGCGACAGCGTAGTTGCAATAGGAGCAGTTAATTCCAGTAAAGTTCGTGCTAGTTTTAGCAGTGTTGGACCAACAGCCGACGGGCGAATAAAACCCGATTTAATGGCAATGGGCGACGGTACTTATGCTGCTTCAAATTCTTCAATCACAAGTTATAGAAGTTTTAGCGGAACATCAGCTTCTTGCCCGCTTGCTGCCGGTGTACCCGCGCTTATGCTGGAAAAAGATTATTCGCTTACTCCAATGCAAATCAGAGATATATTACGAAGTACAGCCGATCATTCTACATCTCCGGATAATTTATACGGTTGGGGAACTATCGATGCGCTTGCAGCTATGAATCAAATCCCTTCGGTTTTAGTCCAAGTTAAAATTTATCTCGAAGGTGCTTATAATACATCTACAACTGAAATGAATACTGATTTGGGAACAAAAATACCGTTAACTTCACCATATTCGGAAAATGTACGGACAATAAATAGTATATCAGCAAATATAGTAGATTGGGTTTTGGTGCAGTTAAGAGATTCTGCCAATGGAATTGCCGTAGCATCCAAAAGTGCTTTGCTTCGGAATGACGGTAGAATTGTTGCCGATGACGGAACAACAACCGATATAAAATTAGACACGCCGGCCGGAGATTATTTTATTGTTATTAAACATCGAAATCATCTTACAGTAATGAGCGCTGCTAAAGTTGCATTAAACACTTCTTCATCTACAATTTATGATTTTACAACGGGAAGCAATATGTTTTACGGAATCGAAGGAGCAAAACAATTAAATTAAAATTATGAAAAAGTATTTTGTTACAATATTACTTGGATTTTTTCCGTACATAATGTACGCTCAAAACTATGTGGCGGATTTTGCATTGTACGATCCGGGTTATGAGGATGACGGAGTTTGGGAGGAAGAAGTTACTGCACTGAAAGCATTGTTTTTTAATTATAATTGGTCGTATAAAACTATTGACCATAATGATATAAACAATGGCGAACTTGGCAGCGGAGCTAATAGAAGATACAAAGCGTTAATTGCTCCGGGCGGATGGGCGGCAAACAGAGAAATTGCTGTTTCACTAACCGGTAAAATTAATATAAGGAATTTTATTAACAGCGGCGGTAACTATGTTGGATTTTGTGCAGGAGCTTATTGGGCATCGGATACTGTTGATTGGGCGCAAACGGCTACCGGAGGCAATGGAACTTTTAATCAACAGAGCGACTACCTCGCTTATGATTATAAATTAAATTTGCTTAACGGTTATGCTAAAGGTCCATTTGGCTGGACGCCGTGGGATAGTGGTGATACAGCCAGTTTTCAAATTGCTAATATTAATATTTCTAATCCGACAATGAGTTTAATAGGTTTACCCGACACTACTCGTTTCTTTTATTACGGCGGACCTGTCTTTACTAATTTTTCTTCTATTCCGGATAATTACGAAATTTGGGCAACTGCAGTTGCTCCAGTTGGAACTGTACCGGAAGCAAGAACTGGAGAAAACGAACCAACAGTAATAAAATTTAATTACGGTTCGGGAAATGTAATATTTTTTTCCTACCATCCTGAGGTGTTAATTGGAAGTGATGTTGATAACTTGAAACTTTCTCAATTTGTTAACGAGGATAGTTTAACTTGGGATTTGGGTAATAAAACATTGGATGAAATAAATTTGCAAAGTTGGAATATTGTTCACGCAGCATTACAAATTGCTAATAACGAAACCGTTACAAAAGTTACGTCACTTCCGGTACTTTTATCGTTAAAAGTATTTTTACAAGGTGCTTATAATTCAACTGCTCATTCTATGAATACAAATCTTGGTTCAAATATTCCGTTAACTTCTCCATATCTGGAAAATATAAGAAGTGTTGAAAACATCCCTAACGATATTGTTGATTGGGTTTTGGTTCAGCTTAGGGAAACTACAAGCGGTAACGCTATAACTTCAAAAAGTGTTCTACTGCGTAACGATGGGAATCTAATTAGAAGTGATGATACAACAAAAGTTGTTTCTTTAACTGCTCCGGCAAGGAACTATTATATAGTAATTAAGCATAGAAACCATCTTGCAATTATGAGTGCTTACGGAGTTAACCTTAATTCTACATCTACAACTACTTACGACTTTACACAGTAGAATATAATCATCATGTTACGGTTGTGATTCCTGTAAAAACAGAATAATTTTTCGCGAAATGATAAGGATATTACTATATTTGATTTTTCTAAATATTAATTTCCGGTGAATAGATTGAAAAAAGAAAAAGTACTTGTAACTTCGGCTTTACCTTATGCAAACGGTCCGATTCATTTGGGCCATTTAAGCGGGGCATATTTGCCTGCCGATATTTATGTGAGATATAAAAGATTAAAAGGGGACGATATACTTTACGTTTGCGGCTCCGATGAACACGGTGTACCAATTACAATTACAGCGGATAAAGAAAAGATTACTCCGAAAGAAGTAATTGATAGATTCCATAGTATTAATAGGAAAGCTTTTGAAGATTTCGGGATGGATTTTGATATTTATTCCAGAACAAGTCTTCCTGTTCATCACAAAACAGCGCAAGAGTTTTTTAAAAGTTTTTATAATCAAGGAATTTTGAAAGAGAAAAAGACCCTTCAATTTTATGACGAAAAAGCTAAAATGTTTTTACCTGATCGGTATGTTGAAGGAACTTGTCCGAAATGTGGATATGAGGAAGCACGAAGCGACGAATGCGAAAATTGTGGTGCTTTATATGAACCCACGGAATTGATTAATCCGAAAAGTAAAGTTTCGGGAAGCACACCCGTGCTTAAAGAAACATCGCACTGGTATTTCCCTTTGGGTGAGTTCCAACCTTGGTTGGAAGAATATGTTGAGGAGCATAATAAAAAATATAAATGGAAAGATAACGTAGTTCAGCAATGCAGAAGCTGGTTTAAAGACGGTTTGAAAGATAGAGCGGTTACGCGCGATTTGGATTGGGGAGTAAAAGTTCCGCTTCCGGATAGTGAAGGTAAAGTTCTTTACGTCTGGTTCGAAGCTGTTTTAGGGTATATCTCCGCAACAAAAGAGCTGTCTGAACAATTGGGCAAACCTGACCTTTGGAAAAATTACTGGCAAGACCAAGAAACAAAATATATTGCGTTCATTGGTAAAGATAATATAGTTTTCCACACAATAATTTTCCCGGCAATGCTTAAAGCTTGGAATAACGGGAACGATACAAAATATGTTTATCCGCAGAATGTACCTGCTAATGAGTTCCTAAATTTTGAAGGAAAGAAATTCTCCAAATCAAGAGGGTGGGGAATTGATGTTGTGGATTTTCTCAAACTTTTCCCGGCTGATCCGCTTAGGTATACATTAG
>BDSW01000389.1 GCA_002898175.1 bacterium BMS3Abin04
AATTCAATAATAATTTTATCGCTAACGTTACACCTGGATTAATTTTATTAGAAAGGAATTGCTGTGAAATATAAAAAAAATATTTTAGAACTTATCGGTAATACTCCACTTGTTGAATTACACAAAGTTAACGAGGGATTAAAGCCGAGAATTTTCGCAAAATTAGAATCATCAAACCCGGGCGGAAGTGTAAAAGATAGAATCAGTCTTGCTATGATTGAAGCTGCGGAGAAAAGCGGCGAACTTAAACCCGGTGGAACAATCGTTGAAGCCACAAGCGGGAATACCGGTATTGGTCTTGCACTAGTTGCTGCTGTAAAAGGGTATAAATCGGTCTTTGTTGTTACGGATAAAGTCAGCGATGAAAAGATAAATTACTTAAAAGCATTGGGAACGGAAGTAATTGTAGTTTCTAATGCTGCTGAACCTGATGATTCTGAGTATTATGTTAATGTTGCAAAGAGAATAAGCGAAGAAACTCCGAATTCCATTTTCGCATATCAATATTCTAATCCGGCAAACCCGGAAGCTCACTATAAAACAACGGGACCCGAAATTTGGGAGCAAACCGATGGTAAGATTACTCACTTTGTTGCCAGTATAGGAACCGGCGGCACTATAAGTGGAGCAGGAAGATATTTAAAGGAGAAAAACCAGGCTATTAAAGTAATTGGTGCTGATCCGCTTGGTTCAATATTAAAAACTTATAAAGAAACAGGAAAAATTATTCATGGAACACCATATTTGGTTGAAGGAATAGGACAGGATTGTTTACCCGAAAATGTTCACTTTCAGTACATTGATAAAATTATAAACATAAGTGATAAAGATTCATTCGCAGCAGCCCGACGTCTTACAAAGGAAGAAGGAATTTTCTGCGGTGGAAGTACGGGAACAATATTAAATGTGGTTTTGAAAATAGCAGAAGATTTAACTGAAAATGATGTGATTGTATTTATAGTTTGCGATACAGGAGAAAGATATTTGTCTAAACTTCATAATCATAATTGGCTGGTGGAAAATAAAATGATTGAGACGGACATTAAAACATTGCGTGATATTTCTTATAGAAAAAAGGCAAAAGGATTTGAGGAAATTATTTGTGTGCATGATGATGATACAGTAAAAGATGCGGTTGAACTTTTAGCTGAACGCGGGGTTACACAGCTTGTGGTTTTTAATCACGAGCGTGAGCCGGTCGGATCAATAATTGAAGAAAAGTTAATGACTGAAATTGTGAACGATAAATCGATTCTAAATAATAAAATTAGTAGTGTTATGGAAGAAAATTTTCCTTTTGTAGACGCTAAAGTATCTTTAAATGAGGTAAGAAAATTACTTGAGAATAACTCGGCGATTTTAGTGCAGGATTTTGGAAGAGTTACGGATATCATTACAAAGTACGATTTAATAGATTTTAATTAAAATTTGGTAAAAGGAGATAATATGGGATTTTCAACGGATGCAATTCATGCGGGTCAAATACCCGACCCGACAACCGGGGCTGTTATTATGCCTCTTTATCTTACTTCTACATATGAGCAAGAAGAGTTAGGTAAAAACAAGGGATTTGAATATGGAAGAACACATAATTTAACAAGGGCTGCATTGGAAAAGAATATTGCAGCTTTGGAAAAAGGGAAATATGGAATTGCTTTCTCATCCGGATTGGCTGCAATACAAGCGCTAATGAGTTTAGTAAAATCCGGCGATCACTTAGTCGTTTCTAATAATGTATATGGCGGAACATACCGGCTGTTTGAAACTATTATGACAAACTACGGAATTGAATTTAGCTGGGTCGATACAAGCAACCTTACCAATATTGAAAATGCAGTTAAGAAAAATACGAAAATTGTTTACATAGAAACTCCTACAAATCCAATGCTAAATTTAACGGACATTAAGGGTACTGTTGATATCTGTAAAAAAAATAATCTTTTATCAATTGTTGATAACACTTTTATGAGTCCTTATTTTCAAAATCCGTTGTCGTTAGGAGCTGATATTGTTGTGCACAGCTCAACAAAATACTTAAACGGACACAGCGATTTAATAGGTGGAATTGTTGTTACAAGTAATGAAAATGTATATGAAAGATTGAAATATATTCAAAATGCAGCCGGAGCAATTCCCTCGCCGTTCGATTGTTGGCTGACCCTTCGTTCAACCAAAACTTTAGCTGTCAGAATGAAGCAGCATAATGAAAATGCTATACGAATTGCGGATTTTTTAGTTAATAATAGTCCGGCTGTAAAAGTTTATTATCCGGGCTTAAAAACGCATCCGCAGCATGAATTGGCAAAAAGGCAAATGTCCGGTTTCGGCGGAATGATATCCGTCGATTTTGGAGATATTGAACTTGCTAAAAAAGTATTAAAGCAAACTAAGATTTTTTCCCTTGCGGAAAGTCTGGGCGGCGTTGAAAGCTTGATTAGTCATCCTGCATCAATGACGCATGCGGCCGTTCCGAAAGAAGAAAGGGGAAAAATGAGACTTACGGATTCGCTTGTAAGACTTTCGGTTGGAATTGAAGATGTAGAAGATTTAATTGCTGATATTGAAAATGCATGGAAATAGATAATTATTGTACGACAAGGAATGATGAAGTTTTGTTTTGTACAGTCAGGTAAAATAATAACTTGTAGCTTATATAAAAATATTAAAGTATAAATGATTATATTCCGAAAAATCATATTTTACTAACCCACGATTTTAATCGTGGGGAAAAAACTAAAAATGAAACTTCCCAAATGGGTTTTAACCCGTTTGGGGCTTTTTAATGTGGAATTGTTTTGTAATAATATTTAAAATACAACATTCGGAAAATGGAATTAGAAATTAGGAATTATCATCCAAGTGATTTAGTTTCAATTTATAATATTTGCTTACAAACCGGCGACAGCGGAAAGGACGCTTCACATTTATTTAATGACCCGAATTTGCTCGCACACTTTTACGCCGCACCTTATGCGGTATTAGAACCGGAATTATGTTTTATTTTAACAGCGGACAAAAAACCTTGCGGTTATATTCTCGGAACAAAAGACTCCGAGAACTTTGCCAGTGAATCCGACAAAAAATGGTTCTCAATATTACGTCCGCAGTACCCGATTGGGGAAAAATATAAATCCGCTATGGAATCAAGAATAGTTCAGCTAATTCACGAAGGGTATAAACCGAAACCTGAGCTATTGAATTATCCTGCTCATCTTCATATTGATTTACTGCCGGTGGCTCAAGGTAAAGGAATGGGACGGAAGATGATAGATACTTTTATAAATAAATTACGCGATCTTAAAATCCCGGCTCTTCACTTGGAAGTTGGTAAAAAAAATGAAAACGCCGTCTTATTTTATCAAAAAGTAGGCTTCGAAATTATTCACGAATATGAATTCTCAATTGTCTTCGGTATGAGATTAGAGTGAGAATCAGTTTGAAAAATTAAACAAATTATAAGGTTCACAGGTTACCAAGTTAGCAAATTACCAGGTTCACAGATTACCAAGTTGAAAGGTCAGCAAGTTTGAGTTACCATATTCTTATTTCTTTCTTTTGAATTTTCTTACTTCATTTTACTCATAGTCTTACTCTTACTCATAGTCTTACTCTTACTCATAATCTTACTCTTACTCATAGTCTTACTCTTACTCATAGTCTTACTCTAACTCATAATCTTACTCTAACTCATAATCTTACTCTAACTCATAGCCTTACTCTTAC
>BDSW01000390.1 GCA_002898175.1 bacterium BMS3Abin04
CAAGTAAATTTATTTTTCGGTCTAAATCCCAGTTTTCGTTGGCATAGAAATTTAAGATATCTTTTCCTCCGTTAAAGGAGTAGTATTTATAATCTTTTGTTACTCCGACCGGTAAACCTTCGGCGAAGTTTATACTGCCCCAATGCAAAGATTTATGCTTTCGAAACTCGCCTCCCAAAATTAAATTACCGTTTTTATGTTTAATACTAATGCGCGGTATCCATCCCCATTGAGTGTTTTCAACTTGTGCACGAATCAAGGCATTTGCAGGATTTGCCGTTGAATCAATTCCGTTAGCTTTCAAGCGGAAATAATCATCATAATAAACCGTCCAAGAACCGTCATAATCAAAAAAGCCTTTACCGATTACAAGAAAAAGAGCTGAATTAAACGTAACATTATCGTTTAGTTTTAAATCGTTTAGTATTTCAAAATGAGGCTGCGAGAAATTTTCAATCTCCGAAGGTCGGCGTAAAATTTTAAAAGTATAATTATTATTACCGGCTTCCCAATAAGATAAATTTTCTCTCCTCATTTTTTTGTTTTTAATAGTAAACTTCGGCAATCCGTTATATGCTAATCCATCGGAAATAGGTCCGCCGTAAATGTTAATTTGTGTAGTAAGTTTTTTATCGTACCTCACAGCCGAAACGTGAAAACTGTTAAAGTTAACCCAGCTGCTGTTTCTGTAACCGCTGCTCAGCGTTTTTGAAAGTTTAGTGTAAACGGAATATTTGTTTTTAATTAAACCGCTGGAGAAGGATGCTTCATACTTTCTTGTATTAAAACTTCCAAAGGTAGATGAGAGATTAAACATCGGTCTGTAAGAAAACGAGGAAGTAATTATATTAATTGAGCCGCCTATTGCAGGATAACCAATGCTTCCGCTTCCCGCACCTCTTTGTACCTGAATCATTTCCGTACTTTCCAAAAGGTCGGGCATGTCTAACCAATAAACGTTGTGGTCTTCGGGATCGTTCTGCGGAATACCGTTAACCGATACGGAAATTCTTCTTTGATCGAAACCTCGAATACTTAAATAATTATAACCGATTCCGTTCCCGCTTTCGGAATAAAAAGTTGTGGAAGGTAAATAAGATAAGTATTCAGGTAAATCCTGGGTAATATAGTTCTCATCAATATCTTCACGTTTAATTTTTGAAAATGAAGCCGGAGTATTTCTTAAATTTCCAATTGTTCCATTTACTAAAACAGTTTGACTGCTCAGAATTGATCTCTTCAATTTTATAACATTAAGTTTGCCGGCGCTTAATTTATCTATCCTGATATTTTTTATTTTGTATCCGACATAACTGATAATCAAGTATTTTGATAAGTCGTTTTTCTCCAAACCTGAGATAGTAAACTCACCGTTTTTATTTGTAGCTGTTCCTTGATGAATATCGGAAATAGAAATGTTTGCAAGAGCCAAAGGTTCGTTCGAACTTGCATCAATTACTTTCCCTTTAATTGTGAAAGATTGGGCGCCTGTTGTTGTGTACAAAAGTAGTAATAGTATAATTAAGTGCTTCATTTTTATCCTTTCATTTAAAATAAAAAAGCCGTTTGAGGAAAACGGCATAAACACTTAACCATTTGAAACCGTTTTCCTACGCCGGTATTATCCGGATCAGGTATTAAGGGTTTTTTCTCAGTCCGACTTAGTAATCGGACACCCCTAACGGAAGATTTGTATTATAAACTTAATAAAGTTGCAGTTCTAATTCAATATTAATAATTCCTGTCCAATTTTAATTTTAGAAGTTTTTAGGTTATTCCATGCTTTTAGGTCTGCAATTCTCACATTATACTGATTTGCTATAGTCCACAGGGCTTCTCCCCTTCTTACTTTATGAATTTTATTTGCAGAGTGGATTCTTTTTGCATCTGTTAAATTATTAGGTTTTCTTCTGTATATTTTTAACGACTGACCTAAAACTATTTTATTACCTTTAATACTATTCCATTTTCTCAAATCGGAAATTTTAACATGATTTTTTAGAGCTATTTTACCAAGTGTATCATATCGTTTTACTTTGTAAATAACAGCATTTGATTTATGCTTTGAGCGGTTTGAATTGCTGCGGGTTTTAGCTATAGCTCTTGTTGAACTTACGTTTTTAACTTTTAAAGTTTTACCGACTATAATTTTATTTGAGTGCAAGTTATTTAATTTTTTTAACCGGCTGATACTGATATGAAATTTCATTGCAATTTTGCCGAGCGTATCGCCTCTGCGGATTTTATAATTTCCCGTCTTGCCGCTTGAGTTTTGAGCTTCAGCAATATATCCGCGTGAATTATTCGGATGAATTTTTAACAGTTTCCCGGCATAAATTCTATTTGTTCTCAGTCTGTTCCATTTCCTGATTTGATAAGTTGATACATTAAATTTCTCGGCAATTTCTCCCATTGAATCGCCTTTCTTAATCCTGTATTTTACTAAGTTCCTTTTGGAAGCAGTACTTTTACTTCTTGTAGCTATATATTCAGTTCCTGGTCTACCGGTATATATTCTTAGTTTTTTACCTTTGTAAATTCTACTGGTCCTCAATCCGTTCCATCTTTTTAATTGGGATACTCTTACGCCAAATTTGTGCGCGATTGTTGAGAGAGATTCTCCGCGTCTTATCCTATGTTCAATCCAAGTATCCCCGGAGTTCTCATATAGTTTCCTAATTTTTTGTGTTCTTCCCATTTTATCTATTGATGCATAATAATCTTTTTTCTCTTTGGGCTCGTATATTTTTAACTGTTGTCCTACACGAATAGATGTTGTGTAAGGTAAATTGTTCCAGTTTCTTATGTCGAATACTCTTACATCAAAAAGAGTAGCAATATCAACCAGGTTGTCTCCTCTCTTAACGGCATACAAGACTAAATTTTTGTCTTTAGGAATAATTATTTTATTTGAATTACTTAAATTATTTTTATAAACATCAATGTAATCCGTTTTTGAGTTTGTATCGTCAATTACAAGTTTATAAGGAACTTTACTTGGATCAAAATGTGTTGTGTCTTCCTCTGCTGCCTGCATGTCGGTATCGAGCAAAACTTTACCGTTAGCAAACCTGGAAATAGGAATTTTTAATCTTACACCCGGATAAATACGCGAACGTACGGATATATTATTTATTCGAGCAAGACTTGATAACCTAACGTGATATTTGCGGGCAATTTGTGAAAGTGTTTCACCGCGTTTTACCCTGTGCAGAACATACAACAGTTTAGCATCTTCCGGAATATTTTTTATATTTTCCTTGAAAGCAGCATATGAACGTGCCGGAATTTTTAATTTATATCCGCCTGGTAAATTTGGAGGAGTACAATACTGAATTAAATCGGGATTTAAATCCTTTAATTCTTTTAATGAAATATCGGCACATTTTGCAAGGACGTTCAGATCAATAGCTTCATTTATTGTATACTCTTTTGTCTCGAGCGGTTTTGTATATTTCAAATTGTGAAAACCATATTTCTCGGGTTGACTTGCAATGAGAGTAACCGCGATATATTGAGGGACATAGTTTCGTGTCTCTCTCGGAAGATATCTTCTTATTTTCCAAAAATCTTTTGCGCCTGCTCTGCGTTCCGCCCTTTTAATTCTTCCTTCTCCCGTATTATAAGCGGCAATTGCCAAATACCAATCGCCCAGAGACATATACAAGTCTCTTAAATGTCTTGCAGCAGCGCGAGTTGATTTCTCCGGGTTTCTTCTTTCGTCAACATAAAAATTAACATTCAGATCGTAAAGTCTGCCCGTACCTTTAATAAACTGCCATAATCCGACCGCTCTTGCCCAAGATCTTGCATGGGGTCTCAGTCCGCTTTCCGGAAGACTTAGGAATATTAAT
>BDSW01000391.1 GCA_002898175.1 bacterium BMS3Abin04
ATTACTACAACAGTTTCACAGTTTTTCCCTTTTACCGTATTATATCCAAAAGCGGCAGTTCCGCCCGAATAAATATAACCTGCATGCGGAGATACAATTCCATAAATATGATCAAACTTCTCGCTTGGAATATTTTGATCCAACAGCATTTTTATTAATCTTTCCAATTCATTTTTATCCGCCGGGTAAAACATTCCGGCAACAGCCGGTGGTCTAACTACTTCCATTTTCACCCTCCACTTTACTTTCAGAAAAAACTTCGGCAGTAAAAAGATTTATTCTTAATTGTTTCCTTTTCCAGCAATCTCTAAATGCTCCGGCTTTCTCGCAAAGCGCCCTTAAATATTGGTCTCTATCCATATTATATTCAACCGGAACTTGGGGAAGCAGTAAAGCTCTCATTCCGGGTTCTTCTAAAATTAGTCCGTGCTTGCCAACCACGATATCATCGTAAGATTCCATCGGGAAAGGTTTGGATAGAATTGAAATTTCTATCTCTATTTGTTCGAACTCATTTTTAGTTAGCGGAGGGAAGCGAGGATCGTGAATTGCAGCTTGTACAGCAGCATCACAAACAGTATCGTACAAAGTATTATCAGAAAAAATATAACCAATACAGCCTCGTAATCTTTTGTTGATTGTAAGAGTTACAAAAGCTCCCAAATTATCTTTTAAGGAAGGATATTTTTCATAGTCGCAAGCAGCCGGTTCTTTGCCGGTAAATATGGATTCTATTGATTTTCGTGCAGCTTGTAGTAAGATTTTTCTTTCTTCAACTGAGTGATTCATTTTAACACCCCGAAAGATTATTCAATTTTATAAACCAGTAATTCCTTTTTTTCTTTTAAAATCAAAACATAATTTTTATAGCAGAAAAATGAGTCCGGTGCAAAAGCATTTACATTTGCATTTAAGATTTCGGTAAATATTTCCTCACCGGTTTCCAAATTTTTAACAAAGAACTTATTTACCAAACTATTGTCTAATACTTTAAAATGCACATTAAATAAAAGTAAACCCTTGAATTCAGTATACTCAATATTTCCAATGATATCAAGGTTTTTAGCTTCTTTACCAATTAAGATATTAACATTTTCATTAACACCGGAGTTCCCGGGTTCAAAAATTTCCGGGAAAATATAATTATCATGACTTATTGATTGATCAGCTATGTTTCTTAACTTCGCAATCTCAGTCGAACTGACCTTTAGTTCCTCAATTACTTTACCGTTTTTATAATCCAGAGTAAAATATTTGTTTCCCTCAAAACTCTCGGTTGACACATACAACTTATCATCAAAAATAAAAAGGAATGTATATTCGTACGATTTCCAAAGGATGTCCTGAGTAAAAATATCAAAAGCAATTATTTCCCGGTGTCCCGGCATATCCGGTTTTGCAAATTTATGAAAGAAAATTACATCGTCATGAACTTGCTCGATTCCGATCCAGTATGGTTCGTCCAATTGTTTTTTAGAAAAAACCGGTTCCCCGGTATGAATATCAAGACAGCTGAAAAAAACTTCTTTTTTATCCGTATCCCTTAATTCAATAATCAATTTATCGGAACCGGAAATTAATAAACGCCAAATTTGGAGCCGGTCGGTGAATGTATAATTTTTTATAAACTTCATATTTTTCCTAGCTTAACTTAGAGGTCTGAATTTAGCTGTGAAATGCCTAAGCATCGGAGCTTCATAAGTTATCTCATAACCTTTTAGTTTATCCCGATGTTTGTAAGCTTCAATAAGAACTTCCGCAACATAATCGATATGACTTTGAGTGTAAACGCGTCTTGGTATTGCCAGCCTGACCAATTCCATTGCCGGGGAAATAAGTTTACCTGTTTCTTTGTCGTATTTTCCGAACATAACGCTGCCTATTTCAACAGCTCTAACTCCGCCGTCCAAATAAATTTCGCAAACTATAGATTGACCCGGATATTCATACGGAGGAACGTGAGGCAAAAACCGTTTAGCATCGATGTAAATTGCATGTCCGCCCGGCGGTTCAATTATAGGAATTCCAGCTTCCGTCATTTTATTGCCAAGATATGCCGTACTTTTAATTCTGTATCTAAGATAATGTTCATCCAATACTTCCTCCAAACCTTGTGCAACCGCCTCTAAATCTCTTCCGGCTAAACCGCCGTAAGTCGGGAACCCTTCAGTCACAATAAGCAAATTACGGCACTGCATTGCAATATATTCATTATTCATTGAAAGGAAACCACCAATATTTACAAGTGCATCTTTCTTAGCGCTCATAGTTGCTCCGTCTGAATAACTAAAAATCTCCTGAGCTATTTCCAAAATCGATTTATCTTCGTATCCTTTTTCACGCAACTTGATAAAGTACGCATTCTCGGCAAATCTGCATGCATCAAGAAAAAGAGGGATGTTATATTTTTTACAGACCTCTTTTGTTTCTCTTATATTCTGCATAGAAACGGGTTGACCACCGCCGGAGTTGTTTGTTATTGTCATCATTACCAATGGAACGTTTTCTTTCCCAACTTTTTTAATAAATGCATTAAGAGCCTCAATGTCCATATTACCTTTAAAGTCAGCTTTAATTTCCGGATGTTTTCCCACTTCGTTTAATAAATCAACAGCTTCCGCGCCGGTAAATTCTATGTTTGCCCGTGTCGTATCAAAATGAGTATTATTGGGAATATATTTTCCTTTACCGCCCACGATCGAAAATAATATTTTCTCTGCAGCTCTGCCTTGGTGAGTAGGAATAATAAATTTGTGTCCCGTAATTTTTTTTACAGCTGATTCAAATCTGAAAAAACTTTTCGAACCTGCATAAGATTCGTCGCCATCCATTATTCCGGCCCACTGCTTAGCGCTCATTGCGGATGTTCCGCTATCGGTAAGTAAATCTATCAGCACATCATCGGCACGAATCATAAAAGGATTATATCCTGCGTCCTTTAATATTTTTTCACGTTCTTCCCGGGTTGTAAAGCGTATCGGTTCAACCGATTTAATTTTAAAAGGTTCAATAATGGTTTTCATAACAATACCTCCTTATTATCATATCAAAACTTACTTTTTAGAATTCTGTTTGGCAAGCGTAATGTTTTTGGTAAAGTATTACAACAACTAAATGTTGTGATGTAAAGTATACTTGACAATACGTAAAGTTTTCTTTACATTTACATAGAGCAAATTTTAAATAAAGGTGAAACAAAAAATGGGTATAAAAAACAAATTAAGGAAAAAAAGATTCGAAAACGGGGAGATTACTCAGGATGATCTTGCACGCGAACTTCAAGTATCAAGGCAAACCATAAACGCAATTGAAAACGGGAAGTTTAATCCTTCCATAAAATTAGCATTAAAAATAGCAAAATTTTTTAATTGTAGAGTTGAAGATATTTTTCAATTAAGTGAGGAGGAAAATTAAAATGATTTTCAGATTTTATTTTCAAGCTA